>PDZT01000567.1 GCA_002753105.1 Deltaproteobacteria bacterium YD0425bin50 | reverse complement strand
CTGCATTGCTTGTGCATTAAGTGAATTGCAGAATCAAGGACATGTATATGCCATTGATCCGGGAATATATCCTCATCTGTGGGATAATACTTATCTTTCAACTTATATTACATGGATTCCCAAAAAATCTCAGGATGCTCTGAATGAAGTATCCGTTCGCAACTATGATATTTTAGTCATTGACTCGATGCATGATTATGAAACCTGCGCATGGGAAGTGATTCAGTTTGAAAAATTTTTAAAACCCGGAGGCTATATGTTGATGCATGATAGCCTCTACTATGATGGTGTTGGCGCTGTGGTGAAACAATTGTCACAAAATTCACGATTTGAAGTCGTTACCTTAAAAACACCTCGTACTCATGGCATTGAACATTGTCGTTGCCCCGGTCTTTCAGTTATCTATAAAATCCGCGATGGGGAACCTGAATTAACATTTAATTCACAATATCAGGATTGGTTTGTTGGTGATGCTTTATCTACACCGTTTTTACATCAGTACTAATGCATAATAATGGGCGATGACAAGCATCGCCCCTACATTGTGGCCGAAACGAAGATCAAGGCCTCTGTTATGATTTGTGTAATTTTCGTTGCTCAAAAAACCACGCCCAAGAGGCCAAGGCCGGTAGTAAAACAATAGCGCCTAGCATATTTAACAAAAACATAAATGTAAGTAAAATACCAATATCTACCTGAAATTTTAATGCAGAAAAAATCCATGTGCTTACCCCAACTGCTAACGTCAACCCAGTAAACATAACTGCACTTCCCGTTGTTTTCAAGGTCATTGCATAGGCATCAACTAAGCTTGTTCCTTTACGTAAAAAAGTCAGCATCGGCGTAATTATATAAATTCCATAGTCAACACCGATACCTGCGCCAAGTGCAAAAATAGGCAATGTGGATACAGTCAAACCGATTTTTAAAACAGACATCATCGCTTGGGCAAGTACAGAAACAACCACCAATGGCGCAATTACACAAAATACGGCTTTAACTGAACGAAATGTAATAATACACAAAAAAATAACAACACCATACACCCAAACCAGCATAGGTACTTGCGCTGCTGTTACAGCTTCATTTTGAGCTGCCATTACGCCGACAGGGCCGCTGCACAATTTGAATTGATATCTGCTGGATTGATGTTCTGCAATATACGCTTTTGCAGAATTAATAACTGTCTGAATGGTTTCTGCTTTATGATCTTTTAAAAAGATAATGATGGGCATGACACTTCCATCTGAATTTAATAACCCGCTGCTGCTTGGAATCGGGGATGTTGCTTGTGAAAGAACGCTTGTATTTTGAGACAATACGCGCCATTTCATAGTACCTTCATTAAATCCTGCATTAATAATTTTGGAAACGCTAGACAGCGTCAACGTTGACTGAACCCCATCTACATTTTCAAGATGCCACTGAAATTGATCAATTGCGTTCATAATTTCATAATCAATCGTCGCATTCGGTATGGTTTCAACAATAATGGAAATCACATCAACACCAATTGAAAATTTTTCAACGATTAATGCAGTATCCAAATTATACCTTGAATCCTGATGTAGAGCAGGTGCTCCAGCATGCAAATCACCGATTTTCATATTTTGGCCTTCAACCCATCCCCATGCCAAGATCAACAATGAAAGAATAATAATAATACTGCCGAATTGTGGACGAGACAAAGGTACAAATTTATCCCATAGTGAGTTCAGCAAATTGGTACTCTTTTCTTTTTTGGATTTATAATTCTTATCAAATGATAAATACGACATGATAACGGGCAACAGAACAAGATTGGTAAAGATGATGACTCCAACACCCAGACTTGCATTGATAGCTAATTCCTGAATCATGCCGATCTTGATCAATAGCAGGGTTAAAAATCCAACGGCATCACTTAACAAGGCAATACCACCCGGAATTAACAAATTTCTGAAAGTTATATGCGCTGCTTCTAAAGAAGTTAAGCCATCACACACCTGATTTCCCATTGAATTGATCATTTGCATACCATGCGATACGCCAATCGCAAATACCAAGAAAGGTACGAGTATTGCCATTGGATCGATGCCAAATCCAATGGTACGTAATAATCCTAGTTGCCATATGACTGCAATAAAAGAGCATAAAATAGGAATTAAACTGAGTTTAACTGATAAAGAATAGATATACACCAGTACAAAGGAAATGAGAATCGCAATACCAAAAAACAACACAACGCCTTTGGCACCTTCCGCAATGTCGCCTATCATTTTGGCAAAACCAATAATATGAATACGGATAGTATCTGTCTGATATTTATCCCGTATTTTTGCTTCAAGCTCTTTTGCAAATTGAATATAATTTAAACGAGCGCCGGTTTTCGGATTTTTTTCAAGAAGTTGAGCCGATACCATCGCACATGAAAAATCATTGGCAATCAATCGGCCTACAACGCCTGCTTTAATGGTATTTTGCCGTACCAGTTCAATGTAGTTCATATCGGGTTTAAAATCAGCCGGAATTACTGGCCCACCTGAAAATCCATCTTCAACAACTTCGATAAACCGAGTGCTCGGCGAGAAAAGTGAACTTACCTGCGCACGGTTGACGCCTTCTAAAAAAAACAATTCATCATGAACTTGTTTTAATAAAAAAAAAAATTCAGG
>PDZT01000566.1 GCA_002753105.1 Deltaproteobacteria bacterium YD0425bin50 | reverse complement strand
GTCTCTCTTCGTTCCCGCTCAAGAAATGTATAATTCCCATTTTTAATAATTTTAAAAAAAATGGCTTTTCCGGAAATGTCCCCTGAATGGTTAAATGAATATTTTCCGGTGACTCCTTTCCATTTATTTAGAAGCTTAAGCGTTGTGCTCAAGGCTATTGGAACGATATATCCGCTTTTTTCAGCAGCATAAGCGATCAGGTTAATCGCATCATATCCCTGAGCTGCAAAAGAATCTGGTTCAACCCCGTACTTTTTTTTGAACTCCTCAACAAAAGTTATCGTGAGCTGCTCAGGTAGTTTTGGATCGAATATCGAGGGAACAACCGTTTCATTCGCAGCTTTTCCAGAAATATTAATTAACTTAGGAGTGTCCATCATCTCTGTCCCAATAATGGGAACCGTTATACCTATACTTCTAATTTGATTGATCATATGCGCTGCGGAGGGCATTGTTCCCCCTAAAAAAATCGCATCAAATTTAGGCCCTTTGATCAGATCCGCAATAAGATATCTATAATCGCTCTGGTATCCCGAATAGGATTTTTCAGAAACTATTTTTATCCCCATCAGGTTTGCATGTTGATAGAAAATTTCAGCAGATCTTCTACCTGAAGACTCACTGTCAAATAAAATCACCATCTTATTAAAATGATTTCTATGAGCAAATGAAGCCGATTCTTTCCCAAAATTTTCTTCTGAAGGAATGTTTCGAATAGTAAACATCCCTTCTTCTCTAATTAGATCATCATCTGTTGCACCTGTGGCTATAAAAAATATGCCATTCTTTTCATATGTAATGGATACTGGAATAGCTACTTCTGAAAAACGATGCCCGATCACAGCAATCACATCCAGATTATTAGCAATTTTTTCAGCTATAATTCTTCCTTTTTCTGGTGAGCCATTGTCATCGTAAAAAACCAAATCAATGTTTCGGCCTGAAATCCCGCCGGAAGCATTCAGGTTACTTACTGCCAACTTTACACCATCTGTAAAAAGACTCGCAGTTGATGAGGAATCCACCACAGCTATCATAATATCCTTTTTGGATTCAGCGGCTCGCTTGGCTCTTTTTTCACTGCGGTTATCAGCTCCATTGCATGAAAATAGTATTACAATGAGAACTAAGAATGTCATTGAGTTCATGTGCGTTCTGTTTTTCATTGCACAGAATCTTTCTTTTCAACAGTGCCCATTCTTTTTTCTTCATCTTGTGATTCCTTTATTACAGTAGATGCATCCATAGGAATCTCTCCAATAATAGGAAGGCCTCTTTTTCCTGCCCCCACAACAATTACCTTGGCATTATTAGATTTTGACAATTCGAGAGTGGCTTGGATGGATTTCCAGTCGATAATTTTATCAGAAATTGATCCCTCAACAATTTTATTGTAATCTTTCACGCCAACGGCTTCAATGCGTTTTCTTTCCGCTTCTTTTTTTTCTTTTTCAACGATAAAATCATGAGCTTCCATTAATTGCTTTTGTTCCATTTTATAACGAATTGCCTTCGCAACACTCTCGGGAAGCTCTATAGATTTTATAAGCACATCATCCACATCAATATATCGCTGCGCAACCTGCTCTATAGCTTTATTAATCGCTTCCACAATCAGTACTCTTCCTGTTGTATAAATATCTTCTACATCCATTGTACCGATAATTTCACGCAGCACAGCTTCAACTTCAGGAATGATAACAGCATTTGGGTAATCTGGCCCAACTTTTTGATGTAATAACGCTAACAAGTTGACTTTAGGAGCATAACGAATTGACAGGTTTAAGTGTACTTTAAGGCCATTCTTTGTTAATACATCCATTTCATGGGAAAGCTCCTGTATTCGTATATTATAAATATACATTTTGTCGTAAGGTGCAATGACATTCCATCCTTCTGAGTAAACACGATCTACCTGTGTTCCACCATAAAAACGCCGCCATCTCACACCTGCCTCTCCGGGCAATATCGTATAAAAAATACTTTTGAACAAAGCGAGCAGAAGCACAAAAATAATTACAATGAAGAGCATGGAATGCATCATCCCTTTTTTAAGGTGTAATTGAATCCATTCCGCCATGCCTTTTATTTTTTTCAGCGAAACTCTTTCATCAGTATTATTAAGGGACATGAGTCTATCCTTCTGCATAAATTTTCTGCTTCACATCTGATGGTGTGAAGCCCAACACTCGCTCTCAGCAAATACCAATTTGAATGGCTTTTTCGAGTACAACAGAATGGCCAGTGTTCAGATATTTAATTCACAATTGAGAACAAAACGCGAGGTGATCAATTCCCGTAGGGGCGAGGTTACCTCGCCCCTACAATTTCCCTATGTTGCAATTATTTATTTAAAAATCAGCATTGATCATCGTTTCGGCCAGACATTATTCGTGCCGTGACAGAATTGTAGGGGCGAACCTTGTGTTCGCCCTCCAAAAGGGCGATGACAAGCATCGCCCCTACATTGTGGCCGAAACGAAGATCAAGGCCCTTAATGTAACGAATATCAATTATTATGATTGTTGGCGGAATAACATGGAAAGAAATACAATACTTATAGTGGATGATGTGCCTGAAAACAGGGCATTAATGAATTCGATATTAAAAGGCCATTATCGGATAAAAGTTGCTTCCAATGGTAAAAAAGCCCTTGATATTGCTTTT
>PDZT01000565.1 GCA_002753105.1 Deltaproteobacteria bacterium YD0425bin50 | reverse complement strand
ATTAATAACACAGGTATAAGTTTGTACCTGTATTAACGGATGGTTATAAACAATGGTACATGTTAATTTGAATTCATGATTAGGATAAACTACTACATATTTGTCGCCTTGTTCCAGCCGTATCGGTTCTAAAACGACAAAAAACATTTTGGGACTGTCTTGGGTAACTATTCCTGCTGATAATATTTTTTCTGTATATAATGCCGCACTGCCATCAATAATAGGCATTTCATACGAATCAATTTCAACCACAGCATTATCAATTGAAAGACCGGCAAAACTTGCCATTAAATGCTCAATTGTGGATACAATGACACCATCATTTCCAATAACTGTAGCAAGACTCGTGTCAATCACAGCATTAAAGCGTGCATTGATAAAAATATGTTCCGCAACATCAACCCGTTTAAACTTAATCCCATGATTGGGTTCTGCAGGTTTAATCGTTATATTTGCGAGTTTGCCTGAATGAACTCCAACTCCAGAAAAAGAGATGGGTTTTCCCAATGTTTTTTGTAATATATAGTCGGTCATATAGCGTTAACCTTTGTATAATTCTAAAAGAGTTCTAGTTGATGACGATTTCGAGAGTCAGTTACGGATGGAGATTCTTTTTTATATTTTTTTACCTGTTCTTGGCTTTGTAATCGAGATTCAATATCCAAAATGAAATCGGATAGTTTTGGGGTATAGAGTTGACCAAACCGTTTGCGTTGATTCACATGACTTAAAAAAAGCGCATCTTTAGCTCGTGTCATCGCAACATAAAACAACCGGCGTTCCTCTTCAATGTGTTCGCACGCTGTTTCCGGAAGATGATACGGAATCAGACCATCTTCACAACCAATAATAAACACTACTGGAAATTCAAGGCCTTTTGCCGCATGCATGGTCAATAATGCAACCTTTTGTACTTTTTTTTCATAGGGGTCAATATCAGCCTGCAACGCGAGTAAAGCTGTAAAATGGTGAACATCTGAACCTGCTTTTTGGGCGATATCCATAAGATAGGTCAGATATTCAGTTGCATCATGGTCTTGGTTAAACGCATTCGAGATACCCGGTTCCTGAAGCAACCGTGTGAGTTGATCACTAATATTTACGCCTTGAATCTCATGTTTTAAGTGAGTTAGTCTTTTAGAGCATTGGGTAATATTGGGTAGTTCTGTTATATAATCCGTTGCAACAACTTGAAATTCGGCAATGTTATCCAATGCTTCAGTAAGTGAATACGATTGGTTATATGCCCATGTGATAAAAACTTCGTATACTAGTTTAGAAACAGTGATATTGTTTAAACGCATCCATGTATCTAAGTCTGAATATAAACTCTCGTTGTGAGTCAATCGAAAAACACACAATAGATCAGATATCCACTGCCGTTCAAATATATTTTCCCGGCTTAACAGTTGGTGAGGGATACCGGCTTTTGAAAAAATTTCAGAAACAATTAGGCCTTGGGCATAGGTTCTATATAACACTGCAAAATCTGAAAAAGCGAATTCATAAGACGGTTCATATCCATCAACCTTGCCAAAATCCATAGAATGAAATCCTGTACCTCCGATCCATTGTTCAATGAGCTTTCCAACCGCAGTTGCTTCTGCTTTTTCAGTGGCAAATTCCATGATACGAATGGTTTGAATTCCATGAATTCCGGAATAAATGCGGATCGAATCTTCACCGAGCTTGTTTTTAGCAATCACTTGATGGGATGCTTCAAGAATGGTTTCAACAGATCGATAATTGCGTTTTAACTGAATTTCAAGTGCATCGGGATAATCATTTTTAAAACGGTTAAAATGCTCTGCACTTGCCCCGCGAAACCCATATATGGATTGATCAGGATCGCCTATGATACATAGATTTTTTGAAAAAGGGGCTAATGCACGAATCAAACGATATTGACCTTCATTGATATCCTGAAATTCATCCACAAATATTGACTGATACTGATCCACATAAAACGATTGAATCTCTGGATTGTTTTCTAAAAGTTGAACTGTGAGATACACGAGGTCTTCATAATCAAAGAGATGTTGAATCTGGAGAAGCCGTTGATATATCTGATAAATCGATTGAAATTCCAACGTGATGTTTTGAATATCCACATGATCTTCAGGATAATACTGCTTAACAATAGGAAAAAGATCATGATCATGGCTTATAATGTGTTGTTTTGCATAAGCGATCATGCGTTCAATACGCTCAGGCCGATTTTTTAACGCAGGCATACAGTTGGGGAAACGCTTTATGGCTTCCCGAATAAGATGACTTTGTTCTGTATCATTGATAACCCGATAACTTGACCAATGGCTGTAAGTGATTGAACGTGCTGCCTGTGTTTTTAACACCTGTAAACAAAATGCATGAAACGTCCCCATTTGAGGAAATGAATTGAATTCTGTGAGTAAGTGACTAAGCCGTTCTTTCATTTCATCTGCAGCTTTATGAGTAAACGTAACTGCAAGAATACGGTCTGGAACCATAGAGTGTTTTTGAATCATCCATGCAATGCGTTGCGTGAGGGTATAGGTTTTGCCAGTACCCGGACCTGCAATAATCACAAGTGGAATATCAGGAGCACTAATAGCCTGATCCTGTTCAGTATTCTTTTCCTGTAGTGTTGAAATTCTTTTAGGTGCCCATCCTGACTCAGCAATTTGAGTGATTGGTTTG
>PDZT01000564.1 GCA_002753105.1 Deltaproteobacteria bacterium YD0425bin50 | reverse complement strand
CCATCCTGAGTTCTTTTTTACTTTTTTATCATTTCTATGACGTACTACTGATCTTGGTGATCTATTTAGGATTGTTTGCTCGATTTTGGGAATCCACCATCTGTGCTATTTTACTTGGTATTATTATTGATAGCATTTCTGTTTGTCCCAAAGGTTTACATGTGATGACATACGTGCTGTGTACAGTAGGTACAAAATTGGTAATTCAATATTTAGACTCGGATAGCTATATCATTTTACCATTCCTATTGTCGATCGCTGTGTTGTTTGAAAATCTTTTCTTTATTTCAACCATTTCTCTTGTAGAAAAAAAATTGTATTTATCAGATTCTATTGCAAATCGTATTTCCGCTCAAATATTATGGGCAGTGATAACCGGCCCACCCTTAGTGATAGTTATAAAATTTTTATATGGATTATGGGAAGGTAATATCCTATTATTAATTGAAAAAAGAAATAAACAATAACTACTGTGAAATATTCTACAACAGATAATTTTTGGTTTAAACAACGGTTGGTTGGTGTAGTTTATATTATTTTTATACTGTTTTTAATACTCACTATACGTTTGTATTATTTGCAAATGATCAATGGTTCAGAATATAGGAATTTATCTGACAATAATTGTATCCGGTTACAGAGAATTCGCCCGCCACGCGGCTTAATATTTGATAGAAATGGAACCTTACTTGTAGAAAACAGGCCTTCTTTTGATATTGAATTGGTATTAAAAGATGCAAAACCGCTTAACAAAACCATAAAACATTTAGCCAATTATCTTCAATTACCAGAGGATGAAATACTATCAAAGGTTGACCGATACAAATCCATGCCCTCATATAAACCCATTCCAATTAAGCATGATATTGATTGGAATACATTAGCTGTTATTGAAGCGAACCGATTTAATCTACCCGGTATTTCCATCAATGTAACGCCAACCCGATTTTATATTAATGACTATTCTGCCGCCCATCTTTTAGGATATCTGAGTGAAATTAATACAAATGAATTATCTTTAAATAAGTATCAAGGGTTGAGGTTAGGTGATTTTGTAGGCCGATATGGTGTAGAAAAAGCATATGAAAAGTATTTACAAGGTGAACCGGGGGGACGTCAAGTTGAGGTCAATTCAATAGGCCAAGTTGTTAAAGTGTTAAAGACAGTTCATACAAATGCAGGCAATAATATTGTACTGACCATTGACCAACAGCTACAATTAAAAGCTGAGGAATTGCTTAAAGGCAAAGTCGGAGCGGTTGCAGCTATGGATCCATCAACGGGTGAGATATTAGTTATGGCTAGCAACCCTTCATTTAATCAAAATGCTTTTGTTACCGGTTTTACAGGTGAACAATGGCGTCAATTGATTTCAGATTCTGCTCGGCCAATGGAAAATAAAGTGATTCAAGCTGAATATCCACCTGCATCCACCTATAAAATCGTTACTGCATTGGCTGGATTAGAAGAAGGCGTGGTTGATGAACATTCCACTTTTTTTTGTCCCGGATATTTGAATTTTGGAAATCGTCCATTTCGATGTTGGAAAAAATGGGGACATGGTACTACGAATGTTTTTAAAGCCTTAGCTGAATCCTGTGATGTATATTTTTATCATGTGGGTATAAAATTAGGAGTGGATAGACTTGCATGGTATGCCAAAGCATGTGGTTTAAATTCCCCAACAGGAATTTTACTTGATCATGAATCTAAAGGCTTAATCCCTTCCGCATTATGGAAAATGCAGCGATTTAAAGTGCCTTGGCAAAGAGGTGAGACGCTTTCCATTGCCATTGGACAAGGCTATAATCTGGTTACACCAATACAAATGCTCGTATTGGTTTCTGCTATTGGCAACGGCGGAACACGCTATAAGCCTATTCTTCATAAATCTATACTAAATGCTGAAGGCAAGGAAATTGCTAAGGAAAGTCCTCAGATTCTTGGAAAATTACCAGTTAGTAAATCCCATTTGCAATATATTCAAAGAGGGCTATGGGAGGTTGTGAATACGGATCGTGGGACTGCACATAGTACTGCTCGGCTCCAACAAATTGAAATATGCGGGAAAACAGGTACTGCTCAAGTGTTTAGCCAAACACATACTAAAGAGTTAAAGGAAGAAAAGTCGCATGCATGGTTTGTTGCGTATGCACCTGCAACAAATCCGAAAATCGCTGTGGTTGTGATGATTGAACATGGAGAACATGGATCAAGCGCTGCTGCACCGATTGCAAAAGAAATCATCAAAGCTGCATTGGAAAAACACTGAGAGTATGAGAAGGGATGTATGTTTGATCGCAGATTAATTGAATATTTTGATTGGGTGCTTTTGTTGCTAACGATTATTTTAATGATTAGTGGCATCATTGTACTCTATAGTGCTGTCAATATTAGCGTGCCAAATGCAGAGCGATATCTCTACTATAAGCAAATGATGTGGTATGCAGTTGGCTTTATGGGAATGTGTTTACTTTTTTTGATTAATTACAAAGTGTTAGAAAGCTGGGCAATTATTATTTATCTGTTTTGTATTTTTCTACTCATATGCGTTTTACTTTTTGGAAAATACGCTGGTGGTTCCAAAAGATGGTTGATTATTGGACCTGTCACAATTCAACCTTCTGAATTGGTTAAACTTGGCGTCATTATCCTATTGTCCAAATACACTCTTTCCCG
>PDZT01000563.1 GCA_002753105.1 Deltaproteobacteria bacterium YD0425bin50 | reverse complement strand
ATATTTTACGGATGATGAATTTGATTTGGGATCGAAGGAGGTTCAGCCCAGAATCAAATTGAAAACAATTTTGGATTCGAATATTAATTTGGATTTGATTTTTTCTTTCTTGGATAAAAATGATATCGGCTATTTTCACGATTATGATGAAAATTTGCAGCATCAGATATTATTGCTGGAGGATACTCTACCGGAGGGCCTTTTGACTGAGATTCTGAAGTCTACCGTTACTAATCTTGATGATATAATTTCCAATATGAATATTAACTGGCAGTCAGGATTTCGTGGAATCATCCAGTTATTTACGATCCTTATGGTTTCTTATAAGTTGAAGGATGAAAACGCAGAATGAAATATAAGGCCATTTTTTTCGATCTGGATAATACTCTTTATGATTATAAAAGCACGCATACTATTGCTCTTGAAGAGACCCTCGAAGCCGTTCAGTCTGACACAAAAATTCCCATATCGGATTTATCTGATAGCTATAATAAGAATAGGAAGAGTATTCATCGTGAGTTACACGGCTTTGGCTCTTCTCATAGCCGGTTGTTATATTTACAGCGTATGCTGGAAGATTGCGAATTAGGATACGCTCATTTGCTTCGTTATCATTCTATATATTGGGATACTTTTATAGAAAATGTAAAGGCCTTTGATGGAGTTGAGGAATTGTTTCGAAAAATTTCCGGAAAAATTAAGGTTGGTATTATCACTGATTTAACTGCGGAAATTCAGTTTCGTAAATTGATTTCAATGAAACTGCTGGATAAGATAGATGTTATTGTTACTAGTGAAGAAGCAGGAAACGAAAAGCCCCATCCCTACATCTTTCATCTTGCTGAAAGAAAAATGAAAATTTCAAAGGATCATGCTGTTTATTTTGGAGACGATTTTGAGAAAGATGTGTTGGGTGCTACGACATTCGGGATGGATTGTATATGGCTGAATAGAACAGGCACGAAGCAAGAAATTCCTGTAAATTGCAGGGAAATTACTGAGTTCCCTCAGGTCTTTAAATTGATCGAATTATGAATGAGTTAGAAGATTTCATTTCAATTTCTAAATATGCGGGTGAGCGATTTGACATAGTTCAAGCCGGTGGTGGAAACTCTTCAGTTAAATTTGATGATGGATCCATGATAATCAAAGCGTCGGGATTCAGTCTTTCCGAAATATCCGAGAATAAAGGATATGTCCGGTTGGATACGCAAAAAATAAATCGGATTCTCTTAAATCCGGACATCCTGAATATCAAAGATAAAAGAAGCAGAGATGAATTATCCTTGAAGCTGGTCGCAGAATGTATCATTGGAGAAAAAAACAAGCCATCCATCGAGACTTTTTTGCATTCATTGCTTTATAAATTTACTCTGCATACTCACCCTATCGTGGTAAATTCACTGGCTCACCAGTCAAATTGGAAAGAACTTCTTCAGGATATGTTTCCTGATGCAATGTATGTGAAATATAGAACGCCGGGAATCGAATTGGCTTTGGAATTGTTTCGTGAGTTGGCGGATTATAAAGATAAATTTGAAAAAATTCCTGAAAGAATTTTTTTGCAAAATCACGGATTAATAGTTTCATCAGATAGTTTTGAAAATATTTTTCAGTTGAATGAATCCACGCTCATTAAATTAGAGAAGCTTACCGGTGTAGATTTTGAAAAACATCGGATTGTCAATAAAATATCGAATTTATTTAATTCTGCTTTCAATGGGGGCTACATATCTTATTTGGTACGGTCTTCTTATTTGAATAAGGTTTTAAAGGAAAACAGAAATCTTTTTTTTCAATTTTCATTTTGTCCTGACAGTCAGGTATTTTGCGGTAGGCGAGCAATAGAACTAAATGACCTTAAGGATGAGGAGGTCATTTTAGACTTCAAAGATAAATATTTTCACGAGCCGAGAATTGTCATATTCAATAACGCGATCTATTGCATCGCGATGAACGTAAAAAAAGCAAAAGAAATGGAAGATGTTCTAGAATTTCAAATCCATTCGCTAGAAAATGCAAAGCACGCAGTGCAATTTTTATCTGACGAAGAGGTTTCTTATTTGGAAAATTGGGATGCTGAAAAATACAGACGGAAATTATAGGATAATCTTATGCAAATAATCATTCCCATGTCGGGTATCGGTAAAAGATTTCTCGAAGCAGGCTATCAAGAGCCGAAACCTTTGATACAAGTTGAAGGAAAGCCGATTATTCAGCATGTTGTTGAGCGAT
This sequence comes from Deltaproteobacteria bacterium YD0425bin50, assembly GCA_002753105.1. Taxonomy (GTDB): domain Bacteria; phylum Desulfobacterota; class Desulfobacteria; order Desulfobacterales; family YD0425bin50; genus YD0425bin50. The sequence goes on along the minus strand of PDZT01000563.1, from coordinate 444 downwards.
TTCCTACTGAAACGAACTTTACATTTATTTGCAACGAAGAACATTTGCAAAAAACATCGATGCATGGCGTCTTGTCGGGAATCGCTCCAAAAGGCCGCATATTGTCCATTCCGCCACATAAGAAGGGGCCGGTTTGGGCTGTAGCTGAAATTGAAAAGTATATTGATGGCGATGAGCCTACAATAGTGAATTATTGCGATTTTTCCTGGCGATGGGATTATTCTGATTTCAAAAAGACCGTAAAGGAAAATCAATGTGATGGTTGCGTGGTATCTTACAAGGGATTTCATCCGCACATGCTTCATCCAAATTTGTATGCTTCGATGAGAGACGACGGAAAAAATTGGATGCTTGAAATAAGGGAGAAGCATTCTTTTACTTCGAATAAAATGGATTGTTACCAGTCATCGGGAACTTATTATTTCAAATCCAATCGGAAGAGCA
>PDZT01000562.1 GCA_002753105.1 Deltaproteobacteria bacterium YD0425bin50 | reverse complement strand
CGCTGGAAAGAGCACAACAATTCGAATGTTATGCGGATTGCTGCAGCCTACTAGCGGTGAGGGAACGGTATCTGGTTTTGATATAGGGTCACAGGCTGAGGAAATCAAAAGACATATTGGTTACATGAGCCAAAAATTTTCTCTTTATGAAGACCTGACCGTAGAAGAAAATATTAATTTATATGGCGGCATCTATAGTATTGGTAAACAGCGCCTTGAAGAACGCAAAGCATGGGCAATTGACATGGCGGGTTTGCAGGATCATCGTCAGAGCATGACTGCAATTCTTAGTGGCGGCTGGAAACAACGACTTGCGCTTGCATGTGCTATTTTACATGAACCACCGATTATTTTTCTGGACGAACCCACAAGTGGTGTTGACCCATTAAGCCGTCGTCGCTTTTGGGATTTGATTTACCAAATGGCAGATCAGGGAATTACCATATTTGTTACAACGCATTATATGGAAGAAGCTGAATACTGCAATCGTATTGCATTGATTTATAATGGAGCAATGATTGCTCTGGGAACTCCCATAGAACTTAAAACCCGTCTTATGAAGGAAGAAATTATCGATATCCGATGTCCTAGCCCACAAAATAGTATTGATGATTTACGTCAATTACCTCATGTTCGGGATGTTGCCCTGTTTGGAGCTGGATTGCATGTGGTTACAGCAAATGCGGTTCTTGCTGAAGCATCTATTCGTAAGTATTATCAGCAATCTCAGATAGATCTGGAAAAAATTGAAAAGATAATACCGAGTATGGAAGATGTGTTTGTATCCCTGATTGAGGCGGTAAAAACATAGATAAGATAATTACACTGACAACATGATGATAAATATATATAGGCTGTTACATTGCTTTGTTCTGCTTACCGCTTGTTCACTTTTGTATCTAACACTTGTTTTGGCAGAAGAAAGTAAATTTATCCATATTAATGTAGCGGATGCGGTCATTATTGCCCTGCAAAATAATATTGATGTAAAGAGTGCCTATATGGACCGAAATGTCCAACGATATGATTTGCGTTTAGCTGAGGATAAATTTACCCCAAAATCCGGCTTAAACTTTGGAATATCCCGCAGTTCTGCTTATGACATGAGTTCATCGGGCAGAACCAACAGCATCAATCATCAAGGCGATTATCAAGTGGCATTAACTATACCCACAGGCGGCAATTTTACGTTTACATGGGCTAATCTCGCTGAAAAGCCAGAAGTCGGTCAGGATTACGGCTACAATTCTTCATGGTCACTGAATTTCAGGCAACCTCTGCTCAAGGGAGGCGGAAAAGACAATGCCGTTTATTCTATCAATGTTGCCCGTCTGATAGAAGTTCAGAATATTCTTGTCCTCCAAGACATCTTAGCCGCAACAATTACCAAAGCGATCACATCGTACCGCAATTATGTCAGCAGCAAGCGTCAGCTATCAATCGTTGACCAATCTTTAGAAGCAGCAAAAAAAATTTATGAAATCAACGAAGCCCTTCTAAAAGCTGGGCGCAGAGCAGAAATGGAGCTTGTTGAAACAAAGGCTAATATTGCCATCCGTGAACTGGATGTTCTTCAAGCAACCAACGCCGTTGAATCTGCACGGCTTAACTTGATCCAGACGCTTAATATTGACAAAGATACGCAGATAGATACATTTGAAGAAAAAGAAATTCAAGTATCACCTCCCACCTTAAACGAAGGCATTGATATCGCCAAAAAAAACAGACGGGATTATTTATGGGCGCTTCAGAATATTGAGATTAAAAAATGGGACATTGCCAATGCCAAAAGAAACAGGCTTTGGAATCTCAATTTAGAAGCCAGCACAACAGATGGGGAAGGCTTTATCATAAATGATTCAGTGGATTCTGCATGGCGCAGAGCCGTTCGAAGCGGTTCAGAACGTAACTGGAGTATTGGATTGACAATGGATATCCCATTAAACAGCCTTACTCAGGATGAGCGGAACTACTTAAGCGCGAAAATTGAACTGAAAAAAGCCACGATGATGCTTACGAAGATGGAAAGGGATTTAGAAATTGCTGTGCAGAATGCCATCAGAGATGTAGAGACCAATTATCGTCAGATGGAGTTAGCAAAACAGGCCCGCGAACTTTCTGAGAAAAAACTGGAAGTTGAAAATGAAAAACTTAGGGTGGGACGAACCTCTAACTTTCAGGTGGTCAGCTATCAGAATGATCTTAGTTCTTCACAGGTGAGTGAACTAACTGCCGTCATTAACTATCTAAATGCCTTGACTACATTGGATGAAACGCTTGGCACAACGCTGTTAACATGGAAAATCGAGGTTACAAAGGAGGATGACAAGGTAAACTTGCCGGAAGCGAGTCAAAAATAACCTTAAACTGGCTGCTTGTCATTTGCGTATGAATCAGGAACAATTAATCTACCAGAACATTCTTAAAAATATGACCGTCGGTGTGATGACTATTGGACTTGCCGGGTTCGATCATTCAGACCGCTGAAGAACTCATTGAACCCCATAACCGCATTGCGATCTTAAATGAGCCTGTATGAATATCATTCGACTAATTGCTGTTGCCCGTAAAGAATTCATTCATGTGTTTCGAGACTGGCGAAGTCTGGTTTTAGCCATAGCCATACCCATGATTTTAATTCTATTGTTTGGGTACGCCTTAACAATGGATTTGAAAAATGT
>PDZT01000561.1 GCA_002753105.1 Deltaproteobacteria bacterium YD0425bin50 | reverse complement strand
TTGACCATAACTTTATGCATAGAGGATTTCGGGGATTCAGGTATCGTGATTGACAATGAAAACGATCCAATGATATAGGGCATATTTATATATGATGATTCAGTTTAAAAATGAATCGAACCTATAAAGATGATGGAGGAAATATGTTTGGAATTGGTATGCCTGAATTGCTGGTTATCTTAGTGATTGTATTGATTATTTTTGGTGCAGGAAAATTACCTGAAATCGGCGCAGGTTTAGGTAAAGGAATTAAAAATTTTAAAAAAGCAACATCAGAAATTGATGATGATGAAAAAAAACGTACTGATAAAAAACAAATTGAAGATGAACCACAATCCTGATTGAGTTAAGGTTATATTTATGCTGGTGGGACATGGTGTTATCATCATAAGTTACCTATTGAGTACATGGAACTATCTTTCATATTTATTTTTTCAAAAAGATAAATTTCATGAATGGGGATATCGATGGTTTATGATCGGCTTTGTTGGCCTTACTGGATTGATTGCGTTTCAATGGTATCAGATCGGCCATTTACCTGTCCATAATCTTCAAGGAAATCTCTGGTGTATTTCATGGTCATTAAGTTTCGTGTTCCTCTTGTTAAATCATCGATTACACCTTAAAGTATTAGGTAGTTATACGGCTCCTTTTGTATTGGTTTTAATGATTATATCCGCATGTGTACCTGTTTCGGGGATTCAAGTTCAACACAATGTATTTGTAAACATTTGGTTAGTATTTCATGTGGTATTAACCTTTGCTGGCGAGTCTGCCTTATGCCTTGCTTTTGGAGTGGGTTTTTTATATCTGGTTCAAGAACGAACAATCAAATATAAACGAAATCGTTTTTTTTTGAAACGCCTTCCCTCATTGGAACAACTTGATTATACCGGATATAATTTTGTGGTATATGGATTTGTGTTATTAACCATAGGGTTGTTAGCGGGTTTGGTATATGCGAAAGCCATTTGGGGTCATTTTATTCGATGGGATATCAAAGAAATCTGGACTGGAATTTCATGGTTGATATATGCCGTCTTGCTGCATGGTCGAGTTGTTGCTGGATGGAGAGGTCATCGTTCGGCAGTTATGGCCATGATTGGTTTTTTGATTCTCATATTTACTTTTTTTGGAGTCAATTTTTTGTTAACAGGCCATCATGGCACATTTACCCAATTTTAATTGGGATTTGTTAAGTGTAATCTATGTCAACTATTGTCTTAATGGGTTTAAACCATAAAACAGCACCAATTGAGCTTCGGGAAAAACTTGCATTTACAAAAGAAGAAATAAGTTACGTGTCCTCTATCATTTCAAGACAGGATGATATTCAGGAAATTATCCTGATTTCAACCTGTAACCGGGTCGAAGTTCTGATGCTGACATCAAGCCACTTACAGGCCATTGAAACAGTGAATACGTTTATTGCCAATGAAAAAAACATTGAAAAGGAATATTTCAACCATAGTCTTTATGTGTATTATGACGATGAAGCGGTTCGACATCTATTTAAGGTCGCATCCAGTTTAGACTCTATGGTTATTGGTGAACCTCAAATTTTAGGTCAAATTAAAGAAGCATATCGTATTGCTGTTTCTCAAAAGACTTCAGGCGTTATTCTCAATCGATTGTTTCACAGAACATTTATGATTGCCAAACGCGTTCGCACAGAAACAGGTATTGGTGATCATGCGGTTTCCATTAGCTATGCAGCAGTGGAACTAGGCCGAAAAATATTCGGAAAATTAGAAGGAAAAACGATTCTGTTGATTGGTGCCGGTGAAATGGCGGAATTGGCTGTAGAGCATCTGATTCGGAATCATGTTGGTCAAATTTATGTTGCCAATCGAACCTTTGAAAGAGGTCTTGAGCTAGCCAATACCTTTAAAGGTAAAGCCATTCAATTTCAGGAAATCCGAACGGTTATCCCCAATGTCGATATTGTGATCAGTTCTACAGCATCTTCAAAGTATATCCTTACCCGAAATGATCTTAAAGGTATTATGAAAAGCCGCAAAAACCGGCCTGTATTCTTTATCGATATTTCAGTGCCAAGAAATATTGATCCAGAAATTAATCAGCTCCCGGATATTTACGTTTACGACATAGATGATTTAAAAGGGGTTATTGAAGATAATGTTGAACAAAGAAACCGTGAATCTATAAAAGCAGAACGTTTGATTGATGAAGCGGTGATTCAGTTTCGTCACTGGAGAGAAAATCTTGAGGTGGTGCCAACGATTGTTGCCTTGAAACAAAAAATGGAAGCCATTAAAACAAACGAATTAAAAAAAACACTGAATACATTAAAACATTTATCCGATCAGGATACCAATGCTATTTTTCGAATGACAGATGCGTTAATTAACAAAATTCTTCATGATCCCATTATGTTTTTAAAACAATCTGGGCATAACCATTCTGATATGGCCTATATTAGCTTTACCCGCAGTTTGTTTAATTTAGATGAGATGAACCCATATTCATTACATCCCACATTGTTAAACCCAAAAACGATAAAAAATTGATGATGAACGGATGTTGTGATTTTGTTAAATAACTATAGTTTTGCATTTTTTGTCATTCCCACGAAAGTGGGAATCCAGAATGCTTGATTTTACTGGATTCCCGCTTTCGCGGGAATGACGATCGCTATTTTTGTATAATAAGTCATTTCAAT
>PDZT01000095.1 GCA_002753105.1 Deltaproteobacteria bacterium YD0425bin50 | reverse complement strand
ATCTCCAGCCCAGCGCGGCGATGCTATACACGTAAAAGAAATTGGTTTTTCAGCATATTTAACAAAACCCATTAAAGAATCAATATTATATGATTGTTTATATACCGTTCTCGCTCAAACTGAACATAATGAATCTTCAGGCCAAAAATCACCATGGGTCACGCGATATACGATTTCTGAACAACATCAGGCCACACGCATTCCAAAACATCAACCGAAGGTACATATTTTGGTTGCTGAAGATAATCCTATAAATCTTGAACTGATTCATTTTATTTTTAACAATCAAGTCCAATACCAGATTCATATCGCTACAAATGGAATTGAAGCGATTCGTATCCTTGAAAAAGGATATATGGATTTAGTACTTATGGATTTACAAATGCCAGAAATGGATGGTCTTGAAGCAACACGATACATTCGTAATCCAAAATCATCTGTGTTAAATCACAAGGTTCCAATTATTGCAATGACTGCATTTGCAATGAAAGAAGACCGTGAAAAATGTATGGATGCAGGAATGAATGCTTATATTTCCAAACCAATAAATGCAGCAGTTTTATTTGATATGATCACTCAGATTCTTTCAAATCATGACGTAGAAAAAACAGATAATGCGCCATACTATTGCGAAGTACCTCCAGAGAAAAAATCCTCTTTTTTTGATAAAAATACATTTTTAACAGATAGAGTTGATAATAACCTGAATATCGCCAAAAAAATCATCATCATGTTTCTGACTGACTACCCGACACGATTGACTGCAATAAAAGAGGCCATAGATGAAGCTGATAGCTTAAAAGTACGAAATACTGCACATTTTTTAAAAGGCATGGTGCGTGTTTTTTCAATTGACGTTTCTGAACGTTTACTTGTTCTTGAGAATATGGGGAAGTCAGGAAATTTGCATGGATCTAGTGACGTATGGCATTTGCTTTCTAATGATATTCAGCAATTATCTCTTGAATTAAAAGAATTTCAAAAAGAAATCGATGCTACTTTGGCTAACAAAAAATAACTCGTCATTCCCTTAACCAAGATAAGCTTCTTTTACTATTGGATTCTGTAACAGATTGGGAGCATTATCCTGAATAATGACTTTTCCTGTTTCAAGCACATAGCCATAATGAGATAGACTTAATGCCGCATGTGCATTTTGTTCAACAAGTAGAATCGTTACTCCTTGTTGATTAATAGTTCGAATAATTTCAAAAATTTGGTTTACCATTAAAGGAGCAAGCCCTAAAGAGGGTTCATCTAATAACAAAAATTTTGGACTTGACATTAACGCTCTACCAATTGCCAACATCTGCTGTTCACCCCCTGAAAGTGTTCCTCCCATTTGTTTTTGACGTTCTTTTAAAATTGGAAATAATGACAATACGTATGTCATGGCTTTAATCTGTTGCGTTTTATTTTTAGACAGATACGCCCCCATCAGGAGATTTTCCTGAACTGTCAAATACGGAAATATTCTCCTGCCTTCTGGGACTTGGACAATTCCTTTACGGACTATCGCTTCTGGAGATAAGGTATGAATTTTTCTGCCCATAAATTCAATAACCCCAGCAGAAATGGGTTGAATAGCGCTAATAGACATGAGTGTAGTTGTTTTACCAGCACCATTTGAACCAATAAGACAAAAAATATATCCTTTTTCTACATCCAAAGATATGCCTTTAAGTGCATGGATTTGACCATAATGCGTATGGACATTAACCAATCGTAGCATTTTTTACATTCACTTTATATTCATATTTAGTAATGCGTCAAAATATTCAATTGTTTTTAAAAGGCCTTCTCTTAGAGCTATTGACGGTTTCCATTGAAGAACGGTCGTGGCTAATGATATATCAGGTCGGCGCTGAATCGGATCATCAGGAGGTAATGGCTGATGAATAATTTGAGATGTTGAACCGGTTAATCCAATGACTAATTCGGCGAGTTCAAGAATTGTAAATTCTGTAGGATTCCCTAAATTGATTGGTCCGATAACATCATCTGGCGAATTCATTAACCGAATTAATCCATCGATCAAATCATCTACATAGCAAAACGATCGGGTTTGTTTTCCATCTCCATACACTGTGATCGGTTTATTGTGGAGTGCTTGAACAATAAAATTAGACACCACACGTCCATCATTTGGGTGCATTCTTGGACCATAGGTATTAAAAATTCTAGCAACTTTGATTTGGAGTTTATTTTGACGGTAATAGTCAAAAAAAAGCGTTTCGGCGCATCGTTTCCCTTCATCATAACAAGATCGAATGCCAATTGGATTAACATTTCCCCAGTAGGTTTCTGGTTGTGGATGAACGGATGGGTCTCCATAAACTTCAGATGTAGATGCTTGAAGAATTTTTATTTTCAAACGTTTCGCAAGCCCAAGCATATTGATCGCGCCATGTACAGATGTTTTGGTAGTCTGTACAGGATCATATTGATAATGAACAGGAGATGCTGGACATGCAAGATTATAGATTTCATCAACTTCGATATACAAAGGAAATGTGATGTCATGACGAAGAAATTCAAAATCAGTATTTGGCATCAATGATTTTATATTACTTTTTTGGCCTGTAAAACAATTGTCCAAGCAAATAATTTCATTTCCTTTATGTAATAATTGTTCACAGAGATGAGAACCTAAAAAACCTGCCCCACCTGTGATTAAAATTCGTTTTTTCATTTGATTCATTCTCCATTATGGTTTATGAAAAAAATATCTTTGTGTCGATATGTTTTGTGATGAGAATTGGCAAGAGATATTTTCGTTGATACCATAATCTATATTGATCAAGAACAATAATCAAATCAAGGGAAAAAAATCATGAATTCAACTCGCCTTTATAGAACAATCTATATCGCTCTATTACTGCTACTCATCTCTTCTCAATCCGTTTTAGCAGAAAATGTTATTGTTGTTGGCTTTCCTGAAGAAGAAGCTATTCCTTACCTAATTAAAGAAGGTGAAAAAACCCATAAAGGTATAGTAATGGATATATTTTTACGGATCGTTGTATCTATGGATTATGGAATTATTGTTAAACGTCAAGCAGAATCGAATGGATTAAAATTACTTTCAAAAGGAGAAATTGATGCATGGCCAAAATCCAAAGAATTAATGCCATATCCGGGGAGATTCCTATGGACAGACTCCATCATTGATGCATCACAAGTCCTCTTAACATTAAAAGCCAATTCTATAAAATATTCAAAGCCTGAGGACCTCATTGGGAAAAAAATTGGCATTCGTAAATTCTCTGAATATCCAGCATTTAACTCCTTTATTAAGGATAAAAAAATTACTATCAACGAAGTAGAAACAGATCAAGCTTTGGTAGATATGGTATTAAAACAAAAAGCCGATGCTGCAATTATCAATACATATTCGGCAAAATGGTTCATCAACGTTCTTAAAGCTGATGAACGTCAATTCGAATTCTCTAAAATTCCAATAACCAAAGCTGGATTCCATTATATGTTTTCGAATAAAACGAAATGGGCATCATTTGTGGCAAAATTCAATTCTGTTCTTAGAGAAATGATCAAAAACGAGGAAGTTAAGGATATAATTAAAAAATACGTTCATTAAATTAAAATTAAAGGATGATAATATGAAATTATTAGATAAAGAAATATCGGATGATCTTTATGATATGGTCGTTTCGTGGATGGATGAACCTTCTTATGAACTTGAACAAATTTCAGACAATCCAGTTGAAAAGGTCTCATTGAAAAAATTTCAGGAATATTGTGATCATATAGGTGGAATAGATGCAGTTTACTTTATCAATCATCTTTTCTACCTTGAGAATCGTATTAAGAAGCTTGAAGGGAAACGGTAAGTACAATCCGCAGAAAATTCACAATCCGCAGATTACGCAGATTACGCAGATTACACAGATAGCATGAATTTGTTATGTGGGATTTAATGCCAAGCGAGTGAATTCGTTTGGCATTGTCAAATTCATCCATCTATCTTGAAGAAATGACTCTGAAAAGCTAATTAAAGGCAAATCGTTTGATAGAAAAAAATAGTGATCTTGCCATTGGCTCCACAGGTCAGTTTCAATAGAAGTGTCAAAAAAAATTCCATCAAAATTATCTAATTTATCTAAATCAAGCCTGCTTGGAAGTAGCTGATTTTTCCACCAGTAAACTTGACGCTGCATGGGAACAGCTTCCTGTAAATCAGGATTAGATGTTACAATTGTAATTAAGACCGATCTATTGCCATGTTCTGGATATTGAAATCCAAACTCAATATCTAAATAATGAGGCCGTTGAATGGTTGCAGCGCCCAACACAGATGAAAGCAAAAACTCCCGAGGGTCAAACAGTACAATTTCAAATGGAGTAAATGGATTTTGACTACTTAGAAATGAAATAATTTTAAGGAGATACTCTGTTTTTTCCTGAGGTTTTAAGAAAAAAATCTGGTATGGTGATGTTAATTTCGATGCAAAAGGAACGAGATAACATATATCAACATTATCTTGAATGACTATTTTTTGAACAAATCCGTTTATCTCTTTCGTGTGAATGGCTTGTTTTTTTTTTCTAATGGATTGACAAGGCATGGATAAATCGAGAACAGACTCTGGAAACAGATTTATACCTGTTGTATCCTGTGCATACATCAATGCTTCATGAATATCCTGACGGGTAAATGAAGGTGTACTCACAACTGTGTAAGGTGGTAATGGATTATAGGACAATCCCAAAGAATCAGCTTGCGTTCGTAAAGTCGTTCCGGGTAAAATGGATAATACAAAAACTTGAATATCTTCCGTCATGTTGTGTTCAACCAAAAAATCTACAGATTTTTTGAATCCTTCCGGAGTATCTAAGGGTAGTCCTACAATCAAATCAATTTTGGCTCGGATCCCAACCTTTTTTAAATGAGTTACACCGCTTATAAATTGATTCAAATCTGTAGGTCGCCTTAGAATTTTTAAGGCTTTTGGGTTAATACTTTGGAGTCCGATTTCAAATTCTGTAAATCCCGCGAGAGCAAACTGTTCAGCAATATGAGAATCTATCAATTCAGCCCGCAATTCACTTAATATTGATAACCGGCGGTCTTGATTGATTTGCTGAATTCCTTTCAATAAACGTAACAGATCAGGTCTTGCATTTAAACAGGGATCAATCAAAAACAGTTCCTTGAGCGGATAATCATATGCCCATTGAATTCCTTGTAGAATACTTTCTAATTTGGCTAACGTTACGGATGGTCTTGATTTGTTATAATAACAATAAGAACAATGATAGGGACAGCCTCGTTGAGTTTCAAGGAACATCATATTTTCAATCTCAGGTTCAAGCAGTCCTTGCATATATGGACTATACGCTCTTTCAAAAAAGCCATCTGATATTTCTGAACCTGAACGTTTTTTCCAATACTCAGTATCCTGTAAAAGACGCTGAAAAATAATTTCTCCTTCCCCATGAACAAAAAAATCTACAACAGAATTCGAAAGAATTCGTTCATTATCAACTGTTATTTCAGGTCCGCCAAAAACAATCCGAACATCTGAACGCTGAGATTTAATCTGGCGTGCAATATAGACAGTTCTATCAGCATTCCAATTATATACAGAAAAACCGATAATATCAGGATGTTTTGAAAGAATAAAATCACAAAGTGCACGGTCTCCAAGATAGGAGACCATGCTTTCAGGTAGAATTTCTATGTGATCTTGAGTATTCGATAGGTGCTTAAGCCAAGCTGCTGCTAATGGAATATTTCCTGTTTTTCTTGCGAAATCCAATTGAGGAATGGGTAATTGAATTAAAACAACGTTCTTTATGGATGTCATATCAAGATGTTATGAGTTTAATATTTTTTCAAGAATAACTTTTGAAATCATATATGTGGGTTTAATACCTTCTTTACCCATACTTCCTGATGCCAGAGTTTGCCCACTCATCAATGGATTATCTGAAGCATAATATGCATAACGTACCTTTACATCTTGACGGATATGGCCTCGAATAATCGCCGCATTAATAGCGCGTTGATAATGCCCACCCTCCATTTCCAGACCGACAGCATTCCAGCTTGTGGTTTGAAATTTATGTAACACATCGCGATTTTGAAGTGACGTACCTAAAACGGTTACAATAACACCAACATACACATTCACAGACGAATCAAAATCATCCCTGCATAAATCATTTTGGACAATATAATTATTAGGGGTTCCCTCTAATACATGAGCTGTAGCAAGCATGATATCTCCTTTTTTTCCCGGAAGAATTCCTGCCTTACCCATAATTGATATGGAATCAATTTGAAATTGGATTTTGATATCCTCTTTTTGATATGGGACAATGAGTTCGTCCATGACTTCAAAAGCCTGTGTACCAAAGGCATAATCCATAACCAGTATAACTGGAGCAGTGTCTGATTCAATAATCGACTTATCAATTCGAAATTCAGGATGGAATACAATAGATTTCATTAAACTGGTGTCAAGTATCTGGCAATCAATATGTGTACCTGATTGATCCGGCACTTCAATTAATCCATGAGATTTTGCAAACTCTTTTATACAATTTTCCCGATCTCTAATCTGAGAAAAATATTCATATAAATTATTTATATCAGATAATATTGCGGTTTCCTGATCATAAGCATACGCGTAAAGAGCATTAATAATGCTGTGCATGTTTGCACTAATAATATGCAACGGACGATGTTCAAGCCCAAGTGAAATCAATTTTTCCTTAATCGTTTTGGCCCATATGGATGCATATTTATGATGTCCAATCATTTCACGTAAAGAAGGCGTAAAATAAACAACGATTTCATTTTCTTTATTCAATTCTTCTTCCATACGTTTTTTGCCTAAACCATAGATAATTTCAAACAGGCTGGTATTGCTGTGAAATTCCTTTCGATTCTTTTCAAGATATTCATAGGTTTCTTGGGTTTCATGATAGGTTCTGCCTAAAATCATACTTAAATTCCAAATCGCTCTATCAAGTTCAGTGCCTTTTAATTCAGCTCCCTTTAAAACATCTTCTTCTAAAGTACGCCATTCTTTTGTAATTTTACCAGAATCATCATGAATGCGTTTGCAAATTTTTTCAGATTCGATGTTTAAGAATGTTAAATGAGTTAATACATCATAAATTTCACTTAATCCGCGAGTGATCACAAAACACATTTCTTTGTCATTCAATCTATAGGATGTTCTGCGGCGTTTTAAAGGTTCGATTTTTTCAAACGATGTATGATCCATATTTTCATCGGCTGTTAAAATAATTCGAGTACACAACTCAATCCCTCTGGGCAACCGATCAATCACATATTCTAGCCCTTTTAATTCATTAATAGAAGGATCGTTCATGCTTCCATAAATTTCAGGACTAAATCCGCGAAGCGCCATTTCAAGTGTTTGACCAGATTGTCCAGATGGTTTGTAATAGCCTCTAAGCGATAATGCATCTGCCGTTGTTTTAAAATTTCGAATTGCAATTCGTGCTCTTTGCGACGCTGTAAGATTTTCCATAGCTTCAATCCTTATTTGGGGATTCCATAATAAAATGAAAAATTATGATGCTTTCCTCTGGACATAAGCATTGTTATAATTTGTTTGGTCGCCTATTCCCAACAATAATGATTTAACTGATATATCCTCATCTAAATCATCCCAATGAAGTCCAGATCCTCCGCCACTAATAATATACTGCTTACGTTGAATTTCTGTTGCATTAAGAAGACGAGGGAAATAAACTAAAGGAATTCCAAGTTGACGCCCATCTGATAGTTCAATCCACATATTATTAATATCAAAGCGAACTCTCTTAGCAAGGGGTTCACATATTAAAATATTCATTCCAAAACCTTTCAATAATGTCTTTATTTTCTTCAACCACTCGTATTAATTCGCGGAGTTCTGAAGAGAACATCCCATAGGATTCTGCAAGACAGACTTGAGGAAACACCCAAAATTTTGCGACCGATTCTCCTCGTCTGACATGAATATGAAGAGGCTCCAGTGGATTTCCTTCATTTGAAAAGAAAAAAAAGCGATATCCTTTATATCTGAATACTACGGGCATATTATTGGTTATGTAGATAAAGTTGTTATCAATAATCCAACATAAAATTGCGCATGGCTAATCGGAGCTGCTAAATTGGCACGATGATTGGCAATGATACCACTTAAATTTCCCTCAGTTACGTACCATGGATTGATCTCATTGGTTTCATGACATAATTCAATTGCATGCATAATGATTTCGATTGCGTTTTTCGATTTTAATGCCTCATTAAAATCAATCAATACAGCTTCAAGTACAGTTCCAATCGCACTAGCCACACCTTTCGCATAATAAATATAATCATCTGACTTCAATGAAGATACTTTTTTCCCTTTTTCATCTGTTTTACGTATTAAATTTTCATCACAGCTTCCCAATAAGCCTTCAAATGCGACTAATATAGGGATTAAATTATCTGCACGATTATAAAAAGCCTGTCCACCTTTTTCTAATTTTTTCAAATAGGCCTGCAAATATTTTATACCTGAAAGATACTGAGATTCTGCGGATGGGAACCAATAGTCATTCGGGTTCGTCATAAAACAACTCATAGCCTGTTCCAAATCTGGATCAATGGAGGCTGAGCTTCCTGTTCTAGCTATCTTCTCGGTTAATTGGATAACTGTTCGGCGAGTAACTTCAAGCACACCCAATTGAAAATTATTTACATTATCTGTAAATTGAACAATATCATTTGCACGCCACCCCCACAATCTCCGTTTGAGTTCATAATACATTGGTTTTATGGTTGCTCGTACAAACGCAATGCCAAGAGCTTCTGTTCGTGTCATTGGCAAATGTATTTCATTGTGAGTATCTCCATCAGCAATATGCATGGTAGGTGCAGGAAGTTTTTGTAATCCTTTTTCATTGTTAGTTGCTGATGGGGTTGGAGTATGAGATGTTTTTGGTGCTTCTATATGTTTTGCTGGTTCAGGAACATATTGAGTAGCATGTCCTTGTTGTTCAAGTGACATAACTGCAACGCTTTTATGTTCCTCTTTAGATTTATCTTTAGCCACATTTTGTTCATCATGTTGTACTTCACCATGTTGTGCTTGAGACGAAGGAACATCAGGGGGTTTTTCCAAAAATCCCATAAACATTCCAAACAACCAAAGAATGGTAACTAAAACTAATATACCAATTACTACTCTAGTTGTAACAAATCTTTTAAAATATCCACTTTTTTCATCTTCTTTTTCTTCAATTTCTAATTGCGTCATACTGTCTCCTTAACTATATGATGTTTAATATCTTAACTTATTGATTTATATGGCTATATCTTCCCAGAAAAGTTTTTTGCTGCGTTATCGGTCGTCGATGTATTAAAATATACACCTTCCGCCCTGCTGCCTTGCCAAAATTTTTTTCTGAAAAACGATATAAAAATACATTTAATTTCTTAGTTGGCGGTTGTCTCCAACCCGTATCGTAAAATTGATAGTATCAAAATATTCAATTAAAGGAATTGCATATTTTCGAGATACTCCACTCAGTTCTTTAAATTGTGATGTATTGATTTCACTATTCTTTTTTAAATAATTTATAAGCTGTAATTTTAATTTTTCAACAGAATCGCTTGAAAAATACAAATCGTCTTTCACTTTAACAATCACCCCATCTGCCACGAGTACAAAAAGAATATCTTTGGCTTTTTGCACATCGATTTTTAATTCTGCACATATATCTTTAAAATAAGGTGGTTGAAGGCCGTATTGAGTGTACATATTCAGTATATTCTGCTTAATTCGTTCCTGATCAATTCCCATCGAAATTTTATGCGCTGTTAATCGGAGCCCTTTACCTTCCTGAACAATTAGTCCTTCTTCTTCCATTTGGATTAAAACCCAATTAAACAAACGCTGGCTAAGATGATCGGGTAATTTTGACTTCAATTCTTCTTTGAGCATAATTGATTTCATTGGGTTATTTTTATGATACTGGTGAAGATGTGATCGAATTTCAGATTTTAACTGAATAAAACTGTGTTGGTGAATATAGAGTTCGTGTTCTTTATCTGAAAGAATAAGAAGTTGATTTAAAACATTTTTTTCAATTGTTGACTGAAGTTCCGCTTGAGACATAGTGGTCATAATCCGTAAATCTGCTACTGAAATACCTTGATAATGGGCGTTTCTGGCATGATATAACAAAACCTGCTCAGATGAACTGGTATGTAAGCATTTTAGCCCTTCAATAATATCCGAACGATGACGCTTATGTTTTTCTGGGATAGGATTCAGTATATATCCGCCTCCTATGGTATGCACAGGTGAATAGCTCCGAAGTACAAATCTATCATCTTTAACTGAAACTGTAGATGTTTCTAATCGAATCTGTGCATAAGCACTCTCTCCCGGATTCACTTCATCTTTATCTAATAAATACACATAGCCAAATATTTCAGAAGTTCCGGTATGAAAACGAACCTGCATCCTGTGTTTCATGGATTTTAAATTACTTGGCAAATAATTCAAAAAAACGTCAACTATAGTACTGGGTTTTAGTTCATCAGGTTTAGCAATTACATCACCTCTATTCACCAGCGTTTTTTCAAGACCTTGAAAATTAATAGCTACACGCATACCAGACCGAACTTCATCAAGCTGATGATTATGCACCTGTAATCCTCTAATTTTCGCTGTGGTTCCTGCTGGATAAACCATTATCGTAGCGCCGTTTTTAATTTCTCCAGAAATAAGTGTACCTGTAATTACTGTGCCAAATCCTTTCATCGTAAACACACGATCTATTGGTAACCGAAACAATCCCGTATTCTTTTTTTCAGGTATAACAGAACATATGGACACAAGTTCGTCCTTTAAATCAGACAAACCCTGACCTGTTATTGCGGATACAGGAACAATCGGTGCATTTTCTAAAAACGTATCTTTACAAAATTGCGAAATATCTTCATGAATAAGTTCTAACCAGTCATCATCAACCAGATCAATTTTTGTCAGAACAACCAGACCATATTGAATTCCTAAAAGCGTACAGATTTCCATATGTTCACGCGTCTGTGGCATAATTCCTTCATCTGCGGCAATGACCATTGCCACAAAATCAATGCCAGTCGCACCAGAAACCATGTTTTTTACAAAACGTTCATGACCCGGAACATCCACAATACTTAAATGGAACTGATTAGGTAAATCAATAAATGCGAATCCAAGCTCGATTGTGATTCCCCGTTCTTTTTCTTCTTTTAACCGATCTGTATCAATTCCGGTAAGCGCTTTTACCAGACTCGTTTTACCATGATCAATATGACCTGCGGTACCTAAAATATACTGTTTCAAGGATACGTTGATCCTCCGTGATGATTTTTATTTTTTATTCTTTTTAATACGTTCTAAAAAATATGCCATTACAACCATAAACCCGGCAAGAATACTAACGAATAGTATCGTCGTATCTTGAAAAAAAATTCTCGTCAATAAAATGGAAAAAGTAATGCCTAGTACTAAACGAATAATGAATATTTGATAGGTATTCATTCAAACACCAAGATATATGTAATAGTCTTTTTTTCAGTAAATATATCCTATTTTAATAATATAGAAAACCTAATGGGTCAATACATACTTTGTCAAACCAATAATGCTTTTTTACTTTATGACTTGATTTTATTCTATTTTTCTCTATAATTTTTTATTCATTCGATTTTCAACACGCACATGCAGAACACCTAATAATTAAAACCATTATTCTGTGAAGGAGATATTGATATTTATAGCCTAAAAACTGAAATTGGTATATACTTAAGTCTTTGTGTATTCTGTGGCATGGGACTCATTCATATTGTCTTACTTCGGACGTATCAACAGGTATTTTTAAAATCAGAAATCAGACGCGGTAATACGATTATTCTTGCTCTTAAGCATCAAATCATGAAAGAAGTATCGTTGAATTATTCATTTCAAAATCATATGCAAAATTTCAAAGAATTAGCATATGAAAGTAATATAAATGTATCGTATGTAAAAATTCGACATGCGGAACAATTTTTTTATTATATAAATACATCACACTCTTTGAATGAATTGCTTTCCCAAAATACAAACAAATCGATATTGCAACAAAAGTCAATTATGATTCTTTCAGGCTCAACATGGAGTGGTATTTTTAAATTACCCACACAACTCATTCTTTCTTCTCCGATATATTCTCAAGAAAGTGTGATTGGCGGTATAGGCATCGTTATACCACTTTATCATTTGCAAGATCATTTGAAAAAATCTCAACAAGTTGGGTTGCTGTATATTTTTATTAATACCCTATTCATCACTTATATAGGATATCGCCGACTATTTCGAGTCATTGTAAAACCGCTTGAAAAGCTGGTTGACCGTGCGGAGGGATACAATGAAGACGATCCAATGTTTATTCTCTATGAAAAAGAAGGAAATGATTTTAATCGCTTATCTAAAGCGCTAAACAGCATGTTATTTCGGATTTCCTCAGATAAATTAAAACTCAAATCAAGCATTGAT
>PDZT01000560.1 GCA_002753105.1 Deltaproteobacteria bacterium YD0425bin50 | reverse complement strand
ATCCTTCTCTGACTTTTCGAACCAGTCATTGGCAGCCTGTTTGCTTTTTTCCAGTACAATGGACAAGGCGTCAACGATTTCATCCTGAATCAGTGTATAGGCGTCTCTCTCGGCTTCCCAGTTTGATCCAAAAATTTCTTTGAATTTCAACTTGAATTCTTCAAATTTACCCTTCTTAAAGAGATAGCGTTCAATTTCCGCAAGATGTAGAGATTCACCACAAAATCCCTGTTTTTCGTTTAATACCCGCCAGAAAACTGAAAGAATAGTTGATCTGCCATCGCTGGCATCTGCCTTGCTGTCGATATTGAATAGGATGATATCGGTATCGCTGCCTGCAATCCGTTTGATATCTGCAAGGAGCATGGCATCCTTCATTTTATCGTTAAAAAAGCGGATTGCCTTTTTTTCTTCTCCTGTGGAAGG
The DNA here is from genome assembly GCA_002753105.1 of Deltaproteobacteria bacterium YD0425bin50. Classification (GTDB taxonomy): domain Bacteria; phylum Desulfobacterota; class Desulfobacteria; order Desulfobacterales; family YD0425bin50; genus YD0425bin50. Next base: position 2,258 of record PDZT01000560.1, on the reverse strand, counting down.
ATTGATGGTTTTTCGATTGGCGATCAGATAGGACAGAATTTTAATAAAGTGGGATTTCCCAGATCCAAAAAAGCCTGAAACCCATATTCCCATTCTACCAGCTAAAACGGGATCGTGTGGATTATCTATTGCCGAAAGATAGGTTGACAAAAATTTCCTGAAATGCTGGTCTAACTCACGGGTCACCACATATTCTTCAAGCTCTTGCCATACAATGGATTCATTTAACTGATCGGCTTTAACCACTCCGTTTATGGGACGAGCAATGTCTTTATTAAAAATGTCTTTGATCTGCATAATAAGCAAATTCCTTGTATAAGATGGTCGTCAGGCTTAAATGACCAGTTGAAAAGCCCTGTAATAATTGGTTTCTTTCAGTTTGCCGAACAACCGCAACCCTTGCCCAGTATAAATACCGGGATAAAACATCACCAGTGGCGTATCCTGCATAAGCGAATGGAGATTGTTCAACAAATTATGGCTTCTGATTAAGGGAAAAGCAGAACCCACTCCTGATAATAATATCAGATCATTGTTCTCTGGATCAGCTTCTGCAATAAACTCCTTGGCGATTTTATCCGCACCAAGGGCACCCTTTAAGGCTTTTAGCAACTCCTGATCTCCCTTATTGAATTGGATTTGAATGGCTCTATCCAATAAATTCCGTTTCTTCAAATAACCGATCACCAATTCAAAAAGGTTAACATGCTTAAATCTCAAGTCGGGTTTCTTTTTCGGGAGCTGATGTATGATGAATTGAATATGTTCCCGCATTTCAAGCTCAAACTCGGGGTAGTAATCGAAGATGTAAAAACCGATTTCATTGCCTAACCCTTTATTTGAAAGCAGTTCCTCGGAAGTAATACGATCCAGAATCTTATCCAATCGGGTTTTAAAGTTGATCATGTAATCTCCATACACCTTAAAACATAGTCTTCGGAATTATTTAACAGATACGTTTTGATTTCAGGTACTATTGTTACAGGTAACAGCTCAAGGGTTTTGGTGTTGTTCACATATTTCGCTTCGGCAAGGATTCTGAATATAACCTGCTTGAGCTTGGATCGGGTTGCTTCTGTCCAATTGTTCACATTCGGATCAACTTGGGCACACATCTCAAGGTAATCCTGCCAGTCTTTGACGGATAATCGTTTTTTAAAGACCTGCCAGTGTGATTTGACCACCTTTACCATGAAATCCCCAAGTAATCGGCTGTGTTTGATCGAAGCAGCAAGAAGGGCTTGGATAACAACGTCTGATGCGCCATTATTGATTAAGCTTAAACACTCTGGTTTTAGAAGGGACAATCGTTTTTTAATCAGCCTTGATTGTCGTTTAGCTGATTCAGGACTCCGTTTTTGCAACACGTTGTCAATGATAATGGCTTGGTGCCAAGCTTTGTCGTCGGCATTATCAAGCATCAGACGAGCAATGATCTGGCTTTCCCTGATAAGAAGTGAGCCGCCAACAATGTCACCTTTATATAAGGATTGAACCTTCTTCATTACTGTCCATTCGCTTAAATTTTGGGGAACCTAATTAATTTTGTGGTATGTTGAATAACATGAACACAAAACATAGCACAAAAAACAAATAAATAAAAGAAGATACATCAGACAGATCAGGGGGAAGGCGATTAAAATTCCTATTAATTTTTTTTTTTTTTTGGTAAATGGCCATGCAATGATCATTGGAAAAATAATAATTGGATAGATCAACAGATAGCTGCTAAAAAGCGATCCTGATAGTTCCATTTGAATAATTTTCCCATGCCTCGCCCCTACAATCGTTCACCTTTGCAATTATTTATCTGAAAATCTGTAACTATTCAAAATTACATCAGATGAAATGATTTTGGTACTTGACCATTGAGTCACATTAATTTAAGGTTTGAATATGAAATACGAGTATAACTTATACAAATAACAAGGGAGGAAAATTATGTTGTGGACTTTAAAAAAGCAGGCATATCGAGTATTTCATAAGTCAATGAAATATGGGGCAATGATTATTCCATTTCCAGTTCCGGAACTTTTAACAGGAGCTGGCAGTGTCAAAAAACTTGCTGAACGTCTAAAAAAGGACGGACTAAAGAAACCTTTGGTTGTTACAGACAAGGTACTCATGGGATTAAAATTACCGGAGAGTCTTTTAAAGTCACTTGAGGATAATAGTATTCAGTATCAAGTGTTTGATGAAGTTGAGCCTAATCCCACAATCAATACTATTGAAAAAGGTTTGCAGCATTATAAGTCTAA
>PDZT01000094.1 GCA_002753105.1 Deltaproteobacteria bacterium YD0425bin50 | reverse complement strand
TCACTGAGTTCAATAAATGAAAACAAAATCGTTAACATTCCTTTTACTCCCGGTAGGTCTTTAAAGGAGATAGTAAACGCAACCGAATACGGCGTGCAGACCGGATGCCTTGGAAACGGAGCCTGCGGAATGTGCCGTGTCAGGATTGAAAAAGGGAATGTGAACCCGCTTTCTGAGATAGAACAATTTCATTTTTCTGATCTTCCGGAAAACCATAATATCCGTCTGTCATGTCAGGTTTTTCCTGAAAGCGATATTGAAATAATCATTATCAATCCTATACCAAAAGTCAAATGGCGTTATATGTCAGAATCAGAAGAAAGTTGTATGGTTTCAATTGCCAATTGCCTTGTCAATCAAACCGGTGAATGTGTTGAAAAGAAAAATCACTGCTGTTATGACGTAACCTCTCCTGAAAATTGTGCAAATTGTAACAAATACCTCAAAGAACTATATCATTCAGATATTGATGATCGGACATCATGCGATACGTTAATTGAAAAGTGTTCTTTCCCATTGGGATTAGCTATCGATATTGGAACAACATTCTTAAATTTTTCGATCTTTAATCTGAAAACCAAAACCCGAATATCTTCAAGAATAGGACATAATCCTCAAGCCAAATTTGGATCCGATGTGATCACGCGCTTGACCCATGCAGTAAAACATCCAGCGATGTTAAATGAAATGAATTCGTTATTGATTAACGCTATTAGAGACGTCATTATCGATTTTTCCAATCGGGACGGCTTAATGGCTAATCAGATAGTCAAAGTGGTATTAGCCGGCAATACACCTATGTTATCTATCTTATCCAAACGTAATTACGACTTGCTTTTGAAACCAGAATACTGGATGAAATATATCGATACTGTTCCATCTGATGATAATGAACTCATACGAATTTGGGGAATCCATCCAGAGGGAGTGATTGAAGTTATCCCACCAATAGCGGGTTTTGTCGGTTCTGATCTGATCGCCGGTATTTTGGCTTCCAGACTGATTGTCAGACCACCCTATTCCCTTTTTATTGATTTTGGGACAAATTCTGAAATAGCTTTATGGGATGGCAAAACGATTTGGGTAACTTCAGCCGCAGGCGGTCCAGCGTTTGAAGGTTCAGGAATTACTTACGGCGTCCATGCTGTAACAGGCGCTATATATCGAGCCTATCTGTCAGATGATCATTCAATCCGTTATGCAGTGATTAATTCTGAACAACCCATCGGAATATGTGGATCTGGTTTAATAGACATCCTATCTCTCCTTATTCAGACAAAAAAATTAACTGAAACGGGAAATTTTACAAATGATGCTGATAAACAAAGAGGAATGTTTCTTTGTAAAGGGAAAAATGATATGGATATTATCTTAACCAAAAAGGATATTGATGTTGTCCAAAAAGCCAAAGCCGCTATTGGATCAGGGATATCGGTTGTATCTGCTATGGCGGGTATTACGCCTTCTGACATTAGAAATATTTTTGTCAGTGGAGCCTTTGGACAGCATCTTACCGTTATGAATGCTCAAAAGATCGGATTGCTCCCTGCCATCAATCCTCAAAATATAAGATTATGCGGTAACACCTCATTGGCTGGAAGCGGAATTCTTGTGTTGAATCCTCGAGCTAAAACCATGTTGAAATCCATATCAGATAAAATCAAAATGGTGAATTTATCCATGTCGGATCAATTTGAAGAACTTTTTTTGGAAAATTTGTTTATCCGTCCTATTCAATAACTATACTTTTGCACTTTTTTATAACCTATTGAAATGACTTATTATACAAAAATAGCGATCGTCATTCCCGCGAAAGCGGGAATCCAGTAAAATCAAGCATTCTGGATTCCCACTTTCGTGGGAATGACAAAAAATGCAAAACTATAGGTCAATAATTATTATTATAAAAGTTACTCATCATGATGCCTAAGCAAGTTAACGCGATTCAATCATTTATTAAGGCTTCCCAGTATTTAGCCAATCTGACTTCAAAACAGGATATCAAAGAAGAGGCGAAAAGGATCATTTCAAATCTTTTCCAAGTCGATATTGTTGGTTTTGCTGACCGGGATAACGATCATATCTCTTTTAGTTCACCAGTGTTGCCGGAATCTATTCATCATGAGGATTTTTTTAATCATGAAATCAGTGAAATCATTATAGAAGTTTTGGATAGTGAGTTTCTTGCGTCCTATCAAATTTTTATTCCTGAATCTTATTCATTGATTATTTTGCCGCTTAAACAAGGGTCTATTGTCAATACAGTAATGTATGTAGGTTATCAGACAGATGAACTGTTTTCAAATGAGCTAATGGATATCTATTTAGGACTGGTCAGCCTGATTGGAACAATGATGAACAGGCTTAAAATGGAGTTAGAGCTTGAACTGCTTGTAAAAGAGCGAACGGCTGTTTTACAGGAATTGCATCAAAGTCATGAGAGGCTGGAAGAGCAAGTACGTCAACGCACTCATGATCTTGAGATTGCTAAAAAAGAAGCAGATGCTGCCAATAAAGCCAAAAGTGAATTTTTAGCAAACATGAGCCATGAAATACGAACGCCGATGAACGCTATCATCGGTTTATCCGGACTTGCCTTAAAAACAGAATTAACCAATAAGCAATTGGATTATATAAAAAAAATTGAATTCTCATCCCAATCTCTTCTCGGGATTATTAATGATATTCTCGATTTTTCAAAAATTGAAGCGGGTAAAATAGGGATAGAATCCATTCATTTTAACCTTGAAGAAGTCTTAGATAATGTATCCAATTTAGTCTCGATTAAGGCAGAGCAAAAAAATATCGAATTATTATTTGATATTGATAAAAATTTGCCAACATTTTTGATTGGAGATCCCTTACGACTCGGTCAGGTAATTATCAATCTGGCAAATAATGCCGTCAAATTTACTGAGTGTGGACAGATCATCATTAGGATAAAAAATATTAAAAATTTTTCCTATGAGATAGTGGATAAAATTGGTATACAATTTTCGGTACAAGATTCAGGAATTGGGATGACCCAAGAGCAGATCATCGGTCTGTTTAAACCGTTTTCACAAGCGGATAGCTCAACCACAAGAAAATATGGAGGTACAGGTTTAGGCTTAACCATTTCAAAGCATTTTGTTGAAATGATGGGCGGTAAAATCTGGGTGGAGAGCGACTATGGTAAGGGGAGTATCTTTAGTTTCACCGCCTTTTTGGGTCTTCAGAAAAATATATCCAGTAAGCAGTTCCTATGTCCTAAGGATATGAAAGGGATGAGGGTATTAATTGTAGATGACAACCCTGTAGCCCGAGAAATTCTTTCTAATGCGCTAGAGTCCTTTGATTTTACCGTCAATCAAAAAGCATCTGCTAAAGAAGCCATCGTTGAAATTGAAAATTCTACATCTCCTTATGAACTCGTTATTATTGATTGGAAAATGCCCGGTATGGATGGGATTGAAGCCACAAAACGCATCAAAATGAATTCAAAGCTGATTCATATACCAGCTATTCTTATGGTTACAGCCTATGGAAGAGAAGAAATCAGCAAACAGGCAAAATTAGCCGGTGTGGATTCATTTCTGATCAAACCGATTAATCCTTCACTTCTCTTTGATACCATTATGAATGTGTTTAATTATGAGACAGGCTCTAAATCCAATTTGAGTACAGAAAACTATCAGGAAATAAAAGGTATTGAGCTTATAAAAGGGGCAAATATTCTTTTAGTTGAAGATAATGAAATCAATCAGCAGGTCGCGGTTGAGCTTCTCGAACAAGCCGGTTTATCGGTAACGATTGCGAACAATGGTGAGGAGGCAGTACAAAAGGTGTCAGAATTTGAATTTGACGTGGTGTTGATGGATGTCAATATGCCGATCATGGATGGTTTTAGAGCAACGGGTATCATTAGACAGACGCATGCTTATGAAAAGCTGCCCATTATTGCCATGACTGCTCATGCGATTTCAGGGTATTGTGAAAAATGTTTGGATGAAGGGATGAATGATTACGTTGCTAAACCCATCAACCCAAAACAGCTATTTACTGCTTTGATGCGATGGATAAAGCCGGGTAAACGCGAGGTCATAAAACCGCAACCGGTTGTTGAAAAAACGAATGCAGATAATGATCTGCCTGAAACTCTTGATGGAATCGATATTCAGAGTGGACTCGAAAGAGTAGGAGGAAATCGGTCGGTTTACAAGAAGATATTGCTCAAGTTTTTCAATAAAAATCAGAATACAGTGAATCATATTAGAATTTCATTGGAAAATAATGACCTTCAGAATGCTGTTGGGCTTGCGCATTCGCTCAAGGGAGTGTCAGGAAATATCGGTGCCAATGCCTTGTATAAATCCGCTTCAGAAATGGAAGCCAGCTTAAAAAAAGGGGATGTTCTTCTTGCCAAATTGTTATTAGATGGCGTGTCAAATCAATTAAATAGTGTGCTTCAAGCGATTCAGCCCATGATGGAACAGAGAAACGTCGAGAATACAACTAAACATAGAGGACTAACAAAAATTGTATTTGACCGGGAAGCGGTTTCAACACTGATGAACGAACTCATGGAATTATTTGAACTGGATATTGTCGAAGCGAAATCAAGGTTAGAAGACTTGACTCAATTGATCGGTTCATCTCCAGAAATTGAAACGATAGCAGCAGCGCTTGCAAAATATAATTCTGACAAAGCGATGGATGGTCTGTTACTATTGGCAAAAAAATTAGAACTGACCATAAAGAATATGGAATAATATTGATATGTTAGTATCTATTCAATCTGTTAAGTTATGGATAAAATGGACAATTTAATTTTTGAGATATTTCCTTGGAATCGAAATTTTGAATGTGGAATAGCGCACATTGATAACCAGCATCAAAACCTAGTGAAAATCCTTAATAAACTTGCAATTAATTTAGCGAATCTCTCTATCGATCTTGTTTTAAATGAGATATTTGATGAATTAATAAACTATACTGGCTATCATTTTTCAACGGAAGAAAAAATCCCCATCATTTTTATTACAGCTTTAACTGAGGTTGCGGACGAAACACGTGGATTTGAAGTTGGTGGTGTTGATTATATTACCAAACCTGTTTCTAAACCTATTGTACAAGCCCGGGTTAAAACTCACTTAGCGCTTCACAAACAAAATCAAATATTAGAAGAAACAGTCGAGAAACGAACCGCAGAACTTAAACATGCACTTGATAAAATGGAATCATATTCGCTCGACTCAATTATCCGATTGTGCCGAGCATCGGAATATAGGGATGAAGATACTGGTGCTCATATTTATCGAATGAGTCATTATTCAGCAGCCATAGCTCGGCAAATGAGTCTTGGAGAAACAGTAACCAAATGGATTCTTTATGCAGCGCCTATGCATGATATTGGTAAAATTGGGATTCCTGATCGAATACTGCTTAAACCCGGGAAACTCAATGATGAAGAATGGCAAATTATGAAACAGCACTCAATCTTTGGTGGTAAAATTTTAGAAAATTCAAAGGCAGGTTATCTAAAATTAGGGCAAATTATAGCACTGACCCATCACGAGAAATGGGATGGTAGTGGGTATCCGAATGGTCTAAAAGGAAAAAAAATCCCAATGGTTGGACAAATCGTTGCCGTAGCTGATGTTTTTGATGCTCTTACCTCAAAACGACCATACAAAGAACCGTTTTCAATAGAAAAATCATTGGATATTATTAAAGAAGGAAGCGGTAATCATTTTAACCCAGAGGTTGTTCAAGCATTTATTGCCATCAAGCAGGAAATATTGAATATAAAAGAAAAATTTCAGGATAAAAATGAAAACTCGTTAACACTTTCATAAAGCCCAAATACCGAAAAACTTCTAACCAGTTACTTATACCTTATTTTAAATGACATTAACCAAAATGAAAACAAATGAACACGTACCCACTCGGAACTTTTGGCTGAACGCAGGTGTAATAATTCTTGCTTCGTTAGGGATATTCTATGCTTTTGCTTCGGAAGGAATGTGCGCTGATATCCGCAGACTGTGGACTGACACAAGTCTTAATGCAGCTTACGCTCAAACGGCGATTCAGGTTGGCAGCGAAAAGGAATTTCCGCCCTTTGCTTTTATAGACGAACACGGTGAGGCAGCCGGTTTTTCAGTTGATCTGATCAAAGCCGTTGCCCGCGACATGGGGTTGCCCATTGTCATCACCACAGGTTCATGGGATACCATGTGGAAAGGTCTGGTTGATGGGCAGTTCGATGTCCTGCCGATTGTGGCAAAATCTCCTGAACGCCAGAAGCAGATTGTTTTCAGCTTACCGCATACCGAAACTTTCGATGCATTTTTTGTACGGGACGGAAATCCGCTTTTTATAAATCTTGCTGAATCGCAGGGAAAGGAAATTGTTGTCATGCGCTCGGATGCCGCCCACCATGCACTTTTAGAATTGAATTTTCAGGGAACCCCAGTGCTTGTTGAAACAATCCCCGAAGGGCTGTCTCTGATTGCGTCCGGCAAGCATGACGCCTTTCTTTGTTCAAAACTGATCGGCGTCCTGACAATCAAAAAGCATGACATCAAAGGTCTGACAGCCGGACCGCTTATTCCCGACTATAAGCGGGTGTTTGCCTTCGGCGTGAAAAAAGGCAGTGATGAACTGAGGGAAAAGCTGAATCAGGGGCTGGCAATCGTAAAATCAAAGGGTGAATATGACCGTATTTATGAAAAATGGATCGGCTCTGCCATAAAATCCAAAGAGATAACGCTGACGGCTGAAGAAAAAGCCTGGATTGAAAGCCATCCGGTTATTCATCTTGGATTTACATCGACACTTCACCCTTTTTGCTTTATCGGAGAAGACAATAAGCCGACTGGCATGGCAATGGATTATCTCGAAATCATCAAAAAAAGCACAGGGATACATTTTCAGATTACAGAGACGGGTACGCCTGAAAAAATATTTCCGATGCTCAAGTCAAAGCAGCTTGACGGAACTCCGTTAAATATAAAAACTCCCGAACGGGAGCAATATCTGAATTTTACCAAACCCTATATAACAACAAACTGGATTGTTGTAACCAGAAATGAGTATCCGTTCATCGGAAAAATCAAAGACTTAACAGGTAAAAAAGTCGGCGTTATTAAAAACAGTTCGGCACATGAATTTCTGAAAAAGCAGGCAGGAATCGAACTAATAAAATTAGACAGTCAAAAAAAACTCTGGGAATCGGTTTCTTTCGGAAAAACAGATGCTGTTGTTCAGAATCTTGAAAGTGCCGGTTATTTTATTTCAAAACTTGGAATCACCAATCTGAAGGTGGCATATACGTTTCCGGAAAAACTGGAAGCGGGGTTTTCCTTACGCAAAGACATACCGGAACTGGTCAATATTATCAACAAGGCAATTGATCTCATTACTCCTGAACAACAAGATGAAATTCATAAAAAATGGATTTCTCTGAGATATGAACAAGGCGTTGACTGGCGAACTGTCTGGTGGTGGATTGCGGTTATCGTTGCTTTTTTCTTTGTCATTCTGATGATGACGTTGATCTGGAACCGGCGGCTGGCAAAAGAAATTTCCCGACGCATAAAAGCAGAAGTTTTTGTGAAAGAAAGCGAAGAGCAATTCCGCTCCATGTTTGAAAGTCATTATGCAATTATGCTGCTGATTGACCCTGAAAACGGTAAAATTATCCGAGCGAACCGGGGCGCAGAAAAATTTTACGGTTACACAGTAGCGGAATTTGAAAACCAGACGATTCAACAAATCAATCAGTTAACCAAAGAAGAAATTGCATCAGAAATGGCAAATGCCAAAGCCGAGAAACGTAATTATTTTCATTTTCCTCACAAACTGGCAAGCGGAGAAATCCGGGATGTTGAAGTTCATTCTTCTCCGATTCTGTTCAAGGGGAAAACGATTCTGTTTTCGATTATTCATGACATCACCGACCGCAAGCGGTCGGAAGAGGCGTTGAAAGAGAGCGAAACCCGATTGCGGAGCATAGGCGACAATTTGCCGATGGCGCAAATATATCAATTGTTAGCAGCGTCGGATGGAACGACCCGATTTACCTATGCAAGCGCGGCTGTCGAACAGTTACACGAATGTAAGCCGTCAGAAGTATTGAATGATCCTTCTCTGCTTTTTAACAGGGTGATTGAAGAAGACATTCCCGAATGGATAAAGGTGACTGAAAAATCCCTTCGTGAGCTTACCTTTTACGATCATACGCTGAGAATCCGAAGGAAATCCGGAGAAATCCGCTGGCACCGGATGATCTCTAAACCCAGACAGATGCCGGACGGAGCTATTCTGTTTGACGGAATTGATATGGATATTACTGAACAGAAGCTCGCAGCAGAAGCACTCCTCAAAGCAAAAAAACTTGCCGAATCCGCCACCCTTGCCAAGAGCGAATTTCTCGCCAGCATGAGCCACGAAATCCGAACGCCCATGAACGTCATTGTAAACATGTCGAAACTTCTGCTGGAAACCCATCTGGATTCCGAACAAAGAAAATACGCCCGGATGGTTTGCGAATCTTCCGACATTCTGCTTGCCCTGATCAACGATATTCTGGATTTTTCCAAAATCGAAGCAGGAAAACTGGATTTGGAACGCGTTGATTTTAATCTTGAAGCAGTTATCCGAGAAGTAATGCGGATACTCGAACTGAAAGTCGATGAAAAAGGGCTTCGGCTAACCTGCCATATGGATACAGATGTGAATCAGTACCTGAACGGCGACCCCATGCGCCTGCGACAAATACTGCTCAATCTGGTGACCAATGCGATCAAATTCACTTATAAAGGCGAGGTGAAGATTAACGTAAATGCCGCGTTCGGAGATGCAACATGTTGCATCTCAAAGGAAAAACACGATTATGCGATTTTGTACTTTTCAGTTACTGATACCGGCGTCGGCATTCCTGAAAATCAGATCAACCGCATGTTTCAACCCTTTTCTCAGGCGGATTCATCCACCACACGGAAATTCGGTGGCACCGGACTTGGGCTATCTATTTGCAAAAAATTAGTCGAAATGATGGACGGAGAAATCGGCGTTAAAAGCAAAGAAGGCGTCGGCAGCAAGTTCTGGTTCACGGCGTATTTTAAAAAAAGGTCAGAGGTCAGTGGTCAGATGTCAGAAGTGATTTATCAGAAGCAACCCCAAACCTCTGAACGCATGAAGCTTCCAGCCATCCGCATTCTTCTTGTCGAAGACAACCTGTTCAATCAGGAAGTTGCGCTGGCTATTCTCAAAAGTTTCGGTCTTTCGGCTGATATTGCGAACAACGGGAAAGCAGCAGTGGAAATTCTTGAAACAACACGATATGACCTTATTCTGATGGATATTGAAATGCCGGATATGAACGGGATTGATGCGACGAAGATCATAAGAAATTCAGACTCGGAAAACCGGAATGTTCCGATTATCGCTATGACTGCCCATGCCCTGAAAGGAAGCCGTGAGCGTTTTCTTGAAGCCGGAATGAATGATTATATCACCAAACCGATTAATCCCGATATTTTATTTACCGCTATCCGCAGCCGGTTTGAATCGTCCGAATCTGTTGAAAAAAAGCAGGATAACGAATCGTTCCTGTGTCATGATTATGAAAATCGGGAAGTGTTTGACCGGTCGGATTTTCTGGAACGCACAGGCGGAGATGAAAGAATGGTAAAGAGGTTATTGGATTTATTCCCCGAACAGGTTTCGCAGGAAATCGAAAGATTGAAAACCGCGGTCAGGGAAAATAATGCCGAAGAAATCAGGCGACATGCTCACACCATCAAAGGCATGGCAGCCAATATTTCTGCAGGCAGACTAAAAGATACAGCTTTTGAAATCGAAATAGCCGTAAAACAAGGAGATACGGACTCTGCCAAACAGCTTACGGAAAAACTGGAACAGGAAGCACAACGGCTTATAATCGTTTTGAGTAACTACTCAGGTAGATAGACTGTAGGAGTTTAGACTGTAGGAATACAACTTACGAGTCCATACCAACTCAGATCGTTTGAACTGGATAACCATAAAATAATAAGGGGATAAATGAATGAACATGGAAACCAAAAAGAATAGAATTCTAGTGGTGGACGACAGCGAAGAAAATATTGATATTCTGGTCTCCTTATTTCAAAAAGACTATATGATCACGGCCGCCATTAATGGCAAAAAGGCTTTGGAAATAGCTTCTAAAAGACCGCCGGACCTGATTCTTCTGGATATCATGATGCCTGAAATGAACGGGTATGAGGTCTGTCATAAATTAAAGGGAAATGACATTACAAAAAATATCCCCGTTATCTTCATTACAGCCTTATCAGATACATTGGATGAAGCCAAAGCCTTTAATCTGGGTGCAGTGGATTACATCACCAAACCATTTCAGCCGGTCATTACAAAGGCAAGAGTCAGAACCCATATAGAACTGAAAAATAAGACCGATATGTTGGAAACCCTTGTTTCTCTGGATGGATTGACTGGTATTTTCAACCGTCGTAAATTTGACGAATATCTGAATGCGGAATGGAAGCGAGCCTTACGTGTTCAGACTCATCTTTCGCTTATTCTGATGGATATTGATCATTTCAAGCAGTTCAATGATCATTATGGTCATGCGACTGGTGATGATTGTTTGAGAAAAGTGGCGAATGAATTGAATAATGTAATCAAACGAGACAATGATTTCCTTGCCCGCTACGGTGGTGAAGAATTTGTGGTTATTCTCCCCAATACAGCTATCAACGGAGCAAAACATGTGGCTGAAGTATTGAGAATGGCTATAACCAAGTTGAACTTACCCCATGAATATTCATCCGCAGCTTCCCATGTCAGTTTGAGCCTTGGAGTAGCCTCTACAATACCTACACAAACGAGCAATTTACCTAAGGCATTAATTGAAGCTGCGGATGAAATGCTATATAAATCAAAAAAGAATGGACGGAATCAGGTTAATGCTATTGAAATAGACTCATGTTAAACGGACGAGTTACAGTAATTATTATTTATTAACCAACCAAAAACCAACAACAGAGGAGGAAACATGTTTAAAAAACTATTCATGATGTGGATTGGCGTATTGATGGGAACAGGATTCATTCAATCGGGATATGCTCAAGAAAAAATCATTTGGCCGTACATATCGCACTATCCTGTTTTTATTTGTGAAGGTGAAAAACTGACTGGGGGGATTGGATTAGATATTTACAAGACATTATGGGCGAATATGCCTGCTTATGAACATAAATTCATTATTTTGCCGATTAAAAGAACCATAGAGGACATGAAGAATGGTGAGCACTATCTATTCTATGGTCTTTATAAAACACCAGAGAGAGAAGCCATATTACACTTTTCAATTCCATGTAGAATCTCTCCGCCAGCGATGTTCGTGATCAGAAAAGATGAATTGAAAAATTTTGGAGGTGATGCTCCCGTTTCCCTTAGAGAGATTTTAAAAAACAAAAATTTAAGATTTTTAAAATTTAGTTCAGTCAGTTTTGGTGTTGAAATGGATAAAATTGTCAAAGAATTTGAGAACGAAAAACATGTTTACACAGAGCATCGAACAGATGATATGATCGTATTTTCCTTAGAACTTTTACTGCGTAAACGGGTTGATTACTTTGCATCACTCAATGGAACCGTCTTTAAAGCAAAAGAGTTAGGAATACTTGATCAAATCACCTTAATACCGATCAAAGAAAGAATGGATTATGAAGTCGGTTATATTACAGCACCCAAAAATGAGTGGGGAAAGTTAATGATTGAAAAGGTAAATGCTATATTACGAAAAGAAATTCCAAGTGAAAAATTTTTTAATTTTTTCAAACCGTTACTACCTGAAGACAAACTTCCTGAATTACGCAAACAATACGAGGAACATATTCTAAAACCAGCAAAAGAATAACTGAAATCGTAAATGAAAAGACATTCGATAGCATTCAATTTAACAGTAAGTATCCTCATCACGGTAGGGTTTCTATCCGGAATAGGTATGTTACTCAGTTATACTATTGCTGCGAAAAAAGCTGAAGATAGTCTTCATAAAAAGATGGATGAGTATTTTTCCTTTCTGATGAACGGTATTGGAGAACCGCTCTGGTATTTAAATGATAGATATCTAAAAGATATCGTCTCTTTTTTTGAGACAAATGAATTGATCGCCGAGATTACGATTTCGGATGTCACAGGGAAAATTTTATACCATTCAGCCAAACAAGATGTATCTCCTACACTGATAAGAGAATCGAATGTCTATTATAACGATATTCTGATTGGAAAAGCCAGATTATCCTTAACTTCTTCTTATTACGAAAAAACAAATCGTCAAATCCTATGGTCATCAATAATCACGGTAGTTGGCATACTGGTAATTTTAATATGTATCACAGGGATATTGTTAAGGCGCTTTCTGAAAACTCCCCTAAATAAACTCCAGCAAATAGTTACTTATTATCGACTTGGACAATATGATGTTCCGATTCAGATAGAAACCTATGATGAGTTTGAGATGGTTGTTTCTGTACTTAAACAAATGGGAAAAGAAAAAAAAAAACAGATCG
>PDZT01000559.1 GCA_002753105.1 Deltaproteobacteria bacterium YD0425bin50 | reverse complement strand
TTTTTTTTTTTTTTTAATATTCGGAGACTGATAATCACAAATAAACCACATTGTGGTTTCAATTTCATCCAAATACTCATTAATTAATTTTTTTGTTCCGGAATGCGCATATTGATACAATTCCGGATTGCAAATTTCCCCATAATTTCGGTATAAACTTTCCTGAATAAACGTGGATAATTCATCTATATTGTTAGATGATCGCATTTTTTGCATCCAGTTAAGATGCTGTCGGATCAGTTTTGCATGATAGAACACAGACTCGTCTTGCTCTCTCCAGATATGCTTGTCTTCAATATAATCCAACTCAGTTGCATAGGACAGCCACTCGTCATAATCGGGCGCTGAATTCATTGCTTTTTTTATTTTTTTTATGATGTCATTCGTTTGTTTATTCTCTGTCATTTTTTCAAATCACCTCAATAACACCGCATAATTGCCAGTACTTAGACAAGTCAGTGTCATTCAATATTTTTTATACCAACGATGAGTACCCCTATGGTTTTTCCATCATCTGTGACGGGTAATGATATTTGAATGCTGTTTTTTTTGGTACTTTCATCAAATACAATCGGTCCGTAATACACTGTACCATGTCCGTCATTGAAGCACTTGGTGAATTTGTCTTCATCTCCCTGCCAGTAATCCGAAGTTTTTGGATATTCACCGACAACCGCTCCTTGATTATCACAGAGAAAGGCCTCCGCATATAAAATGGCGTTGCTTTTGATTTTTTCATTTAAAAACTTTCCAGCCAGATTTTTTTGCAATGAAATCACAAAATCTTCAATTTTGCCATCAACCCAATCTTTGTCTATTCTTTTAATTTCATCAAGGCTTTGGTTCTGATTGTTTTGTTCTATAACAGATTCAATAATAATTGTTGACTTAACCCATTTTTGAATTATTTTTTCATGAGATTTTATGATCGATTCCATCCGCATGGAAATTTCTTCTGCAATTGCTCTATGATAATTCCCACCTGTAATGATGATCACCCTAAAAAAAGCATAGGCAAGTATAAAAATAATAACTCGTTTAAACATCGCCATTCTCCCTACTCTTTAAGTGTTTTGGAATAGACTCAAGAATTAAGCGCTTATTTCATGCCATTATGCTCTAAACTATAATGATTCCCGTCTCCAAATCTTCCACCCCAAGTTCCTCCAATACTTTCCCAATATTCTCCAAGAAACGTGTGATCAGCAGTTTGAGTAAGCAATTTTTCATCCTTAAATAAGTTTAAATCAATAGCCAATTTACTTTTATGTAAGCTGTTAGACTTTCCAGTAACACAATCTTGGCATCTTAACGCATGTCCAAACGAAAGTTCATATCCTTGGTTATATGCAAATAAAATAAGTTGTCCTACCATTTTTACAAATTTTCTTTGTTTTTCTCCAAGTGTCATAGTAATCTCCTCATAGTAGTTGAGATCCCAACAGCGCTTTAAAAACACAATTGATGGTGGTCTATATAGAGACCGTTAAACCAAAACCTACCTTATGATATATTATCGATTTGAACCCCTGAAAAATTCGTCCAATCGTCTTGGGTAATGTACCATGATGGCGAATACATTTGAATACAGGGCGAACACAAGGTTCGCCCCTGCATGGATCCGTAACATCGAAGGTAAAAACCGATGTAGGGGCGAACCTTGTGTTCGCCCTATGCCTAAAAAATACCAAAATGGATTAAAATAAA
Source organism: Deltaproteobacteria bacterium YD0425bin50 (assembly GCA_002753105.1). GTDB lineage: Bacteria > Desulfobacterota > Desulfobacteria > Desulfobacterales > YD0425bin50 > YD0425bin50. The sequence continues at coordinate 989 of PDZT01000559.1, read as the reverse complement.
CATCATTTCATTTTGATCGTATTATCAAATTTAAAACAAATCAAATCAAAGGTAACATAAGGTATGTTTTGGTTTAACGGTCTCCATATATGTTGTATCGCATATAAACTATCTCTATATTAGGGTACTGTTAATAAGGTATAGTTATATAGTTTTTCAGAAAAGAATTTTGGCAAGGCAGCAGGGAGGAAGGTGTATACCTAATACATCGACGACCGATAACGCAGCAAAAAACTTTTCTGGAAAGCTATATGTTGTAGCTTTTTGTATTTTATTGACAATATCTTCAAGATGATACACATCTGCTTTTAATAATGATGCTGTTTGAGTGAGGTAATACAATAAATTAGGCTATACTAAAGCTGATATTTTTTCAATATCATTTTACTTTGTAAATGAACATATTTTTCAACATGATTGAGGTGTGCAGATGATGAAAGATGTAATGACATGGTTAAGTATTATAGGTAACATGTTTAGTACGTTGGGCATTAACACATTATTTTTACTTTTAATTTTATGTATTTTTCTATTACTTCTCTTGCTTATAAAGCGAATTAGATCAACACGATTGCAACAAATAATCATGCTTGAAGAGATAGAGGATGAAACATCAACACCTGAAGTAGATAATAAACAAGAGAGTTTACCCGAGCAAGAACATGGGTATGCAGAAAAACCTGAATTAGCTCAAGAACCTATCAGTCTTTTCACACGATTTCGACAAAGTTTAAGTAAAACCAGAGGGGTAATATCATCTGGTATTGAACATATTTTTTTAAAACGTTCACAACAAGATGATATTCTTGAAGAAATGGAAGAATTACTCATCACTTCGGATGTTGGCGTTGAAACGAGTATGTATTTAATTGAACAGATATCTCAACAAAAACATGCGATGACAAGTAAAGAAGCTGTTCAATCCTTACTCAAACAAGAAATCATGTCAATTATTGATATCCCTCATTCCGAATCTATTATTACAGCGA
>PDZT01000558.1 GCA_002753105.1 Deltaproteobacteria bacterium YD0425bin50 | reverse complement strand
CAGTTCAATATTACATGGCAACAGGTAATTGACGATGTACAGGCTGTCGCAGATAGATTTGGAATTGAATTTGATGGCTCTGAATCTATACGCCAAAATACACTTAGCGGACTTTCTGATAAATATGGAATGGATTTAACTGGAATAACCCAAGAGCAAATTCAAGAATTAGTCAGTAATTTAAGTAGTACAGGCTATGATGATATGTTAAACCTTGCCAATCAGGTGAATGTTCCATTGAAAGAACTCATGGTGGATATAAACAAACTGATTGAGATGAGCGGGGCAGAGAAATTTGATTTCAGCAAATGGATAGCTGAAAACGATGCCATGACTGCTTTTGGTTCAACTTATGGTCTTGATCCGAATATACTTAAAAAAGAAGATATTATTGCTGGCGTTCAGACGTTGATTGGTTCAAGCAACCAAGACATAGTGAGTTTTATAGACTCAAATAGGCTGAATACAGTTGATTTCTTAGGAGATATGCAACAGCTTCTTACATCTCTTGGTCTTGACACTCTATTTGCCGAACTGGATACACAAATGGCTGAGGCTGAAGCCTTCAGACGGATGCAGGCGACCCAAATGCCTGCCATTACAACGCCTATCCCAATGGCGAGCAGTAGTGATGAAGCCCAAGCCTTAACGAGCTTTGCTTCAAAATATAGCATGGATGTTAATGGATTAACGAAAGACTCCATATCCAGCGGTATCAATTCATTAGCAGGTTTATCTGACAGCGATATGGCTGAATTTGCAGCCTCTATTAACGCAATGGGGATAACGATAGGTGAGTTTCTGAACGATTCTAAAGGGGTAACTGTTCACTCCCCCAACTAATTTTTTCACATAATTTATAAAAAAATTATACAAAAAAAATAATCAATAGTGTATAGACATCAACATGAATAGCAAATTAACCAAAGATGATCTTGCGCAAATGAATCGGCCTTATTTTGAGAGCCTTGAAAAGGAAATGCTCGTAAATGTGGCCTGTAATTTACGTGCATTGAGTGTGGAACTGGTTGAGCGATTGGAAAAGAATTCTGAAAACAGTAACCTCCCTCCGTCATCTGATAATCCATACAAGAAAGGAGGTGAGAAAAAAGTCGAGAGCGATACCAGCACCCCGATAAATGACTGCGACGCAGCAGTGATAGAAGGGAGTGTGGAAGGATCGCCTCTGAATCTATCTTCCGGGATTGTAGACTCTGATGCACCGAAGCAAGAGTGTGTTGCGGAAGGAGATTTAGTCAATCCAAGCGATCCTTCCTCTGCTCCAACTCCCAAGAAACGTCGCCCTGGCAGACAGCCAGGTGCTCAAGGAGTTTGGAGAGCAGAGCCTTTAGTTCCTGAAGGTACGGTAAGACACTACCCGCAGGAATGTGCCGCATGTTCTGGAGTTCTTTTTCCTGATCCGGAAGCCAAACCTCACATGGGTCACCATGTTTTAGATTTGGAAAGAACAGAGAAAGGTTCTCGAATCGTATGCACCTTACATCATTATGTAGGGATCAAATGTGCATGCGGTCATGAGACCAAAGCATATCCTGGTGAAGGTCAAGTGTTCAAGTCTGAATTCCGGAAAAAAGACTTGAAATTGAGTGAGTATGTTTTGGTGGGACCGATGTTGGCAACTTTCATCTCAGCCCTATCGTTGCGTTATCGGATGTCGCGAGTGAAAATTCGTGAATTTTTGTACTACTGGTATGGAACTCAGCTATCTGTAGGGACAATTGATCGTTGTATCCGTGAAGCTGGTTTGGCAAGTTTACCTGTGGTGGATAATCTGTTGGCAGAGCTTCAGGATGCCAAAGTCATAGGTGTAGATGAAACGCCGTGGTATGAAAAAGGTGTGATGAAATGGTTATGGGTAGCGATTTCATCTTGTACGGTTGTCTATATCATAGGTAGCCGTAAAAAAGAAGAACTGTTGAAATTGATTACATCGGCATTTCTTGGCTGGCTGATTAGCGATGGCTATGGGGCATATCGGTCCCATAAAAATCGTCAACGATGTCTAGCGCATTTGATCCGGAAAGCAATTGCGTTGACAGGATCACTATCTGAAGAAGCGGTCCGGATGGGTGAATGGCTGCTCAGAGAGTTAAGGGGGCTAATAACAGCCATGAGCGAAGATGGCGAGGATGCGAAGAAAAAAAGCCGCCCAATCCTCGCCCGTATGAAAAAGGCGTGCTACCTTGGATCTGAATCAGATATTCCCAATCTGAAGTCATTGTGTCGTGAAATAGTGAATGATTGGGATGCGGTGGTGGCGTTCGTCAAAAATCCGGAGCTTCCCTGCACCAACAATGATGCGGAAAGAGCATTGCGCCATGCGGTCATCTCGCGTCGGATAAGCTACGGAACCCGAAGTCCGGAAGGCAGTTTAGCATATGCTTCGCTGCTGAGTGTTATTGAGACTTGCCGGCTAAGAGGAATTGACCCATGGAATTATATTTCAGAAATGATTTCTCGCTCCAGAAGGGGGATGTCAGCTCTACCTATTCCTATGCCTAATTGATTTCCATTCATAGCCAAAAATGACTAATCGATGAGGGGGAGTGAACGGTTACCTTTAAAGAGTATTCACTCAAATTAAATTCTGATAACCCTATGACATATAACGTATTTGATTTATCAATGGTATATCCTGAAAAAGACACTGTAAATGATTTATTAGAGCAAATAGATGAT
>PDZT01000557.1 GCA_002753105.1 Deltaproteobacteria bacterium YD0425bin50 | reverse complement strand
AAGTGACTCGACAATCCGCATCTGCATCATCATGCTCCGGGTGTTCATCCACAAGCTGTGGAAGTTGTTCTGCATAATGAAACCAATTATCCGAATAGGCACACGGGGAAGTAAACTTGCATTATGGCAAGCCAATTGGGTAAAATCGCAACTGACCACAAAAAATCCAACAATCGAAGTTCTTATTCAGACCATCAAAACTCAAGGGGACAAGATTCTGGATGTCCCTTTAGCAAATGTTGGCGGAAAAGGATTATTTGTTAAAGAAATCGAACAATCTCTGTTAGATAACGAAATCGACATTGCTGTACACAGTCTGAAGGATATGCCTGCCGAAATCCCTGATGGTTTATGCATTATAGCCATACCCGAACGGGAAGACCCGAATGATGTCATGATCTCTCTTGATCATCAAAAATTGTTAGACTTACCTATGGGTGCGAAGATTGGAACCAGTAGTCTTCGACGGTCTGCTCAGTTGAACTATTTTCGTAAAGACTTACAAGTGCTATCCTTGCGCGGCAATATCGATACCCGTTTAAAAAAACTGGAAACAGAACATCTTGATGCCGTTATCCTTGCAGCCGCTGGTGTTAAACGGCTAGGACTTGAGTATCGTATTACAGAACGATTATCACATGAGCTCATGTTGCCTGCTGTTGGTCAGGGTGCATTGTGTATTGAATCCCGGCAGAATGATAAAACTATCGCTTCTTATGTGCAATTTCTTAATCATAAACCTTCAGAACTGGCTGTATTCGCTGAACGTGCTTTTCTAAAACAATTAGGTGGTTCATGCCAAATTCCAATAGCAGCTTATGCCACAATTGAGCAACAATCCATTACGATAACCGGACTCGTGTGTAATATCAATGGCACTCAACTGATTAAAGACACAGTATCTGGCGGGATGGAGCAAGCTGAACACATAGGAATACAATTGGCTACGCGCCTGCTTCAGCAAGGTGCAGCATCAATACTTGAGAGTATAAAACATGCCTGAATATCTACATAACACTGGAAAAGTTTATATTGTCGGTGCAGGTCCCGGTGATCCGGGATTAATTACAGTTAAAGGAAAAACCTGTATAGAAACTGCAGATGTAGTGGTTTATGATTATCTGGCTTCCTCAGCTTTACTCACATACGCGAAAAGCCAAACAGAATTAATTTATGTCGGCAAAAAAGGCGGAGACCATACACTGCCTCAAAAAGACATAAATGCACTATTGGTAACATTAGCCAAACAAGGCCGTATCGTAACCCGACTGAAAGGCGGTGACCCGTTTATTTTTGGGCGCGGTGGTGAAGAAGTCGAAGCATTACTTGCTGAAAACATTCCTTTTGAAATCGTACCGGGTGTGACTTCGGCTATTGCTGCTCCTGCATATGCAGGAATTCCATTGACACATCGGGACTTCACTTCTACACTTGGCATTGTTACTGGACATGAAGACCCAACCAAAAAAGAATCTCAACTGCATTGGGATGCTATTGCAAAAGGCATGGGAACTATTGTTTTTTTAATGGGCGTAAAGAATTTACCCCATATTGTCCAATCCTTAATCACACATGGTCGATCGCCTGATACGCCTATTGCTTTGGTTCGCTGGGGAACAACACCACAACAAATGACAGTATCGGGTACATTGGCAACGATTGTCGAAAAAGTAAATCAATCTGGGTTAACAGCCCCATGTGTCATTGTTGTGGGCGATGTCGTACGGTTTAGAGAACAAATGAAATGGTTTGAAAATCGTCCATTATTTGGTAAAACCATTGTTATTACACGAGCCAGAGAACAGGCAAGCGAACTTTCGGAAAAATTAACCCAGCTTGGAGCTTATTGTATTGAATTTCCAGTAATCCAAATTATGCCAGCAGAAACAGATGATTTGGATAAAGCCATGTTGAATTTAGCTCAGTATCATTGGCTTGTATTTACAAGTGTCAATGGCGTAAGTTATTTTTTTGATCGATTGTTTAAACTCGGGAAAGATGTTAGATCGCTTCATCATATAAAAACAGCATGTATTGGACCGGCTACAGCCAACCGATTACTGAGCTTTGGAATTCAAAGCGATATTATCCCAGAAAGTTACCGGGCAGAATCGATTATTGATGCATTTAAAAATGAATCGATCTCTGAAAGACGAATTCTTCTTCCTCGTGCAGCCGAAGCCAGACCCATATTACCTGTTGAGTTATCCCGAATGGGTGCGCATGTAGATGAAGTCATTGCATATCGTACAGTGAACTCAAATGAACATGTAGATAGTATTTCAGAACGGTTAGAAAATGGACAGATCGATGTTATTACCTTTACAAGTTCATCTACAGTAAAGCATTTTGCAACCCTTCTTCAACAACGCTTTTCAACTGAAACGATTCATGATCTGCTTAAAAAAACAGTCATTGCAAGTATTGGCCCTATTACTTCTGAAACTGCTGAACGTGCAGGAATACCAGTTCATATTACTGCCAGCAAGTACACGATAGATGGCCTAATTGATGCCATTATGGCATTTTACAAGGTTAGGTAACGGGTTAAGCTCACTTTCTTATTATGAATTCCATTCTCCTCAAAGATGATTATCATAGAACAATCAATTACTTACGAGTCTCAATAACAGACAGATGTAATTTAAGGTGTATCTACTGTCAGCCAGAAAAACCATTTCCTCAAGTATCTCATCATGATATCC
>PDZT01000556.1 GCA_002753105.1 Deltaproteobacteria bacterium YD0425bin50 | reverse complement strand
AGCAACAATGTCTCCTTGCTGGTTGTAAATTGGCGCTGAATCAAAAATAATATACCTATCTTTTCTTCCCAAATTCATATACCACCCTTCTGCATGCCATCCATGTGGAAGAAGAATAGAGGGACTAAAAACAGTGTAACATTCTGAGCATTTGTCTGTAGCTTGATCAATGATTAAATCAGCAATTGTTGGGCGTTGATAAGCATAGAAAGGCATCCAATGATTTTGCGTGCCAATAATATTTTTGGATTTAATACCTGTAAGCACTTCACATGCTTTATTCCAATAGATCACTCGATGTGTGCTATCAATTACAAATATGGCTACTGCACAATTTTCAATTAAATTATTATAGAATGCAATTTGTTCTTTGAATAAGATATTTAAGTCGTTATTCCCATTCAAAACATATTCTAATTTTTCTAATTCTAAACAAATCATCGTTGAGTTGTCTTTACTACGTTCTTCCATAGTGTCTTTTCCCTTTGATTAGACAGTTAGAAACTTTTTTTCTTTAAAGTTAATAAGTATATCATATTTTTAAAAAATTGTGATCAGGAATTTATTTATTTTTTTTCAAAATTTTTTTCATTTTTTTCAAAATGGCGTGGATGGGAATTAAAATTTCATTAAGTTGAAGGATACGTGACATGATTATCAGAAGAAACCCAAAAAAAACACTCAGGGTCAATATCATCCATAGGTTTCCTAATAGTGTAGAAGCATCTATATAATGCTTTAACATTAATTTAGTACCGTAAAGTAATGCACCAATACTCAAACTGACGAAAGATAGTTTAAACAAAAAATAATAAATTTGTTTAGCAGCATCATTTTGACTTCGCTGGTTCCAAATTGCATATAATAAACCCACCTGAAATATGGAAGATAAAGAAACTGCCAAGGCTATTCCATTAGCTCCCATTTGCTGCATCCCTAAATAATAGATTGGAATACTTACAATTGCAGTAAATGTACTGATTATTGTGGGTAACAGGGTGTTTTGCATAGCATAAAAGCCTCTGCCTACAACGGTCTGAGCGGCAAATGCAAATGCACCGATGAGAAGATAAAAAAATACGCCTGCTGTCTGCTCTGTGGCTACAGCATCAAATTTCCCACGCTGAAATAGAATGTAGATCGTTTCATGCCGCAATACCATCATCAATACTGAAACAGGAAGAATCAGTAAAAGATATTTAACTGCTTTATTTAACAACTCATTCATTTCCTGAATGCGATTTTCTGCTGATAGACGTGCCATAAACGGAAAAGAAGCAACTCCAACAGCTTGTCCAAAAAAACCGACAAGCATCAACATAACCCTTAATCCATAGTTTAGACTAGAAATGCTTCCAGCCGGCAAATACGTTCCAAACCATTTAAAAAAAATTTCAGTTGAAAAAGTCATTGTTAAGCCAAACATCAGCGGGATTGTCTGTCTAATATAGGTTTTAAAATCAGGATGATTGAAATTAAGCGTAAAATATAAATGCATTCCCATACGACGAGCGCCCATATACTGTAAAAGAAAATTACCCACAAACGCGCCTATTAACACTCCCCATGAAAATCCTTCCATACCTATCCATGGACTAAGAATAACGCCAAAAATAATAATTCCAATATTGTAAATAAGGGGGGCAAACGCGGGAAAAGCAAATTGTTCTTTGGCGTACTGCACAGCCATAAATAACCCTCCTGCAAAAAAGAAAAACTGGGCTGGAATGATTATTCGGGTCATGCGTATCGCAAGTTGTTTAGCCAAGGGATCAGAGAAACCCGGAGCAAAATAGTTCACCAATACTGGTGTATAATATAAGGTGATTGACATTAACACCACAAGAAGCAAAGAAAAATTCATGAGAATGGTTGAAAAAACCTGCCATCCTTTTTCTTCTTCATTTATTGCAAGATAATGAGAAAAAATGGGGATAAAGGTTACTGACAAAAAACCACTAGCTACCATATGGTTCAACAGCTCAGGAATGATAAAAGAGACTTGGTAAGCATCAACACTGGTTTGTGTTCCGCCAATATATGCAATGGTTATTTCTCGACCAAGACCAATAACACGGCTTAAAAAAATGGATGCCATCATCATAAACGTGGCGATACCTACTTTTTTATAAATATGCAACGCCATTCTATAATTCCCCAACAGTTGACCGGTTTCTACCATCTAACTTAGAGGTATATAATAATTCATCAGCACGATTTACAAGATATTCTACTGTTAGTTTTTCATCATCCGTTGTTTTGTCAAAACCAGTAACGCCAAAACTTGAGGTAATCTTAATCGTATGGTTCATATAAGCAAGTTCTTTGTCCGAAATAGTATGACGAATTCTTTCAGCTAAAACCGAAGCACCTTCCAGATCAGTCTCAGGAAGTACAATTAAAAATTCTTCACCGCCATAACGAATTACCCAGTCGATTTTATCCCTGACAGTTGATCTCAACCAGTCGGAAAATTCTCTAAGAACTAAGTCGCCTGCAAGATGCCCATACGTATCATTTATTCTTTTAAAATGATCGATATCACATAAAATAACAGATAGTGAACGTTGGTAGCGTCGTGCTCTTTGGATTTCTTTTGGAAATTCTTCATTGAAATAACCGCGATTATAACATCGGGTTAACGGATCTGTAATTGACAGAAGACGAATTTCTTCATTGGCTTTTTTTAAAGCAATAATATGGTC
>PDZT01000555.1 GCA_002753105.1 Deltaproteobacteria bacterium YD0425bin50 | reverse complement strand
AGTTGAAAAAGAAGCAAAAACCATACGAATTTCTGAAGATAAAATCGAGTTTTTTTCAAATATTATTGGTGAATTACTGATTTCCCGGAATACGTATGATTACATTATGCAGCAATGGCAACTCATAGGGGCTTCACAGGATATTTACAAACATCTAAAAGAAAATTTATATCAGGTAACGCGCTTAACCAATGAAATCCATCATGGCATAACTGCATTGCGAATGATTCCAATCAAAGGCGTATTCCAACGATTCAATCGCATTGTTCGGGATATCAGCCGTCGGCAGCAAAAACATATTACGCTTATTACAGAAGGTGGAGAAATTGAAATTGATAAAAGTGTAGCGGATAAACTGTTTGATCCACTTGTGCATCTTGTGAGAAATGCATGTGATCATGGGATTGAAATGCCTGAGAAACGCATGCTGTGTAATAAAGGCGGAGATGGTACAGTATGGTTAAGTGCTTATCAGGAAGGCAGTTTTATCCGTATTTGTGTTAAGGATAATGGTAAAGGAATCAATCGTGATCGCCTGTTTGAAAAAGCAAAAACCTTAGGATGTTCCTATACATCTTCTGATGATCCAAACCTGCTGGATGTTATTTTTATGCCCGGTTTTTCAACCAATACCGAAATTACAGAAATATCCGGTCGCGGTGTAGGTATGGATGTGGTCAAAACTACGGTTGAATCATTGAATGGAACTGTGGGAGTACAATCTGAGGCAGGACAGGGAACTGAGATTAATTTGTCTATCCCAACAAATATGGGGATTATTACTGCGTTAATTATTGAACAATCCAATGAACCCTATGCAATTCCATTGGATTCTATTGTTGAAATTATCAAAGTCAATGGAAAAGAATTTCATTGTTCTGCTGGTAAACTGTTTATCTCATATCGACAGGAAATAGTATCAGTTCACTACTTAAGTTATTGTTTAGGATTCGATAGTTCAATGGATATATTACAAAATCAACATGGGCTTCTTGATATGCCGCTAGTGATTCTGAAGACGCGCCGTGCTAAATTCGGGTTATTGGTAGATCATGTAGATCGTCAAATGGAAATTGCAATTAAGCCATTACCCGAAACCATGAAAGATATTGATATTGTGAATGGAGTAAGTATTCGTGGGGATGGAAAAGTATTTTTTGTTCTAAATCCAGAGAAGTTAATGGAGTGATATCTCCTAATAACCTATAATTTATCGAGATAAACGTTATGACAAGTCTTGTAGTCAATAAAACTAAGATTCAGGATTTTTTATCGGGATTCATTGCAACTATTCGATGTGATAAGCTTAAAATTGAATTTGACGAAACTTTGTCTTGAACTGTGATTTATTTGATTTATGTGATCGCTATGATTATCATAGTTAATCACATAAATCAGACGAATCACAGTTCAAGACAATACGGGAACTTATTTAATAAGAAAAGCGAAAGCAACCATGGCTGAAGCAGAGCGAGAACAACTTCAGGCTTTAGGAATAAAGTTATAATACTGGTATGAATCCCAAACCAAGTTATGCAGAACTAGAAGCAAAATTACGAACGCTTGAATCTGTTATACACGCCATTCAAAATGGTGAAGTAGATGCCATTGTTCGAGGTCAGGAACTATCTATGGTTCGCTCCAAGCGCTCATTGGATGAAACTCAGGAGCGCCTGTGGGATTCAGAAGCCAGATATAGAGCCATTGTTGAAGATCAAACAGAAATGATCTGCCGGTTTTTACCGAATGGAAATTTAAGTTTTGTGAATCAGGCTTTTTGCAACTATTTTCAAAAAACACATCAGGAGTTGCTTTCCCGGCCATTTCATCTGCTGACATCAGATGGACTATCTATTTTTGATAACGCATTTATATCTGATTTGAGTACATCCAATCCTGTTGTTACTTTAGATCATTCGATTCTTTTACATGGCGAACTTCGATGGAATCAATGGACAATTCACTTAATTTATGACCATCAAGGAAATCCAAAAGAATATCAAGCAGTTGGCCGGGATACAACGGATACTAAACAAGCAGAAATAGCATTGAAGCAGGCCAAGGAAATGGCAGAAGCCGCGAATCTTGCCAAAAGCCAGTTTCTTGCAAATATCAGTCATGATTTAAGGACTCCGCTCCATGCGATTATTGGTTATACTCAGATTTTAAAAGAACGTTTCAATGATTCAAAAGACAAAAAAATACTGAATACCCTGTATGATAGTGCAAATCACCTGTTGACTCTTATTGATGAAATTCTCGATTTTTCGAAAATTGAAATGCATAAAATGGAATTGATGCAGAACCTATTTTTGTTTACTCCATTTTTACATACTATTTTGAATATTGCTGAAATTCAGGCGCAGGCCAAAGGATTAAAGGTGATACATCAATTTTCATCGGAATTGCCGAATCAGGTGAAAGGTGATGAAAAAAAATTGCGTCAGGTACTGTTAAATCTCTTAACAAACGCAATTCGCTATACAGTTACAGGCCATGTGGCCTTGAATGTAGATGAGTTTCGGGATAAAATTCGTTTTCAGGTTATTGATTCAGGAATAGGAATCCCAGAAGATAAACTTGAAAAAATTTTTGAGCCGTTTTGCCAACTCCCGATGCAATCCCAGAAAAATGAAGGCATAGGACTTGGATTAGCTATTAGCAGAAAACTCGTTCGTCTGATGGGAAGTGATTTGTTTGTACAAAGCCAG
>PDZT01000093.1 GCA_002753105.1 Deltaproteobacteria bacterium YD0425bin50 | reverse complement strand
CCGGATTAAAATTGAAAAATATTCATTTTTCAATTTTCTCCGGAATGACGTGTTGTATTGTTGCTTCAAAGAGTTCTCCCCAACCTTTAAAATACGCCCGTTACTGTTTTCAATTTGACATGCTTCGAATTTTTATGCTAATTTATTTTTGCCAATTTAAGGATTGGGAAAGATTCATATTCATGGCCAGGAGGATAAAAACGAACCATGACGGTTGCATACTCAACTCAAGAGATTAAATTACAAGGTATATCTGGATCCCCGGGAATATGTATTGGGAAAGCTTATCTCGTAGATCAGGAAGGGGTGAATGTCATTGAAAAATATGCTATTGAAGCATTTGATATTCAAAATGAAGTCAACCGGTTTAAAAAAGCTGTTAAAAAAGCAAAGAACGCATTAAAAAAAATAATTGATCAGACATCTGAAGAACTTCGTCAACATATTCGGATTTTAGAGACTCATCTTGTTTTGCATCAGGATAAAATGCTGTATGAAAAAACGATTGAAACCATTGAAAAAGAGAAGATAAATGCTGAATGGGCATTAAAAAAAGTATGTTCGAATATCAAAGAAATGTTTAATGAAATTCCAGATCCATTTCTAAAAAGCCGAATTGCGGATGTCATTCAAGTCGCCGATCACATCATGCGTAATCTTTTGGGAGCCAACCCAATCGATATTGGAGGAATTAATAAACGCGTAATTCTCGTAGCAACCGATCTTTCCCCTGCTGATACAAGCCAGATTAAACTTGATCAGGTCATGGGATTTATCACGGATCGTGGTGGGCGCACATCGCATACAAGCATTATTGCAAGAACTTTGGATATACCCGCAGTATTAGGCTTAGATCAGGTAACCCGTTTGATAAAAAATGATGATATATTGATTGTCGATGGATCTTCCGGGCTTGTAATCATCAATCCTAGTGAAGAAACAATTAATCAGTACCAAAAGCAAAAAAATAGAATAGAACGCCAAAAAAATATATATGTTCGTGAAAGTCATCTGCCAGCAACAACAAAAGATGGAAGCGAGTTAATTGTTCTTGGCAATATTGAATTGCCAGAAGAGGTTGTATCAGTTCTTGACAAAGGTGGAGATGGAATCGGTTTGTTCCGTTCTGAATTTCTTTATATGAGTCGCGCTGATTTTCCAACTGAAGAAGAACTGTATGACCGATTTAAAGATGTGATTGAAGTCATGTTTCCAAAATCAGTAACCATTCGTACTTTGGACATCAATGGAGACAAAGCAATTTTAAATGCAGTTCAACATGATGAGGCAAATCCCGCACTAGGCTTAAGAGGAATACGGTTTTGTCTAAAACGTCAAGATGTATTTAAAAGTCAAATTCGCGCGATCCTAAGAGCAGCCTATTATGGTCATGTAAAAATATTGTTTCCCATGATTTCTTGCGTAGAAGAAATTATAGCTGCTAACAATTTAATCAATGAATGTAAAAATGAACTCTACCAAGAAGGCAAACCCTTTGGGGAACACATTGATGTGGGAATCATGATTGAAGTTCCTTCTGCTGTGATTATGGCAGATATGTTGGCGGACTTTGTTGATTTCTTTAGTATCGGTACAAATGATTTAATCCAATATACGATGGCCATTGACCGAACCAATAAAAGTGTTGCATACCTTTATCAGGCGTTGCATCCATCCATTATTCGGATGTTAAAACATATTGTTACTGTATCCACAGATAAAAAAATTGGCCTGTGCATGTGTGGTGAAATGGCTGGAGACCCTGTCAATCTACCCATTCTTATTGGACTTGGATTTAAAGAGTTAAGTGTTAACCCAACTTCAATTCCGGTTATCAAGAGTATTACCCGACAATTAACGAGGCAGGATACAGCAACGATAGTGAACGACGCGCTTAAACAAAAAACCGCTTCTGATATTTTTCAATTAATAAAAGTTGCTTATGGAGATACAATCAATTTAAGTTAAAGTACACATATTCATTATTCAGAAAGTGATAAATACATGTTTAGTCGATGGTTTAATAAAAAAAAACAGCTCCCCAATGAGCAGGTTATTGAGCTCTTTAGAAAAAAATATACCAATTTTAAAGCCTTATTAGAGTCCAATGCTGAACTTTTAAGAGTGATCACTGAAATAGAACTCAAACTCAATGGCAATGATATTTTCGGAATGTCAACCATTCGATCTTTAACCACAAGAGTTATTTTTCATACATCCCGGATGATTAAAAGTTTTGAAAATCTCACCAATCGCGTATATCCTGCTTTTAATTTACGTTTAAATAGCATCGCTGACATGATTAAGACTGAACTTGAACGTAAAAGTATCGGTTCTTCAGATGCTTATACCTTGTTGTATCCGAACATCACAAAAGACATGATTGATTGGGTGGGTGGAAAAAATGCTAATTTAGGTGAAGTCACAACACGAGTTGGGTTGCCAATCCCTATCGGATTTGCCATTACCATAAACGCATTTCAAACAGTTATGGATAACACTGATCTTCTTGAAGAAATTCGTAAAAGCCGGCGAGAAATCAATCCCAAAGACCCTAATACCATTCAAAATGTAAGCCTGAATATCCAAAATTTATTCGAATCAGCGGAAATCCCAATGGAAGTAGAGACGGCTATCCTGAATGCGTATCAGCAAATGAAAACATCATTAGGAAAAAAATCGAACGAATTGCGTGTTGCTCTACGAAGCAGTGCAAATCAGGAAGACAGTGAACTCTCATTTGCTGGCCAATTCTTAAGCCTTTTAAACGTTCCAGAAAAGCAACTTCTTAAAAGTTATAAAAAAATTCTATCGAGCATGTTTTCACCTCAAGCTATTTCATACCGTTTACAAATGGGCATTCCTGATGAAGACATCGCAATGTCAGTCGCTTGTCTTGAAATGGTTCATGCCAAAGCCAGCGGTGTTATGTTTACAACTCATCCCATAAACGTTTCAGATAAAGTCATCTTAATTAATGCAGTTTGGGGATTAGGAACCCTTGCAGTTGATGGTATAATCACGCCAGATACTTATCTGATATCGAAATCCGAACCCATAGTGATTGTTGAAAAACACGTATCGATTAAACCCATACGTGCTGTGATGCATGAACAAGGCGATATCATCGAAGAACCAGTTCCGAATGACATGCAGGAACAACTCTGTCTTACTGACGATCAGATGCTTTTGCTTGCAGATTATGGGAAAAAATTAGAAGCACATTTCCAATCTCCTCAAGATGTTGAGTGGGCTTTAAATGAAAACGATGAACTTGTTATTTTACAAAGTCGGCCTCTCCATATCGGTTTTGAAGATTTAGAAATGGCGAAAAAAGAACCCGTTACAGGATTTACACTGTTGTGTGAAGGTGGAGAGATTGCTTGTCCCGGAATAGGTTTTGGCAAGACACATGTGATTCGTAATGAAAAAAATTTACTTGATTTCCCTGAAGGCGGCGTACTTGTAGCGACTCGATCATCCCCACAATATGTCATGCTTATGCATAAAGCGCGCGCTATTGTAACCAACTATGGAAGTATTACCGGGCATATGGCTTCACTTACTCGTGAATTTCAGGTTCCGGCCATTCTTAATTTGCCTCAGGCCACAACAACGATTCCTCATGGAGTTGAGGTTACTGTAGATGCTTATACAAAACGGGTGTATTTAGGTAAGGTTCAGGAATTAATCGATCACCAGCCATCACGCGACCCATTTATGAAACATACACCTGTATATCTTACACTTCGTAAAATCGCAGACAATATCATTCCCTTAAACCTGACAGACCCAAAATCTCCAAAATTCACTATAGAAAATTGTCAAACCATTCATGACATGATGCGATTAATTCATGAATTTTCGTATGCTGAGCTATTCCAAATCAGTGATAAAGCTTCGGGTTATGATCGACTTGCAGTTAAGTTATCCGCACCTATTCCACTGGACCTCTATCTTATTGATTTAGATAACGGTATTATTCCTGAAGCAAGGCATCTGAAAAAAGTAAAACCAGAACATATCACATCTATCCCTTTTGCAGCGCTCTTAAAGGGTATGCTTCATGAAGATGTTCGATATATCGAGCCAAAACCAGTGGATTTTCAAGGATTTTTCTCTGTAATGAGTGAACAAATGTTGACGCCGCCACATCATGTTGAGCGGTTTGGTGATAAAAGTTATGCAATCATCTCAGAAAAATATCTTAATTTTAGTTCTCGTGTTGGATACCATTATAGTATTTTAGATGTATATTGTGGACAAACACCCAATAAGAATTATATCAATTTTAAATTTAAAGGCGGAGCGGCCGATGACGTCCGTAGAAACAGACGTGTACGTTTAATTCGGATTATTTTAGAAGCGATTGGATTTTTAGCAGAAGTTGAGGGGGATATGGTTATTGCGCGATATGCCAAGGATGAACGACAGGTTATCGAAGAAAAACTCGACTATCTTGGACGGTTATTGCAATTTACCCGTCAAATGGATATGCTTATGAAAGACGAATCTAGTGTGATTCATTTGTCAGAACGATTTTTAAAAGGTATATACCATTTCGATCATTAACGCTTTGATTGTACCTTATTTGCAAGCGCTTTTTCTTTTTCTTGTTTACGTTCATATGCAGAGATCATTTTATCATAAATAATCTCGACATCACAGGGTTTTAAAAGATAATCAAACGCGCCAAAATCTGTAGCAGCCATTGCTGATTCAACTAACGCATGCCCTGATAAAATAACAACCTCAGCCCGGTTGCCCTGTTCCCGAATTCGTTTTAAAACATCAATGCCACTCATCCCGGACATTTTTAAATCTAAAAGAACCACATCATATGAGTTCTTCTTGAGTTCTTCAAGTGCCTCTTCTCCACTTGCAGCGCCGTTTGCATTGATTCCTTTTCTCTTTAAATGCTTCATTAATGTCTGACGAAATCGATGTTCGTCATCTACAATTAAGATATTCATTGATTTGCCCAACTCATCAAAAGCGTTATTCCCTACTTATTTATGATTGTTGTATTTCAGGTGTTTCAAACCGTCTAATGAGATACTTTGCAAGTAAAAAAGTAGGGATAGACATTCCAAAAAATGATTCTATAAAAATGACTCCATCAAAATTATTTGGATCCTGATTCCCAAGAAATATACTAATGCATACTTCAGCAAGCAATAAAATATCAAGCACAATAACAATTATTTTTTGATATCCATTCATCAGAGGTATTTTCCTTTATCGATTAAAAATTATGTTTTGTAGGGGAAAGATAACCTCGCCCCTACAAAATTACACATGTTCTCAACAAATGCCAAACGTCTTATTTTTTAAAAATATCCGTTTTGGTAATGTTCATAAATCTGCGTGCTTTACCTTCTTCCTTGTAGTAAATCCGAACTTCATCTCCAGCATCCCAAACATATTCAGGTAAAGCAAAATATTCATCCGGTACCTGGAATGTGGTCAGAATCTTTTGACGTTTGGAATAAAGGGTAATTGTCTTTTTTCCCTTATCAAATATTGGGAATTGTTTTGTTTTTTTGGTTTGTGGATCAATGAGCGCAGGATCAGAAGATTGAACATTATCTCTTTGTTCTACTACTGTATAATTGATGGTTGCAAAATTTTGCAGTGTTGGCACAAAAATAACCACCTGATGTTTGTCAGTATCTAATTTCATTCGCATACCCGGTTTGGGTTCAGGTCCCATCTCAGCCCATTCAGTGGGTAAATCATACGTTACCGGAGGTAATACACTATAGTCTGTACTCCCTTGTTTTTTTGCAGAATCACGAATAATAGTTACTGTTCTTTTTTCTTTATTGTATTCAATAACTCGTCCCTGATCCACTTTCCCCATTTCACCACAACCGTAAATGAGAACGCAACCAATCCAAAAGATAAGCAAGCCAAGGCTTCTCAATGGTTTAATCATATCCATATCATCTCCTTTTACATTATCACTTTATAGTGTCTTTTTTTTACTAGCAATTTCTTGTTTCGCTCCCTGAATCATACGCACAAATATATACACTGACAGAGAACTGACCACACCCAAAATTAACACTGTAGAAATATTATCACATATTATTTTATATACTGGGAAATGTGTTGCAAATAGTTTTAGTACAATTGAAAGGGAACATCCAACGACAGCAATCCCAAAAGCAATACGGATACCGTAACCTTTGATGTATTTTGTAGCCACTGTGCCTATTTGAGCACCAATTGCGGCACCAACCAACATAATAATCGCAGCAACAAGCTCTGTTCTTCCTTTAAATGTATAGGTTGCAGCACCATATAATCCCGAAATCATTACTTCAAACAAGTCAGTTCCAACTGCAACATGTGTTGGACATCCTAAAACATATATTAAAGCGGGCATACGAATTAAACCGCCACCAATACCTAAGATACCTGCAAGCCAACCCGTTAAAAAGGAAACAAAAATAGGTAACCATGCAGAACAATAAATTTGGGCTGTATGAAGATGAATCATTGGAGGAATTTTGATTTTTTGAAACGTTTTATGCCATTCCAATCCAGTAGCCAATTTATCCACATCTTGTCCAGCTTGTTTGGCTTGACGTTCTTTATCGTATTTCTTTTTGACATCTGTAAACACCATCCATGCAATAAAGGTGAGTAAAACAAGATAGAGATATCGTACTGTAATTTCAACATTTCCAAGCCTTTCAAGCCACATGATCATTTGAGCGCCGACTTCAAATCCAACAATTGTACCCACAAGCATAATAAGTCCGAGTTTGTAATCGACATTGCCAAACTTTCCATGGCGCATTGTAGAAATCAATGATTTTCCAGCCATATGAGCAATATCCGTTCCAATGGCAAAAGCCATTGGGAATCCCAAAATATTTAATCCGGGAGTGACCATCCATGCACCACCCATACCAAAAAAGCCACCAATAATTCCAACACCTATTCCTAAGATAATCAGACCGGGCCAAAAAATTTTCACACCAGCAATCGGCATCAAGACATATAACCACTCCATATCCGTCCTCCTTTTTTTATTTATTCCTAAATTTTAATGTTCAGATAATTCTCTGGATGAGAGATCAATTCCAATATGTTTCATAACAATATCCGCCAGTACTCCAAAAATAAGACCGATAACCGGGATTAAAATAACGGTTAATAGTGTGAAATACGCATGGCTTTCATTATAAAGCGATGCCCAAGCAAGTTGCATTCCTGATAAATAACGTGTATCTGCGACAATAACAATCGCTGCAGCTCCTCCTCCACCCGCAGCCCAAGCACTGTTAAACGTCGCCAACAAAAACAAACTTAACCATTGCACTGTTCTGATGCATTTTAACATGTAGCCCTCCTTTTTTTTAAAAAAATTTCCTTAATTTAACTTATAAAACCTGACGGTTACAATTGACTTTTTTTATGTTAGCAAGCTATATGCCATGTGATGAGAACAATGCCTAAGTAACATTTTTTTATACACTCAATCTGAAATTCCATTGTATTTTTTTGTAGGGTGTTGATGTACTGAGACAAGAAGCGATGTCGATTTTTTTTACACTATGTAAAAGGTTATAGCTTATTCGTTTTTTTTTTTTTTTGTCATCGTAGAAAACGCAATACAAGAGCAGTACAGGACTAAAATTTCTTGACTTCACACGAAGATATCAATAGTGTTTATCTATGATAAATCCATAGTGAACACATAGTTAAAAAAGATTAATGGATCATAATTATTGTAATATTTATACTTTTGCACTTTTTTATAACCTATTGAAATGATATATTATACAAAAATAGCGATCGTCATTCCCGCGAAAGCGGGAATCCAGTAAAATCAAGCATTCTGGATTCCCACTTTCGTGGGAATGACAAAAAATGCAAAACTATAAGTAATATGTAGTTGAGGAGAAAATGTTCATACTTGCTAATTTTTTTAAAGCAATCGCAACGATTTTGGATTATGCCTTGAGTTTTTATATGTGGATTGTCATTGCCCGTGCAGTTCTTTCATGGGTAAGTCCTGATCCATATAATCCAATCGTACGATTCATTCACAATGTTACCGAGCCAGTCTTAAGCCAAATCAGAAAAAAAATTCCGTCCTATTTTAGTGGTATTGATTTTTCACCCATTTATATCATCCTCGCGATTCAATTTTTACAAATATTTCTTGTAAAAACCCTCTATGATTTTGGGAGGTTTATGTAATATATAGTTGTATCAATCGGAGTAAAATCATGGAATTAACACCCGAAGATATTCGTGTCCAGCAGTTTAAACTTAAATTCAGAGGTTTTGATATTCAGGAGGTAGATTCTTTTTTAGAACATGTATCGTCTGGGTATGAAAAACTATTAAATCAGCAAAAAACCTTAATTGACAAGGTTAATCGACTTGAAGTTGAATGTGATGGTCATAAAAAAAGAGAAGAATTATTCAAAAAAGCTGTACTCAATTCGCAAAAAGTATTAGAAGAAATGAAGGCTAATGCCCGTAAATCAGCAGAATTAATTATTGCTGAGGCTGAAGTAAAAGCTGAAAAAATTTTAAATGGGGCGCATAGCCGGCTATCACAACTGTATGAAGATATTTCAGAATTAAAACGTCAACGAATGCAGATAGAGGTTCAACTACGTGCAATTATTGAAAGTCATTCTAAATTGCTCGATATGAGTAAGGAAGAATCCAAAGAAGCAGAAGAACAGAATTTTAAAATTAAGGTATTTAATAAATAACTGTAACTATTTAGGCACAAGGGCACACAACTATGGCAAGAATTGATGCTTTTTTTAAATTAATGAATGATCAAGGGGCGTCAGATTTACATTTGGTTTCTGGGCAGCAACCTGTATTAAGAATCCATGGAGACATGGAACGGATCAAATATAAAGTTCT
Organism: Deltaproteobacteria bacterium YD0425bin50; assembly: GCA_002753105.1. Taxonomy (GTDB): domain Bacteria; phylum Desulfobacterota; class Desulfobacteria; order Desulfobacterales; family YD0425bin50; genus YD0425bin50. The sequence goes on along the minus strand of PDZT01000093.1, from coordinate 3,971 downwards.
TGAAAATGATGAACTTCGAAAAATGCTATATGAAATCACTGCGGAAGAAAAAATAAAAACATTTGAAGAAACTGGAGATGTTGATTTCGGTTATGAAATACCGGGGCTTGCAAGGTATCGGGCAAATTTTTTTATGCAGAAATATGGGGTGGCTGCCGTATTTCGTGAAATCCCCAGTACCATTTTAACTGCTGAACAGTTAGGGCTTCCCGGAGTTATTTCCAAATTAGCCTTATTACCTCGAGGTCTTGTTCTTGTAACGGGTCCTACTGGCAGTGGTAAATCTACAACACTTGCAGCAATTATTGATGTAGCGAATCGTAGCCGCAAAGACCACATTATCACAGTTGAAGACCCGGTTGAATTTGTTCATAAAAGTCAAAGCTGCATCGTTAATCATCGAGAAGTTGGTTTGCATACAAAAACGTTTAAAAGTGCCTTGAGAGGGGCGCTTCGTGAAGACCCGGATATTATTCTTGTAGGAGAAATGCGAGACCTTGAAACCATTTCTTTGGCTATTGAAGCAGCGTCAACGGGTCATTTGGTTTTTGGAACATTGCATACTTCCAGTGCAGCAAAAACCGTAGATCGTGTTATTGAAGTGTTTCCTTCTCACGAACAACCTCAAATTCGTTCAACGCTTGCGGATGGTATTCGTGCGGTTATTGCCCAAGTTCTCTTTAAACGAATCGATAAAAAAGGGCGATGTGCCGCCACGGAAATTCTCATTGCCACGCCAGCCGTAAGGAATCTTATCCGTGAAGGCAAAACCTATCAGATCAACTCGATGATACAAACCGGAAAAAAATACGGCATGATTCTGCTCGATGACGCTATTATGGATCATTATAAAGCAGGGAGAATCAGCGCAGAAGAAGGATACAACAAAGCCAACAATAAAGCTCTGTTTAGGCCATTTTTAACAGAACCTCCTTCAGATTTTACTGAAGCATAACTAAGACTTGTCAACAACTCATCATAACAGGAGATATTATGAAGAGACAAGAATTTGACGGTATTCTTACGAGAATGTTAGATTCACACAAAGATGTATCAGACCTGAATATTACATCCGGTAAACCCTTACAAGTAGAAAGTTCTGGAGAACTTGTTGCTGTTGAAATGAAACCTCATTTTCAAGCGCTAACTCCCTTTCAAACTGAACTGTTTGCATTAAATTTAGTCGGAGGTGATCGACGGTTAACAGAAACATTGCTTCGAGAAGGATCATGTGATCTCTCTTATGGTCTTCCCGGCAAAGCCCGTTTCCGTGTGAATATTTTTTCTCAAACCGGCAATTACTCAATTGTACTCAGGCGATTAGAAACCAAAATTCCATCAATAAAAACACTAAATCTCCCCAAAGCATTTTTTGATGTTGCTAAAGAAAAAAATGGTATCATCTTTGTTACAGGTGCAACAGGAAGTGGAAAGTCAACTTCTCTTGCTGCTGTATTAGACCATATTAACGACACTCGTTCTGTTCATGTGATCACCCTTGAAGACCCAATCGAATACCAGCATCCACACAAAAAATCTACATTTAATCAACGGGAATTAGGAACAGATTATGATAGTTTTGCAAATGGTATGCGAGCAGCTCTCCGACAAGCTCCAAAAGTTATTCTTGTTGGTGAAATGCGAGATCGTGAAACGATTGAAATCGGTCTTAGAGCCGCCGAAACAGGTCACTTGGTCTTAACAACATTACATACCATTGATGCAGGAACTACGATTAACCGTGTAATTGGTATGTTTAATAAAGATGAAGAAGCTCAACTCCGCATAAGACTTGCAGATACGGTACGATGGATTGTTTGTCAACGTCTGCTTCCGAAAATTGGAGGTGGTCGTGTTGCTGCATTTGAAATTTTGCGAACAGGGTTACGGGTTAAAGACCTCGTTCTGAATGGTGAACAAGAAGGAAAAACCTATACAGATATTATGGAATCTGGAAAAGCATTTGGAATGACCACATTTGATGATTATATTGCGGATTTGTATGCTCAGGGACTGGTAACTCAAGAAACTGCCTATGCCTATGCGTCACAAAAAGGAGTTATTAGCCGTGCAATTGATTCAATTAAATCCGCACGCGGTGAAAAAACAACCGATATTGACAACCTTCAAATTGACCGTGATTATACGAGATCAATCAAGAAACGATAAATGAGGTCTTAAGAAAGGAGGTATTTCTAAATCATGGAAATCGTATGCGAAAGTTGTAATAGTAATTTTAACATACCTGATCATAAACTTCCCCAAGGGAAAACGGCATCCTTTGCATGTCCCAAATGTAAAAATAGAATCACCATCAACCCAAATAACTCGGAAGAATTGCCAGTCATAGATACATCGACAGGGGATGATGACTCATCGCTAAAAGAATCATCCCTTGATGATGATGTAGCGGGATTCCGTTTTGTTGAAGAAGAAGGCAAAACTGCCTTGGTTTGTATTACTGATCCCAGCTTAATAAAACAGGTTGCCAGTGTTCTCGATTTAATGGAATACCATGTGACCGACGCAGAAGATACCCGAGATGCCTTAAAAAAAATGAGATTTCAGTCATCATACAATCTTATTGTGGTAGATGATAATTTTGACAATAACAATCCCGAATCCAATGGGGTTATTTTGTACTTAAAAAGTCTGCCTATGGCATCAAGGCGTGATATTTTTATTGCTGTGATTACTCAGAGATTCAGAACAATGGATAATTTAAACGCTTATCACAATAGCATTAATTTATTCATAAATCGTAAAAACATGGATGAATTTGGTAAATTACTCGAACGAGGTATTATGGAATATGAGGTTATGTATCGCGTATATAAAGAAAGCATGAAAAAATTGGGGATGTCATAATAAAAGGCCTAATAAAATACTTATGAGGAACATGATGTGATGAAATTGTTGCTTAGTTTATTAGTCATGAGCATATGTTTATTTCAAGCCGTAATTTTTGCTATTGAAACAAAAGTTTGGGTTTCCTCTCAATCTGCTGATGTATATCTCGATAAAACAGTTTCATCTGCACGTATTGAAACGCTTAGATACGGAATTGAATTGCGAGTCATTTCCCAAAGCGATAAATGGGCACAAGTCAAAACACCTAAAGGCAAAACCGGATGGATTTATCGAGGAAAGATTTCAGATAAACCCATTACACCAAATCAATCAGCATCTCAATCGGATACTCTTTTTGGAGGACTTTCAGGAAATTCAACCATTCAAGCAAGTGCCCAAGATTCAGCAAGAAGTATTCGTGGATTATCCGATGAAGCACGCGAATATGGAAAAATTACACAAAAACCAGAAGTATTTCAAAATATGCTTGATCAAATTTTAAAAATACGTGTAACATCTGATGATATCCAAGAATTTCTTTTGAGTGGAAACATTGGAGAATATGCTCAATGAAAATTAATCTGAATTTATCTTTTTTTTTCTATGCTCTTCTTATTGGATTTGTCATTATCCCTGCAAAATATTCTTTTTCAGATTCCCATTCAATCCAAATAGCCACTATTTTTGATACGTTGGTCGATTCAATCGAAAAAGATACCAAAAAAGCCAATAAAATTAAACAAATCTTGGAAGGTACAGGCAATATTCTTTCAAGTACAATGGACATGGACTACCAAACCGAATTTTCCATTGGTGAAAGTCTGGCCTTAGAAGGATTGAATCGATATGGATTGTCCATTCAAGATAGCGAACTTCAACGGTATGTGAATTTAATGGGTAATGCTTTAGCAAAAAATTCAATACGTTTTGAAATTCCATATTACGTGATGATTGTCAACAGCTCAATATATAATGCTTTTGCATGTCCGGGAGGAATTATTTTTATCACATCATCGTTAGTGGAATTGATGAATGATGAATCAGAATTGGCTGGCGTTATCGCTCATGAAATAGCTCATGTAGCTTTAAAACATGCTGAAAAAAAAAAAAAAAGAAGCAAT
>PDZT01000554.1 GCA_002753105.1 Deltaproteobacteria bacterium YD0425bin50 | reverse complement strand
CCAGACCCTGCATGTTATTTAACTGATGAAGAAATCTCAAAAGAATAAAGGTGACAACTCATGCTATTTCCCGATTATAGACCTAGGCGAATGCGACAAAGTGACGCTTTACGTCGGATGATTCAAGAAACAACCTTAACCGTAAATGATTTAATTCAGCCTTTTTTTGTGGTTCAAGGAAAAGGGGTAAGAGAACCGATACCATCGATGGAAGGCCAATACCATCTGTCTATTGATGAATTGACCAAAAGTGCAAAAGAAGTGTATGACTTGGGTATTCCAGCCATCATTCTGTTTGGATTGCCTGAAAAAAAAGATCCTTTAGGAACTCAGGCCTATGCTAAAAATGGTATTGTTCAACAGGCAATCAAGGCTGTAAAAAATAAAGTACCAGAACTGGTAGTGATTACTGATGTATGTTTATGTCAATACACAGATCATGGGCATTGTGGTATTGTAAGTGGAAAACAAATTGATAATGATTCAACCCTTGACTTACTTGCGCAAATGGCGCTATCCCATGCCAAAGCCGGTGCAGATATGGTCGCTCCATCGGATATGATGGATGGACGGGTTACTGAGATTCGGGGGTTTCTTGATGAAAACGAATGCTCACACATTCCGATTATGTCTTATTCAGCGAAATACTGTTCAGCATTTTATGGGCCTTTTCGTGAAGCCGCTCATTCTGCTCCGCAGTTTGGTGACCGGCGTACCTATCAAATGGATCCGGCCAACAGCATTGAAGCGATCCGTGAAGCAACAATGGATGTGGAAGAAGGCGCAGATATTATCATGGTTAAACCTGCATTGCCTTATTTGGATATCATTTATCGGATACGTCAGGAAATTGATTTGCCAGTTGCTGCCTACAATGTTAGTGGCGAATATGCCATGATTAAAGCAGCAGATAAGCTTGGATGGATTGATGGCAACCGCGTAATGATGGAAACACTTATTTCAATTAAACGCGCAGGTGCTGATCTTATCTTAACCTATTTTGCTATGGATGCAGCCAAAGTTTTGCGCAACAGGACATAATTCTATGAAGTCAGCCCTTCCATCGGGACATCATCATCAGTCAACAGAAACAAGCGGTTCTGAATTACGTATACTTGCATGGGAAACCACACGCAGGTGCAATCTTGCATGTGTTCATTGCAGAGCATCTGCTACATTACAGCAGGAGCATAATGATTTAGATACAGCCGCAGGATTTCGCTTGCTGGACGAGATTGCTGAAGTTGCCAAGCCTGTGATTATTCTTACAGGCGGAGAACCTTTACTTCGGGATGATATTTTTGATCTTGCAGCTTATGGTACAAAACTTGGTTTTCGCATGGTGATGGCCCCGAATGGTACGTTAATTACGCCTGAAAATGCACAAAAATTGCGTGATTCTGGAATCAAACGATTAAGTATTAGCATTGACGGCGCAACTTCAGAAAATCATGACCGTTTTAGAGGTGTGTCCGGTGCGTTTGATTCTGCAATGCAGGGAATTTCAATTTTAAAACAAGCTGATTTAGAATTTCAAATCAATACTACGGTAACTCAGATAAACCTTCATGAACTTCCAAAGATACTTGATCTTGCCATATCCTTAGGCGCTGTGGCTCATCATATTTTTTTACTTGTACCTACAGGCCGAGGCAAATACATTCTTGATCGCGCTATTACTGCCGAAGAATATGAGCAGACATTGAACTGGTTTTATGAGCAACGCGATATCGTTCCCTTACAGCTTAAAGCCACATGCGCTCCGCATTATTACCGTATTCTTAGACAACGAGCCAAACAGGAAGGCAAATCAGTAACCATGAATACTTTCGGGTTAGATGCGGTTACCCGAGGCTGTTTAGGCGGAACTGGGTTTTGTTTTATTTCACATCGGGGAATCGTTCAGCCCTGTGGTTTTTTGGATTTGAATTGTGGAGACGTTACCCAAATGCCTTTTTCTCACATCTGGAATGATTCGGAAATTTTTAAAGCGCTTCGACAGCGTCAGTATCATGGAAAATGTGGAAAATGCGAATATAAAAACGTATGTGGCGGATGTCGTGCAAGAGCATATGAAGCCACTGGCGATTATCTTTCTGAAGAACCGCTCTGTAGTTATATTCCTGCCAATTTTTAACAATTGATTTATCAAAAACTCACGAATTATTTTACGCCGATCAATAATTTTTATTTCTACGTCCTATATGGCACGATGTATTCTACTATCCTAAATGTATATAATACTAGTATATACTGATAAAATTTTTTCTTTATTATACTTATAAATCAGTATAATGGCATTGATAAGCGTTATGGTCAGTTAGTATTAGGATTAGGTTTAGATTTAGACGAATAATGGAGGATACTTTATGTATGTATGTAAAAAAACAAAAATATTAATAAAAATTATTGGAATACTCATATTGACTTCTATGATGAACTTTTCAACAATTCTTGCTGATACTATTAGAATTAAAGCGGATTCATGGTGTCCTTATAATTGTGAGCCTGATGCATTAAAACCGGGTTATACCATAGAAGCACTTAAAATTATTTTTGAAAATAAAGGACATACAATAGAATATTCAACTACATTATGGGCACAAGCATTGAATTTAGCTCGTAGAGGAATGATTGAAGCAGTAGTAGGCGCTTCTAAAAATGAGGTACAAAATTTAATTTTTCCAGAAGAAGAACTAGGGTTTTCAAAGACTTAAAAAAAAAAAAAA
>PDZT01000553.1 GCA_002753105.1 Deltaproteobacteria bacterium YD0425bin50 | reverse complement strand
AATGGCGTATCTGCAATTGAGGTGTTTGTGTACAAAAACGCATCCAGCAATTCAACATTCGCTCCATGTTGCCTTTTAGCTGCTTTATTATCAGTAATATCTAACCGATCAAAATCATGATGCAAAATATAGTAATCGTAGAAATAAGTAACCCGTGCAAAAGCTCCAAAATTGCCAAGACGCATATCCATATCCGATGTGCCTTTAGCTACCTGCGATATAGGATCATATTGATCAAAATTAAGATTGCCTTCATCGCCGTTTGTTGTATAACGTCCGGGAGGAATCGGATTATTGGGTGCATTCAGTTTTGTACCCATATAATACTTATTTTCTACTGGACTATAATTGATCCTGCCGCTTGGATTTTTTACAAGTTTACCTGATGCATCCATTATATACGGTGCTGGGTATTGATTCCACCATAGTTCTGGATTATCTCTGTAGGGTTCCCAATTTGCTTTGCCAATGAGATTGTCATCTCTGTCTTCCATTCGATAACTTGTACCAATGCTCAAAATTGTATCAAAATTGACGTTTAGGTTACCAAGACTCAATTCAAGCGCAGATACATCAATCGATACCAAAATAATAAGCGTTAGCAATATCGAGCTAACGCCATACTTCATCGAACGCTTTTGATAATTCTGTGGACTTAACACTGTTTGTTTTCTCATAGAAATCTCCCCGTTTTTTTCAAATTTTTGCTGAATTACTTTATAAATTGGGTTAAAAAAATTTCATCAATGGAAACCCAATACATAGTAATCCATACATGGTTATAATCAACTATCATAATTTAATTGTTGCGGGATAATAAATGAAGACTTTTAATATTCTTATCTTATATTAATTTGTTAGTTGTCAAGTAAAAACAATTCGTGAATTCTTAAATTGACTAGTTTTTCAGGCTTTCCAGAATGGAGATATATTTCTTAACTTTTGAATAATATTGGGCAATATTTCTATAATCCTATGCATTTCAGAGGATGTATTATATTTGCTTAAACTAAAACGAATCGTTCCATGAGCTGCTGTAAAAGGAACTCCCATAGCTCTTAATACATGGGAAGGCTCAAGAGAGCCTGATGTACATGCTGAGCCTGATGAAGCACATATACCAAATTCATTTAACATCAATAAAATTGCTTCCCCTTCAACATATTCAAAACTAATACTTGTGGTGTTAGGTAATCTAGTGGACTTCTCTCCATTAATAATTGTATTCGGTATTTGATGAATAAGTTCTGTTTCAAGTGTATCTCTCATTGTTTTAATTCGCTCATGATCACTTATTAAACTCTTAGAGGCAAGTTCTGCAGCTTTGCCAAACCCAATAATAGATGCAACATTTTCTGTCCCGCCTCTCCTACCATGTTCCTGATGACCTCCGATTAAAAAAGGTGAAAATTTAGTCCCTTTTTTTAAAAAAAGAGCGCCAATTCCTTTAGGAGCATGAATTTTATGGCCTGAAACCGATAGCATATCTACATTTAACTTTGCCATGTTTATGGAAAGTTTGCCCAATGCCTGAACTGCATCCACATGAAAAAGAATTCCTTTCGATTTTACCATGTTGGCTATTGATTCAATCGGAAAAATAACACCCGTTTCATTATTTGCCCACATCAAGCTTACAATGGCTGTATCTTCAGTCAAACATGCTGCTAAAAAATCCAAATCCACATTTCCTTGTGAATCTACAGGTATATAACTGATCCGATAACCCTGATGAGACAATACATCACACAAATTTTTCACAGAAGCATGTTCAACCCTTGATGTAACAATATGTTTTTTTAAAGGATTGGATAGAATCGCTGATCTGATTGCTGTGTTGTTGCTCTCAGACCCACAACTTGTAAAAAGAATTTCTTCTGGATGGGCAGAAATAAGCGAAGCAATTCGTAGTCTCGCTTCCTGAATTTTTTTGCCGATCTCACCTCCAAAAGAGTGCATACTTGATGGATTACCATAATATTTATCAAAATAGGGTACCATTTCATTTAGAACTTCAGGATCAACTTTGGTTGTAGCGTTGTTATCAACATAAATAATTTCACTCATAGGATCATACCTCTTCAACTATATCATTTGTTCCATGAACCCTATGAATGGTACTCTGAATGGTTTCATGACATTTCCCACACCCGCCACCTGCCTTGATATAACTTGTTACGTCTGTAATTCCTTTTAACTGATGTTCACGAATGGTTTTTTCGATTTCTATATCGGTTACACCAAAACACTCACAAACCACCTGCCCTTCTTTGGGTATATCCTGTTTACCCCGATAGAACTGTATCGCTTTTTCTAATGCATCTCTACCCATTACTGAACAGTGTATTTTTTCTTTTGGCAAACCACCTAAAAAGTCAACAATATGGTCATTCGTAATTTTTTCCGCCTCATGAATCGTTAGTCCTTTGATCATTTCTGTTAATGCAGATGACGACGCAATAGCACTAGCACAGCCAAATGTTTGAAATTTTGCATCAATAATACGTTCATGCTCATCAATTTTAAGTGTTAATTTTAATGCATCACCACAAGCCAAAGATCCAACATCTCCGATACCATCAGCATTTTCAATTACACCAGTATTTCGGGGATTTAAAAAATGATCTTTTACTTTTTCAGAATAATCCCACATGGATCATCTCCTTGATTGTTTGTTCAAATTGAATCGGTAAATCCAAAAATACCCATAGTATTTATAGTTTTTCAGAAAAGTATTTT
>PDZT01000552.1 GCA_002753105.1 Deltaproteobacteria bacterium YD0425bin50 | reverse complement strand
ATGTAGCAGCCGATGTCCCCAATGCCCTCATAGGTGATCCTTTACGTATTGGTCAAATACTTCTCAACCTGATGAATAATGCTGTCAAATTTACACAAGCAGGCAATATCATTCTAAAAATTGAATTGGTACATGCAGATGTGGATCAGTGTCAGCTTCAATTTTCTATCTCAGATACCGGAATAGGGATGACTCCAGACCAAATCGAAAAACTTTTTTCCGCATTTTCTCAGGCTGACAGTTCGGTAACTCGGAAATTTGGTGGTACTGGTCTTGGACTCGTTATATCCAAGCATTTGGTAGAAATGATGAACGGCGAAATTTCTGTGGAAAGCGAGCTTGGAAAGGGAAGCGTTTTTTCTTTTAAGGCATGTTTTGGCCGTCAGTTACAAGAAAAAGAACAGCGTTTCAAACTTCCACACGAATCTCAACGACCTGAAATACTAACGAGTCAGGAAATCATTAAAAAACTGAAAGGCGGTAAAGTGTTGTTGGTTGAAGATAATCAGATCAATCAGCAGCTCGCAACAGAGCTATTAACAGAAGTTGGCCTGATCGTTGACATTGCAAATAATGGTCAAGAGGCCTTGGAATCTATCCAAAAAACAACATATGATCTGGTGTTAATGGATGTACAAATGCCTGTTATGGGAGGATATGAGGCGACTGGTTTAATAAGACAAGAGGAAAAATTTCACGATTTGCCTATCATTGCCATGACCGCTCATGCGATGAAGGGCTCAAGAGAAGAGTGTATCAATGCGGGTATGAATGATTATGTGTGCAAGCCAATTGACCCGAATGATTTGTTTGCTGTCCTCATGCGATGGATTAAGCCTAAAGAAAGAGCTGATGATGACGTTATAAAAATACAAAAAGAAACCGCAAGTGACGTAGAGGATGCGATAGAACTTCCGCAACAGTTACCCGGGATGAACATCGAAGCAGCGCTGAAGAGGATGCTTGGGAATAAACGCTTATTTCAACAACTTACGAAAAATTTTGTTAAAGATTATGCTACGGTAATGCAAAAAATCCGTGATCAATTACAATCCGGTGATTTGCCTACCGCGACACGTATTGCGCATACACTTAAAGGCGTTGCGGGTAATATTTCCGCAACTGATCTTTTTGCCGCAGCTCAGGAAGTAGAAACAGCGTTTTCTGAAAAAAAGATGGATGATTGTGAGCCGCTCTTGTCCAAACTCGAACAGAAATTACATCAGGTTCTGGAATCTATAACAAGTTTAAAAGCCGTCACTGAAAAAAAACAGACACCCAAATATATGCGAGTTGATACACAACTTCCGATCATTCTGAAAAAAATGGAAGCGTTGATGCGTGAAGCGGATTCAGATGTTTTAAAGTATATAGACATTTTGAAAGAAACCATTGGAGAGGGATTGCAGTTTAAAGAAGAGATTCAGGCGATTGAAGATCACTTGGACAATTTTGACTTTGACTTGGCGCTTCATCCTTTACAGAAAATGATGGATCAGTGTTAAAAAAAGAGATCAAGAACACAATGACTAAGAAAAGATATTATGATTTAAACACGTATTATCGTTCATTATATGGCTGCAGGGTGCAAAAAATTACTATAGATGCAGGCATGACTTGTCCAAACCGAGACGGTCGATTAGGAACTGGAGGATGTATCTACTGTAATGAAAAAGGGTCAGGAACCGGAGCATTCATGCGGGGCGAATCCATTCAGGAACAACTTGAAAAAGGCAAGCAATTTTTTGCCAAAAGATATAATGCCAAAAAATTTATCGCTTATTTTCAATCTTATACAAATACTTATGGTTCCTTAGATCATTTAGATCGTATCTATCAACAGGCACTTCACGTAAACGATGTTGTTGGTCTTTCTATTGGGACCCGTCCAGACTGTATTAGTGAACCCATCTTGGATTTACTGAAGTCTTATACATCCACCCATCTGATTTGGCTTGAATATGGCTTGCAATCTAGTCACGATACAACCTTGTTCCATATTCATCGAGGGCATAATTTTGCATGTTTTGAACATGCTGTGGAACAAACCCGCAACAAAGGCTTGCCGGTTTGTGTTCATGTCATACTCGGATTACCCGGAGAAACGCATAAAATGATGAGTGAAACAGCTAAAAAACTTGCTAACATGAATATTGATGGAATTAAAATTCATTTACTTTATGTTGTTAAAGATACGATTCTCGATCACATGTATCAGCAAGGTAACTATGCATGTCTTGAACAGGATGAATATGTCAATATTGTGTGTGATTTTCTTGAACTATTACCTAACAGCACCGTTATACAACGCTTAACCGGAGACCCGCATTTTAGTGAATTAGTAGCCCCATTATGGTCACTTCAAAAAGCTGAAACGCTATCCATGATTGATAGAACATTAGAAATAAAAAATTCATGGCAAGGCAAACGCCATAAGACTATTCAGCAATTCTAATTTTGAAATTTTTTATCTAAAATGGGCAGGGATGTGGGTAGGGGCGGGTTTCAAACCCGCCCCTACAGGATTCTTGCCATACCAAAGGTCAAAATTAGAATTGCTGAAGACTATTTCTCTCGCTTGACAGTTGTGCATTGTTTATGTAAAACTACATCAATACTTAAATGAAACTGTCCAGTTGTACACAATTTTTCAATCAGTGAATATAAGGAACTATGTAAATGTCGTTGGATATATTGAATAAGATATTTATTGCTTTTTTCAGTTTTTTTAACAAAAATTTTTG
>PDZT01000551.1 GCA_002753105.1 Deltaproteobacteria bacterium YD0425bin50 | reverse complement strand
CTTCGTCAACCGGATAAACGTGAACATGGAAAATGGATTGATGAAGAAGATGGCCAGATGTATATAAACCAAATTGAGTGGGTGATTGAAACGTACAAAAAATACGGTTATCGAAACAATCAGATGGTGCTTCAAATCGCTGAACCGTCTGATATTGTTTTACAGGACCCGCCGTGTCTTCGTTCTATTGATACACGAATTCAGGACAATCACCTGCATTTTTTTGTATATTTTCGGTCTTGGGACCTTTGGGCTGGGCTTCCTGCAAATTTAGCAGGCATCCAACATCTTAAAGAATACATGGCTTCAGAAATCGGTGTGGATGATGGTGAAATGATTGTGGAAAGCAAAGGCCTGCATTTGTATGGATATGCTGAAGATTTAGCAAAATTACGGTGTTTAAAGATGTAATTATTAACAGATAGGGGAAAGTTGTATATGAATAAAAACATGAAACTCGTTATTATTGGTGGTGTTGCAGGTGGCGCAACATCTGCGGCAAGAGCACGACGGTTAAATGAATTTGCAGATATTGTTATGTTTGAAAGAGGCGAAGATATCTCATTTGCCAATTGCGGGTTACCGTATTATTTGGGAAAAGTTATTCCGGCCAGAGATTATTTGCTTGTTTCTGATGCAGAAGAATTCTGGGATCGATATCGGATTCAGGTTAAAACGCGCTGTGAAGTAACAGCGATAGATCGTGCCAAAAAAGAAGTTGTAGTTACAAATTTGAATACGGGTGAATCCTTCAGAGAACCCTATGATAAACTTATTCTTTCTCCCGGAGCTGAACCAACGACTCCACCGATATCTGGTATTGATCTTCCATCGATATATCGGGTGCGAACCATTCCAGATATTGATCGGATAAAAACGTATGTAGATCAGCACAAACCTAAACATGCTGTGGTTGTCGGCGGTGGGTTTATCGGTTTGGAAATGGCTGAAAACCTTGTACATCGGGGCGTACAAACCACAATTATTGAAATGATGAATCAGGTCATGGCGCCGTTGGATTTTGACATGTCATCGATTTTACTGGGACATCTCGAATCCAAAAATGTTACCTGTTTATTGAATACAAGAGTTGAAGGATTCTCGGAAGTCAATGGTCAGACCAAGGTTCGTTTATCCGATCATAGTGAAATAGCCTGTGATATGGTTATTCTTTCTATTGGTGTCCGTCCTGAAGTCAAGCTCGCGCAAAAAGCAGGATTGGCTCTTGGCATGAAGGGGGGGATTAAAGTCAATTCAACTATGCAAACATCTGATCCAGATATTTATGCTGTGGGCGATGTCGTTGAAATTTTAGACCGAATAACCCAGCGTCATATGTTGCTGCCTTTAGCCGGGCCTGCCAATAAACAAGCGCGTATTGCTGCCGATAATGTCATGGGACGAAGAGCAGTATATAAAGGTGCTATTGGAACCTCAATTGTAAAAGTATTTGATCTTACTGTTGCAAACACTGGACTCAATGAAAAAATACTTAAAGAAATGGATATCCCTTATTTAGTAAATATGACCCATCAGGCTTCTAATGCGACGTATTATCCCGGATCGCAATTGATGTCCATTAAACTTATTTTTTCTCCGGGTACTGGAAATATTTTAGGTGCTCAGCTTGTTGGAATAAAAGGCGTAGATAAACGGATTGATGTTTTGGCCACTGCAATTCGTGGTGGATTAACCGTATTTGATCTTGAGGAATTAGAACTGGCTTATGCGCCACCCTATTCATCAGCAAAAGACCCGGTTAATACAGCAGGATTTGTGGCATCAAATATTCTTAAAAGCGATATATCCATTGTAACATGGAAAGATTTTTTAGAAATTGATCGATGCACCCATACGATTATCGATGTCCGCGAAAAAGAAGAACTGCAAAAATTCGGCATGATTCCCGGGGCTGACCATATTCCATTAGCAGATATTCGCAGTCATATTGAAAAGCTAGATAAAAATCAGTACTATATTATTTATTGTGCGATTGGTTTACGTGCTTATATTGCATGTAGAATACTGACTCAGCATGGGTTTAAATGCAGAAGTTTAAGCGGGGGATATCTGACCTATTCGTCTGTGATGCAGGCGTTAAGCAAATCACAATAATCGTCCCTCTGACGCGATCAGAGCTGTTAAGCTGTAGGGGCACGATCATCGTGCCCCTACTTTGCAATTATTTATCTGAACATCTGTAAATGACCGTCTCAAGGAATACTGCTGATTACGGTTTTTCTAAAATATGAACACACATCGCAGCTTCTTCATAACCCAAAGCACCACCGCCGTTTTCAGCAAGTCCAATTCGGGGTGAATTGACTTGCCTTTGTTTTGCTTCACCTCTAAGTTGCGTTACGATTTCATGAAGTTGAGCAAGCCCAGATGCACCAACTGGATGACCTCTGGAAATTAATCCACCGCTTGTATTTATGGGGATTCGCCCATGTAAAGCTGTATTTCCTGATTCTGCAAATTTTCCGCCTTCTCCTTTTGGACAAAAACCTAAATTTTCAGTTTGTCTCAGCTCTCCATAAGCAGTAGCATCATGAACTTCAGCAAGATTAATATCTTGTGGGCCAATTCCTGCAATTTCATAAGCCAATCGGCTTAACCGTTCTCCGATTTCAGGTTCATCAAAACCAAAAGGCTTGCTTGATCCAGAACCCAAAACAGATGCCCGAACCTTCACTGCTCTACTTGACACACCAAATCGTTTAACCATGTCTTCAGATGCGAGTATTGCT
>PDZT01000550.1 GCA_002753105.1 Deltaproteobacteria bacterium YD0425bin50 | reverse complement strand
TGAATTCTTTATTTATCATCTAATAATCAACATAATGTAATTTTAGGACATTTTGGATCATGAACTCACAAATAAAAAATGAACAGCCCGTAAGACTTAAAGGCGTAGGTGATAGTTTGTGGCTTACCATAAATACGGATTATTCACTAGATATTTTAAAAAATGAATTAATAACCCTTTTTGAAAAAATGAAACATCTTGCAGTCAATACAAAAGTGATTATCGATCCGGGCGCCACGGGTCATGAAAATATCATTCAGTCGTTAGGCTCTTTATTACAAGCCCAATTTAAGGTAGGCAATGTTACTGGCCCACCTACAATTAAACACAAATCTATTGATGAAACTTTAGAAGAAGATAATGATACGGAGCATATTGATCCAGAAATAAAATTGAATGATCCTTTTGAGAAAGATACAATATTAATGTCAGGTCGCGTTAGGTCTGGACAAAAAATAATTATCCCAAAACATATCTGTATTTTAGGCGATGTGAATCCGGGAGCAGAAATTATTGCTGGGGGAGACATTATTGTATTGGGAAGACTCAGGGGGACTGCAATTGCCGGGCAACCCGATAACCATAATGCAATTATTTTAGCACTTGATTTTAGGCCAACTCAACTTCAAATTGGTACAGTGGTTGCTGCAGGTATAGTGGTTGCTGCCGGGTTGTCACCAAGTAATGAAGTAATCACTGAATATGCGCATGTTGAGAATTCGATGATTGTGGTAGATACCTATATGGCTAAAAATCCATTTTCAAAAATACCCAATGCTGAAATACGTTAATTTATTAATGTTATAAAAAATGGTAAGTTTTGGCTATTTATAAAAATCATAACATATTATTAACACTTTTTTTATATAATTAGATACTAACGAAAAATTGAGATGACTATGGGAAAGAGGTGTCCGTTGGAAGGGAAAGTTATTGTAATCACATCAGGAAAAGGTGGCGTAGGCAAAACCACAGTCACTGCATCTATAGGAGCTGCCTTAGCATTATTAGGAAAACGAGTAGTTGTCGTAGATATGGATATCGGTTTAAGAAATTTAGATGTTGTCATGGGCTTGGAAAACCGAATTGTATTTAATATTGTTGATGCAGTGCATGGCCGTTGCCGAGTGAATCAGGCCGCCATAAAAGACAGGCGTATTGAAAATTTGTTTTTAATCCCGGCTTCACAAAGTGATAATAAAGATGTCTTAACTCCAGATGGCGTTATACGTATTTGTAATAAACTACGTCGAGAATATGATTACATATTAATGGATTGTCCTGCCGGAATTGAAAAAGGGTTTGAAAATTCTGTAGCACCGGCAGATGAAGCAGTCGTTATCTGCAATCCAGAAGTTTCATCTGTTAGAGATGCAGACAGAGTAATTGGCTTACTGCTTGCCAAGTCTGTGCCGCCAAAGCTCATTGTCAACCGCATAAACGCACAAATGGTTGAAAGAGGTGACATGTTAAGCCACCAAGATGTTGTTGATATCCTTTCCATCGAATTAATTGGACTTATTCCCCAAGATGATCAAGTCGTTATTTCTGCAAACACTGGTGTTCCAGTTGTTTTGCAAAAAGATTCAGAAGCAGGGGAAGCCTTTAAGCGTATTGCTATGCGTTTAAATGGACAAGTCGATCTTCCCATACGATTACCGCAGGCCAAAAAAAATCTATGGGGGAAAATTGGAATAAAATTTGGAATAAGAAGGTAATAGATATGCTAGATGAAATTTTAAATAAAATAAGACATAAAAATAAAAGCAAGGATATCGCAAAAAAACGCTTAAAATTTGCACTCATATATGATAAATTAGAAATATCAGATGAACTTTTACAAGAATTACAAAACGATATTGTTAATGTGATTTCAAAATATTTTGAAATAGATAAAAGTCAATTACTCCTTGATATCCAAAAAGAAGATCAACAAACAGCATTGGTATTGAATACCCCGATCATTTCTGCAAAATTCAGAGGGCACGGAGTGTCAAGCTAAAGCGAAGATTGAATACTATTTTTAGAATGGGGAGAATTTAAGTATCCCCATCCCTTTTTAATAATATAAAGATAGAACATTGAAACGTTAATGTGAGGCAGAATCAACAAATTCATCACAAATCATGTCAAAAACCTTTTCACCTACACCGATGCCTATATCAATAAATTGAGGGCCATATTCTTTGCCAATCGTAGTACGAAAAGTATGTTTAATTTTTGACAAGAGTTGCATACCCTTTGGGTAATGGTCAATAAACTGATAAAGTGGGATATTCAGAAAGGTTACCATATCCCAAATCGTATATAAAAAATTATCAGGTCCCCATCTGAATTTATCTCCATCATAGAGACAATCTGAAATTAATATACTATCTGGATTGACAAGACGTGTTACTTCTTTAAAAGCTTCATGATTTTCAATCGCAATGCAAATATCATCAACTTCGCCATTCTCAAAAGGATATCTTTTCAAAATATCCCTTGAATAAGCAGCCCCTTTTTGAGCATGGCTTGATTGTTGTCGTTTGATATCATGAAATAAACCAGCACATTGAACCAATAACAATCGGCGAAGTGTGGCATCTCTTGAATAATGCATTTGTTTAGCTTCAATTAATACCAATGCGCCGGATTCAATTGCTACTTTAGTTGCGTGATGATATCCATGACCAATATTATTTGATATTTCTTTACTTACGATTATTTTTAACTGATTGATTAATGGGAAAAAAAAAAAAAAACGATTTGATGCTT
>PDZT01000549.1 GCA_002753105.1 Deltaproteobacteria bacterium YD0425bin50 | reverse complement strand
TCTGAAGGTCTTGCTTCATCATATACAATTTTAAAAATACATTGACTTTACTTACCAGAATGTATTCGTCTATGGGTTTAAAAATAAAATCCACAGCGCCTGTATGATAGCCTTTTCGTTCATGTGTATCGCTACGGTCAATTGCCGTCAGAAAAATTATCGGCGTATATTTATTATTTTCTTCTTCACGCAAAAATTCAGCGACTTCATATCCGTTCATGTCAGGCATCTGTACATCCAATAAAATGATGGCAAATTCATGTTCCAATGAACAGGCTAACGCCTCATTTCCAGAAGCGGCTTTAATAATATCTACGTTTAATTTCGACAATATTTTTTCAAGTGCAAAAAGGTTTTCTGGAATATCATCGACAATGAGTAGTTTTGGTTTTGGAATTTGAATTTCCATAAACACTCCTATAAGTTACATCTAAAACGTTGTGCCTGAATAGTTAGGAACTATATATCAAAAACGTTTTTTTTGGAATATCTTTTCTTGTTCATCGATAGATTGGAAATCATCAGAAATATCTGAATACTTAATCGTCTCTTTTTTACCAAGACAAATAAATCCATTATAGCATAAACTGTCTCTGAACAGTGAAAATACCCGATTTTGTAATGTTTGATTAAAATAAATCAACACATTCCGGCAACATACTAACATCACTTCAGCGAAAACACTATCTGTAGCAAGATTATGATTTGCAAATACGATATTCTCTTTTAAGCCTCTATGGATAATCACATAACGATCATCTGCATGATAATAATCACCAAATGAACATTTTCCTCCTGATTTTTGATAATTCACTGTATATTGTTTGATATGCTCAATTGGATAAATACCTTGTTTGGCTTTTTCAAGAACCTGATCATTAAAATCCGTTGCATAAATCAGGCATTTTTCATATAAATTTTCTTCTTTTAAAAGAATAGATAGTGAATAGACTTCTTCACCTGTTGAACAGCCTGCCACCCAAATTTTGATAAAAGGATACGTCCTTAAAAAAGGAATCACATTACTCCGAAATGATTTGTAAAATGAAGCATCCCGAAACATCTCAGTTACATTGACAGACAGATTTAAAAAAAATTTTTCAAAAAATTTTTGATCATGAACAATCATTGGGATGAGTTCTGAAATGGATTGAACCTTTGTGGTATTCAATCCTTTTTTAATTCGCCGCACCAGTGAAGCTCTCGCATAATTGCGAAAATCATAGCCATAACAAAGCCGAATGGCTTCAATGACGAGATCAATTTCAATATCTTCAATAGATTGTTTCATGAATAATAACCTAACGATGATTACACTATCAGAATTATATGTTGTATTCTTGATCTCATTTTTTATAATGAAATCTACAGGATATAATTGTAATTTCTATTTCAGAAAAATTATAAACTAATCTATGTTCCGAATTTATTCTTCTTGACCAATATCCTGATAAATCAGCTTTCAATGGTTCAGGTTTTCCTATACCCTCAAATGGTGTCCTTTTAATGTCTTTAATCAATAAGTTAATTCTCTTTAAGAGTTTTCGATCATTTTCCTGAAACCAAAGATAATCCTCCCACGATGTATCTGTAAATACCAGTTTCATATTTCTATCAATTCCCTCTCAGTTACTCTACCTTCCTTTGCTTCTTTTATAGATTTTTTTAAGTGCTCTGCATTTGCAGAATTTGATAGTAAATATAATGTTTCTTGCCACGAATTAAATTCATCCAATGCCATCAAAACTGCACGATTGCCTTTATCATTACACAGTATTGTAGGTTCTGCATTTGCTATGACTCTTTCAATCAGGAAATCCAGATTTTGACTAGCCAGATGAGTGGTTACAGCATCCATAACATCCTCCTTATATCTTTATATAAGTTTTTAGTTGTAGATTATATGATTTATACAAGACTAATACAGCCACACTTTAAGCATAGATATCAATTTTGAAATATCAATCGGTTTAGACATATAATCATTTGCACCACATTGAATGCAGATATCCCGGTCTGTATCCATTGCTTTTGCAGTAAGCGCTAAAATTGGCAAACGTTTAAATCGTTCGTCTTTGCGAATCTCTTTCATGGTTTCATAACCATCCATAACAGGCATCATAATATCCATCAATACAATATCAATTTTTGGCGTTTCAGACAATATGCCTAATGCTTTTTGTCCGTTTTGGGCTATCACCGCATTCATCCCTTGTGATTTTAAATATTTTGATAATGCAAAGGCATTACGCATATCATCATCCACAATCAATACGGATTTATCCTTCAGCACAGAATCGTTTTGATGTAATTTTCGAATCATCTGCTGATGATTTGAAGGCAAGCGGGATTCGACACGATGTAAAAACAGCGTGGTTTCATCTAAAAGCCTATCCATGGATGTTGTATTTTTAAGAACAATGCTTGCCGTATATTTTTGAAGTTGATGAGTTTCCTGTTCAGTCAAATCACGACCTGTATAAACAATAATGGGTATTAAGGCAATCGACCGATCTGAAGCAATCATGTCTAACAATTCAAACCCTGAAATATCAGGTAATCCCAAATCCAAAATCATACAATGAAACTGCTTTTCCTTTAAAAGTTCATAGGCTTCTTTACCAGACCCTATAGCTGTGGTATGAACATCTGTATTCCCAATCATCTTTTTGATGTTATCCCTTAATTCATGATCATCCTCTACCAGTAACAATTCTTTAATTTCTGAAGAAATCATCGC
>PDZT01000548.1 GCA_002753105.1 Deltaproteobacteria bacterium YD0425bin50 | reverse complement strand
ATTGAATATGCAGGTAATTTTCTAGGTGGTAATATTGCTTATACCAAGTATATAGCTGAAACAGGATGGTATTTCCCTCTGTTTTGGAGTACCTTAACATTTCTGCATGGTAAAAGCGGATATGTTGAAAAAAATCCGGGGGGAAGATTGCCTGACTATGAACGATTTTATTTGGGAGGTATGAATTCAATCAGAGGTTTTGATTTTCATGATATTTCAGGGACTACCTTTTATACTGATGCGTTAGGTAATTTATATGAAATTCAAATTGGTGGAAATAAGTTTGTTCAGTTCAATGCTGAATACCAGTTCCCTTTAATCAAAAAAGCAGGCATTATGGGTCTTTTGTTTTATGATACTGGAAATGTGTTCATGGAAGGAGAAAATATCGCATTGGACAGCTTGCGCGAAAGTGCAGGATGTGGAGTCCGATGGTATTCCCCGATTGGTCCGATTCGTTTAGAGTATGGATATATTCTTGATCGTAAAACATATATGCGAAATGGAAAAAAAGAACGTGAAGGTAATGGAGGTTGGGAATTTACAATGGGAGGCGCTTTTTAATTATAATTCGTAATTATTAATGGAGGAGTTTAGTATGTATCGTGTTGTAATTGGTGTGATCGTATGTATTGGATTGATGGGAATGGGATCGATTGGGTATTCAGCAGATGTTGCTAAAATTGGTCTTGTTGATTTTCAAAAAATTTTAGAAAATTCAGAGGCCGGGAAAAAAGCTCAGAGTGAAATTAATTCAAAAGGCAAAGAGCTTGAGGAAGACCTAAAAAAGAGAAGTATAGAAATTGAAGAGATTAAAAAAAAGTTTGAACGGGATGCAATGGTCATTAGTAGAGAAGAACGGGATGAAAGAGAACGGGATTATCGGATTAAAGTGGGTGATTTTAAATCTCTACAAACTAAATATACGAATAATTTAAAAGAATTGGAAGTGAAGTTAATTGATGTTATCAAAGAAGATGTCATGAAAATAATTGAAGCTGTTGGAAAAAATGAGGGATATTTATTGATTATGGAAAAAAGAGAAGCGGGAGTATTGTACTCTCCAACTACAATAGATATATCCGATCAGGTTATTAGGGAATACAATAAAAAGAAACAATCATAAAAATTTTACATTTTGTAGGATTATCGATTCATGGAAACAACACTAGGTCAACTCGCAGGTATAGTGAATGGAATCGTTACTGGAAATTCAGACAAGAGAATTACGGGTGCATCATCATTTGAAAATGCCACAGAAACAGACATTACCTATGTGGCTGACATAAAATATTTAAAGATGATTAATCAAACCAAAGCTGGCGCTTATGTCATTTCCAAAACGTTACCTGAACAATTTAGAAAGACAATTCACCAAGATACGATTGCTGTTGATTTACCTCAGGTTGCATTTACGAAACTTCTTCAGTTTTTTTATTCTGAACCGGAAATAAAACATACTATTCATCCGCAATCATGTATTGGGAATCACTGTCATATTGGCTATCCCGCAAGCATCGGCCCATATGTTGTAATTCAGGATGAGGTCGTTTTAGGTGACCGTGTTCATCTGATGGGTAATATCTATATCGGTCATGGAGTAAGTATTGGTAATGATGTAAAAATATATCCAAATGTAACCATTCTGGATCAGTGCGTTATTGGGAACCGTGTGATTATTCATTCGGGTACAGTCATTGGTAGTGACGGATTTGGGTTTGCGCCTGATGGCAGCATGTATCATAAAATTATACATCGTGGAAATGTTCAAATTGATGATGATGTTGAAATTGGAGCATCGAATACAATTGATCGCGCAACATTTGGCCGAACATGGATTCAACGGGGTGTTAAAACAGACAATTTAGTTCATATTGCACATAATGTAACTATCGGTGAACATAGCATTCTCGTTGCGCAAGTGGGTATTGCGGGCAGTACTACAATTGGTAAGCATGTGATTCTTGCTGGACAGGCAGGCGTATCAGGACATCTTCACATTGGTGATCGTGCGATTATTGGACCCAAAGCAGGAATTACACATTCTGTTGATCCCAATCAGATTATGTCCGGAACTCCCGAAATGCCTCATCGTGAATGGCTTAAAATCCAGCGTATTTTGACTAGACTACCTGATATTCGAACAAAACTCTTACAATTAGAAAAACGGTTAGATTCTATAGAAAAAAAAGGTGAATAATCAATCCTTGCATTAAAGGAGACGAATCATGATTCATGCCACAGCGGTTGTTGATTCTAAAACAAACATGGGTTCTGATGTTGAGATCGGAGCATATACCATTGTGAAAGAAAATGTAACCATTGGTTCAGGCACCAAAATTGGGCCACATGTTGTTATTGATTCCAATACCATTATTGGAGAAAAGTGCCATATATTTCAATTTGCAGCCATAGGTGCTATTCCTCAGGATTTAAAATTTAAAGGTGAAGACACCTATGTAAAAATTGGAAATGGTTCAATTATTCGTGAATTTGTTACGATTCATCGGGGAACACTTCAGGGACACGCAGTTACGGAAATTGGTGAAGAAAATTTACTGATGGCCTATACTCATGTTGCTCACGATTGCAAAACTGGCCGACGGGTCGTTTTAGCCAATAATGCGACATTGGCAGGTCATATTGAAATTGGCAGCAATGCGGTTATCGGAGGTTTAGTAGCTATTCATCAATTTACTCGGGTTGGCGATTATGCATTTATTGGCGGTAAATCTGCTGTTGTCAAAGACATCCCGCCTTATG
>PDZT01000547.1 GCA_002753105.1 Deltaproteobacteria bacterium YD0425bin50 | reverse complement strand
GGGAGTAAAAAGTGGTTGTAGTTGGGCCGTTGGAACTTTAGGTGCCGCTGTAGCTGTAGGAATTGGTGTTAGCGTGTTACCAGCT
This sequence comes from Deltaproteobacteria bacterium YD0425bin50, assembly GCA_002753105.1. Taxonomy (GTDB): domain Bacteria; phylum Desulfobacterota; class Desulfobacteria; order Desulfobacterales; family YD0425bin50; genus YD0425bin50. The sequence goes on along the minus strand of PDZT01000547.1, from coordinate 2,680 downwards.
GCTATTGTTGGGATAGGGGCTGGGATTGCATTTGATGTATATGGTGAAAAAGCTGGAAATATTCTTATACATGGAGTAGCATTTGACTTACCATCATACGACAAACGTTTGGATGATTTACAGAATCTATACGATGGCTCTGGTTTAACACGTGAAGAAGTAGAGCGATTGTTAGAATCGACAGAAGGTAGTGTTAGTGCATGGCCATTCTGATTAATGAATAAAAAACAAGGTTCAAGACAAAGGACATCTTATTATGAATTTTAAACAACAGGAGTTACTAGAAGAAATAACCGCAGGTGTGAAAAAAATACATCCTGAATTTAAGGTAAAGGTATTCCGGGAATCGGGAACGACTGTAGATATGGATGTATTTATGCCAAGTAACGAAGATCAGGCCATAGCTGTTCAGGAATATTTAGCGCAGGCATTGGAACAGATTTTAGTTGATTATGGGTATTTCTTTTCTTGTTTTCCGGTGTATTTGTCTTGAACACGATTTCAGGATTAAAGGATTGCCAAGATTTATCAACGGATGGGCGAAATGTAGGGGCACGATGCATCGTACCCCTACAGCAAACGGACATGCGGGTAATCAAGGAAATCCTTTAATCGAGAGAATCAAGGTTCAGACAAATTTGTCTTGAACCATGATTCATAGGATTTTAGGATTAGCATGATGAAGTAATTGTAAAAGAAAAGTGTATTGACTAACTTACAGAGGAATAAACTATGATTCATACAACCCGGCTTACAAATTTGCAGTTGGAATTGTTGAAGCTTTTTTCCAGAGAAACTTCAACTTATGAATTATTGGAAATAAAGAGACTATTAGCAGGTTATTTTTCAACCAAATTAACTACAGAAGTGGATAAAGTTTGGAGTGAAAAAGGATTAAATAATGACGATATGGACAGATGGTTAAAGGAACTGTCATGAAGGTTGTGATAAACACCAATGTAATACTTGTTTCTGTAAGTTCCAAGTCCAAGTATCATTGGATTTTTCAAGAATTGAAAGCAGAACGTTTTGATCTTCTCGTATCGCATGATATTTTATTGGAATATGAAGAAATTATTTCCAATAAATATAACCGTAATATTGCAAAGCTTTTACTTGAAACGTTGGATTTTCAGCCAAATGTTTATTATATAACGCCCTATTTCAATTGGAATTTGATTTACAATGATCCTGATGATAACAAATTTGCTGATTGTGCAATTTCAGGGAATGCTGATTTTTTGATAACAGAAGATTCGGATTTTAATATTTTACAGACAATTGACTTTCCGAAAGTATCTGTTTTGAATATCGCTCAATTCAAACAGTTAATTATGAACAACAGTGAAGCAACGGTTTATTAATAAATGCACGAGCAATCAAGCTAAATCCTGAATCAGGAGAATCAAGGTTCTGAACCATGATTCATAGGATTTAAGGATTAGCATGATGAAGGCAGTATGACCTATTCAAGAGAAAGGAAACATAAATGAACATAAATGAACGAGAGCAATTGATTCATGAAATCAATTTACTTCCTGATTTTATAATCAAGCCGCTACGTGATGTTGTGCATTATATAAAAATTGGCATTGAAAATGAGTATGTATCTAAAACAACGAATGAGTTCTATAACTCAGCCGAATTTAGAGAACTTGTTAATGAAGCCATGGCAGAATATCGGAATGGCAAAACGGAACTCATGGATATATGAAACCCAAAATATATATTGAAACAAGTTTTATCAGTTATCTTACCGCACGACCGAGTAGAGACCTTATTATTGCAGCGCACCAGCAAATAACGCATGAATGGTGGAATACACGGCGTGAATATTTTGACATATATACTTCTCATTTGGTAATTCGTGAAGCAAGTGCAGGAAATCCTGAAGCAGCAGCAAAGCGGCTGTTCATTCTTCAGGATATTCCCTTAATGGAAATGAATGAATCTGTAATGTCTATGGCAGAACAGCTTATCCAGCATCACGCAGTACCGAAAGGATCGGAAGAAGACGCTTTACATATCGCTGTTGCAGTTGTCAACGGTGCGGATTATCTGTTGACATGGAACTGTACGCATATAGGCAATGCCGAAAGACGGAATCTTATTGCTGAGGTCTGTCACAAAAACGGCTGTGAATTTCCAGTGATTTGTACACCTGAAGAATTGATAGGAGAATAGCCATGTGGAAAGACTCTATTGTTGAAGAAATCAGAGCCATTAGGGAAGAACATGCCCGACAGTATAATTATGACATTAGGGCAATATTCAACGCCTTAAAGGAAGAAGAAAGAAAAAGCGGACGACAGACAGTTTCTTTTCAGCATAGACCCTATTCAAACTTAAAAACAGGGGAGGAAAAGAAGGATTCTTTTGATAAGAATAGATCGGTTAAAACATGACAAATTATGATCAACTTTTTCAAGAAGAAATGCGAAATCCTAAGTTCGCAACAGCCTATTATGACTCAAGATTAGAAAGAATTATCACAGAAATGGTGGATAGTCTGAAAGAAAAAATCAAGCAAATCCTTGAATCAGGAGAATCAAGGTTCAGACAATTACAGATAACGAAATTGAAGCATTATTAAATCGAAAATTTTAAAAAAAACTACAAGGAGAAAATCTATGAAACCCAATAAAAATTTCATTACTATTACCTGACTCATCATAACCAT
>PDZT01000546.1 GCA_002753105.1 Deltaproteobacteria bacterium YD0425bin50 | reverse complement strand
GATTTCTTTCTCAAATTACCTAATCTGAACATGCGTGAAATTTTTGTCGAATATTTCAACGAAATACACCGAATTGACGTTTCCACAAAATATGGGGAGATGATGCAGGGTTTTGTGAATACCCTGAATCTGACACAACTGTTTACAGATTACTGGAATCTGTACGTTTCCCAGCTTCCCGAAGCCATCTTTCAGCAGGTCAATGAAAATTTCTACCGTACCACATTTTTTGAATTGTGCAGCCGCTATCTTTCCAGATGGTTTACATGGAATGTGGAACGTTCTTATCCACAGGGAAAAACCGATCTGGAGTTCGTGGGGAAATTCCATGAAAAATTTGCAGGTCTGAGAATGGTCATCGAATTTAAGTACTTTTCGAATGCAGAACTAAAAAAAATGAAATCAAACGTAAAAAAATTCAACTTACGCAAAGAAGACACGCTTCAGATTGCCGGATATATTCAAGGTTTAAAGCAGGAATATCCCGAAGCCAAGATTTCTCAGTATGTAATTTATTGTTTTGGAAATCAGGGCTTTAAGGTATTTGAAGTTGGAAGCACTCGCAATTGCTGAGTTTTTGGTAAAAAAATATAAAGGAGACATGAATGTCAGTACAGACCCATCAACAGACCGCAAATTTTATCTGGAGCATCTGTAATTTGCTCCGAGGTCCCTATAAACGCAATGAATACCGGAAAGTCATCCTCCCTCTAACCATCTTACGGCGTTTCGACTGTATTCTTGAGCCGACCAAAGATAAAGTGCTGGCAGAATTCGACAAACTGCAAGGTAAATCGGAAAACATCATTAGCGCCCAGTTGCGCACCATTACCGGAGTCCCTTTTTACAATTATTCCAAGCTGACGTTCAAGAAGTTACTGGATGATCCGAATCAAATAGCCCCCAATTTGAACAGCTACATCAATGCTTTTTCACCCAATGTGCGTCAGATTTTTGAAAAGCTGGATTTTGGCGTTCAAATCAACAAGATGCACGAAAAGAATCTGCTGTTCAATGTGATCAAGAAGTTTGCCTCGGATGAAGTGGATTTATCACCAGCGCATATCGACAACTTGCAGATGGGCTATGTGTTTGAAGAATTAATACGGATCGGCGCAGAACAATCCAACGAAGAGGCTGGAGAACATTTTACACCGCGTGAAGTCATCAAGCTGATGGTCAATCTGTTGCTTTCACCTGAGACCGACTTACGCAAAAGCCATGTGGTTAAAACCATCTATGACCCGGCTTGCGGTACCGGCGGTATGCTTTCAGTGGCTGAAGACTATATCAGAAAGTTGAATAGCGATGCCCAGCCGCATCTGTTTGGTCAGGACTGGAACGATGAAGCCTATGGTATTTGCCGGGCGGATATGCTCATCAAGGGCGAAGATGCCAACAATATCAAGCCGGATTGTACCTTTGAAAAAGACGGCTTTCCCAAGGAAAAATTCGACTATATGCTGGCCAATCCGCCTTTTGGTGTGGAATGGAAACAGCAGCAGAAGACGATTGAAAATGAAGCCAAGACCCTTGGTTACGATGGTAGATTTGGCGCTGGAATCCCGCGTATCAATGACGGGTCGCTTCTTTTCCTCCAGCACATGATTTCAAAAATGCGCGGACCCGAACAAGGCGGCAGCCGCATTGGGATTGTTTTTAATGGTTCGCCTTTGTTTACCGGTGATGCTGGCAGTGGTGAATCCAACATCCGTCAGTGGATTATTGAAAATGACTGGCTGGAAGCCATTGTAGCTCTGCCGGATCAGTTGTTTTATAATACCGGTATCTCAACCTATATCTGGATTGTTACCAATCGCAAAGAAAAGCGCCGCAAGGGTAAAATTCAACTGATGGATGCCCGCGAGTTTTATACCAAGATGCGCAAAAGTCTGGGTAACAAGCGCCATCAGATTGGCGACGCTGAAGAAAACCGCCCTGACCAGATTGGCGAACTCACGCAAATCTATGGGAATTTCAAGCATGACGCAACCCACACGATAATGAGCAACGGTATAAAGAAAACGGTGATTGTCAGTAAGATTTTTGACAATGCCGACTTTGGCTACAACAAGATCACGGTTGAACGTCCCTTGCGTTTAAACTTTCAGGCTGGTAGCGAGCGCATTTCGCTGTTGGATGACATGCGCGCTTTTCAAAAGCTTGCCGAAAGCGACAAGAAAAACGAAACTATCTGTCAACAGGAGATTGAAGCTGGAATTAAACGCCAAGCAGCCATCAAAACCATGCTTACTGATTTCAGCCAAGCAAGTGCAGGCAGACTGTTCAAAGACCGCAGCGTTTTTTTGCAGGAACTCAAAGCCATAGATCAGAAATTCGGGGTGCGTTTGTCCGCGTCTGAATTAAAAGCAGTTTTGGAAGCCTTGAGCGAAAAAGATGAAAGCGCTGAAATCTGCCGGGATGCCAAAGGCAATCCTGAAGCTGATCCTGATCTGCGCGATACTGAAAATGTCCCGCTCAAGGAAAATATCGAGGAATACTTCAACCGTGAGGTTCTGCCGCATGTGCCGGATGCGTGGATCAATCACAGCAAAACCAAGGTGGGGTACGAGATTCCGCTCAACCGTCATTTTTACCGTTATGAACCACCGCGTCCGCTGGAGGAGATTGCTGATGACATCAAGGTGCTGGAGGGTGAGATTGTGGGTATGTTGGCGGAGATTACTGGTAGTGCGGGGGCTAAACCAATTTTTTAAGATGAAATAACATTATAATGGTTAGAAAAAAAAAATGGGAAAAATAACT
>PDZT01000006.1:38565-51628 GCA_002753105.1 Deltaproteobacteria bacterium YD0425bin50 | reverse complement strand
ATTGTACAATAGTGATCGTTTTGATCAAATTGGAGTAGTTCAGCGTCAGAAACAAGATATCGTCCGGGATGAATGGTTTCAATACCTCCCAACATGAGATTACCATTGATGAGCTTATAGAAACCTGCTTCCTGACACGGATTTTCCCCGTATCGCAAGCCCATTTTTTCTTGTTCTACAATCCATTCCACTTTTTCATACATCAATGTTTGACGATGATCTCCATCAATGAAGCTGATTTCCATTTTTGGAGAAAAATGGTCATTTAAAATGGTTTTATACATCTGTTTTAATGAATCAGTCATCAACTATCTCCTATCATAACAGCCAGCAACGTTTTCAAAAGATGTTTTTGACAGATACTCAGCAATAGCCTGATCATACCCTGAAGTGTGCTGAAATGCTTTTTGTGCTAAACTATATCTGAGTTTAAGAGAACATCTCCCCTGATTTTTCATTAAATCCTCACAAATGGACGCATAATCAGAAGGATCAACCACAGAGGCAACTCGTAAAAAATTTTTAGCCGCTGCTCGTATCATACAAGGACCGCCAATATCAATATTCCCTCGCGCAACTTCCGCAGTAACATTCGATTTTGACACAGTTTCCTGAAAAGGATACAGATTCACAACGACCATATCAATCGGCACAGCCTGACATCGCCGCATATCTAATTGATGAGACTCATTATAGGTTTCAGTTAATAATCCTAAATATATCTTAAAATCCAATGTTTTCACTAACCCGCCCTGAGTTTCTGGTTGACCGGTATAATCGGAAACCTGAGTCAAAGTCTCTGAGGCTTTGTCCTTAAGAATGGTCTTAAGATAATTATACGTGCCGCCAGTTGAAAATATCTTGATTGTCGGATTAATGTGTAATAACTGAGGCACAAAATAATCTAAATTCTGTTTATCTGAAACACTAATGAGTACATGATGAACTCGTACCCACTCATCAACAATTCTCACTTGGGTTATTGCCATTACTGAGTCTCCAAATACCTAACTAATTTGTCAAAATTCATCTGTTTTTATAATGGAAAATAAAAAAAAAGATTGTGTATTTAACTGAATTATCCTAATAGTAAATTGTGATATCAGTTTTGTCAAGCATTTTTATGCTACATCGATAAACATAATTAACCGATACCTGATAATAAGTATTTTTTATCCTATAAAATAAATAAGATAACTTTATCAGGTTTCCTAATAGTCTATAAAAACCAAAAATGAAAATCAATCAAAAAATATAAAGAAAATGAAGTTATGCGAACATTTATTCTCACAGAAAAACCATCGGTTGCAAGGGACTTTGCCCAAGCTCTTGGCGTTACCCAAAAAAGGCAAGGATACTTAGAAAATCAACATTTTATCATCACATGGGCTATAGGTCATTTAGTAGAACTCTATGAGCCTCAGGATTATGATCCAAAATGGTCAACATGGCAATTTGACAGGCTGCCCGTTATACCAAAACAATTCTTAACAAAACCTATTCCAAAAACCCAATCCCAGCTTCAGTGTATTCTCGAATTACTGTCCCGTGAATCCTATGAAAAAATTATTATCGCAACAGATGCAGGACGTGAAGGTGAATTGATTGCCCGTTCTATTCTTCTCCGATCTCCTGTTATTCAACAACTCGGCATCAGCTCCAATATTATTTTCCGTTTTTGGACAAGTCAGGCATTAACTCCAAAAGTCATCAAAGAAGGCATGACATCTTTATCTTTGGCAACGAACTATGAACGTCTGTATAAAGCTGGAAAATCCCGTCAAATGGCTGATTGGCTTGTAGGTATGAATTGCACACGGGCTGCAAGTATAAAAATGAAAGACCTGTTCTCAATTGGTCGGGTTCAAACCGCAATTCTCGCATTAATCGTCAACCGATGTCTTGAACGGGAACAGTTTCAACCCAAACCCTATTGGTTATTGTATGCAGTATTTGAAAATCCAAAAGGCAAGTGGAAAGGAATCTGGTTTCGTGCTGATAAAACCCATTTTGATACTCAACTTGATGCTGAAACCGTTAAAAATTCTGTTCATGCGTCTAATGCACGGGTCATTCAGGTTGAAAGCAAAAAAAAATCAGTGCCTCCGCCACTGTTGTATTCCTTAACAGACCTTCAGCAAGATGCGAATAATCGCTATGGCTATTCAGCAAAACAAACCTTAGAAATCGCACAACAACTCTATGAAGAGAAAAAATGCTTATCCTATCCGCGCACTGATGCAACTGTATTGGGTGAAAAAAATGTAGATATGGTTAAAGAGTTAATTGAAAAATTTACGCGTACATATCCAGAAGTATTTAAAGGCATTGATGAGCACCTGATCTCCTTATCCAATAAACGCGTATTTAATGATGCAAAGCTGACAGATCATCATGCATTAATACCGCTTGCACCACTTGACTCAAAAGCAACGATTCAGGAAAAAAATATCTTCACTCTTGTTTTAAACCGGTTTGCAGCAGCTTTTTATCCGGATTATATTTATATTCAAACGGTTGTCATCACACTGGCAAATGAATCAGAAACCTTTAAATCGACTGGACGGGTAATTTTGGCTTTAGGTTGGAAAGTTCTCTATCCTCAGGATCAGTCTGAAAAAAAGAAAAAAGCCAAAAAAGCATCTGGAAAACAGAAAGATGCTGAAGATGAGGATACAGACGAATCTGCTCAAACGGAATTACCCCCCTTAGTCAAAAATGATCCCTGCGTGGTTATCGATACGAGTATTCAGGAAAAAAAGACCACGCCACCGCCCGCTTATACCGATGCGCTAATATTAAAAGATATGACCAATCCGGGCCGATATGTAACTGAAGATGTTCTGAAAAAAATATATAAAGGTGAAATTGGGTTAGGAACACAGGCCACAAGAGCGCAAATTCTTGAAACATTGATTCAGCGAAACTATATTGAACGGCAAAAAAAACAGCTTGTGGCCACTCAAAAAGGCTGCGATCTGATTGCATCTCTTCAGAAACTTCCCATATCTGGAATGCTGGCTTCACCTGAAGAAACTGCACGTTGGGAAATGCAGCTTGATCGAATTGCTCGCGGTGAAATAGATGAAACCCAATTTATTGAAGCCATTAAAACATTTGTTACGCAATCTATATCAGAATTTCGTCAAGCCTTCATTCAGGATAGAATTGGGCAATGTCCGAATTGTCATGGCAGTGTCATTGAAACAGAAAAAGCCTTTGGTTGCAGTAATTGGAGAACTCAAGATGGGGGGTGCCGATTTGTCATTTGGAAAACCATTGCTGGAAAGCCCATTACTAAAGATATGGCACGCCAACTCTTGACAGACAAATCTATTGGCCCTTTGCATGGATTTATGTCGAAAGCCAAAAAAGAATTTTCAGCCATTCTCAAACTTGAACAGCACGAAACGGGTTATCGGGTTTCCTTTGAATTTTCATCGCATCATAATTTAACGGTGAAATAAAAATTAAAGAATATGAGAAATCGCTTGACGAACATATTCAGAATAATTCATTAATTAAGGAAAAAGTTACAACGGCACAGAGGCGATGATCCATCATGTTTTCAGATGTCAACAAACAAACACTTACTTTTGTTTCAGAAATGCTTCGTTCATATCTCATTCTTATGGGAGAAAAAAGCACTATACTCAGATCCCATTCTGAACGAGTTGCATTAAATTGTATGAATTTTTCTAAAAAAATTAAAATTGAAAAAAATGAAATTGACAAACTTTATGTTGCAGGACTACTCCATGATATTGGCTTAGTGATCATGCCTCAACCTATTATAGACAATATTGGTCAAATCGATAAACTCACTCCAGAAGAACTGAATCTCTATCAGCAACATCCGCAAATCGCTGAAAAAGTCTTAATGCCTTATGCTTGGTTCAAAGGAATTCTGCCTTTAATTCTGTATCATCATGTGTATTTAGATGGAACTGGATTCCCAAAAGACTTGCATCTTGACAAATCCTATATCGGAATAAAAATTTTAACACTTATCAATACTTATGATCTTATTGCTTATCCATTTGGGGCACAACCCAAAGATATGAACTGGGCATTTGAACAAATTGAAAGAATGTCTGAAACCCAATTAGATAAAGCACTTGTGCACGAATTTATTACCTATTTAAAACCAAGCAAAGCTGCTGATATCACTCCAGAACCTACTCTGGATATCATGGATATTATTTATGAAATTCTTGATGAACTGAAACAAGAAAAAATTGCGCTTCCTGTCTTGCCCAAAGTAGTACAAGATGTTCAGATGATTATCAACAAACCAGATTATACTATCGATGAACTCACAGGCGTTATTGAAAAAGATTCTGCCATGTCATTGAGAATGATTGCGGTTGCCAATTCTCCATACTATTCTGGTGTAGCAAGAGTCAACACAGTCCGAAAAGCCATTACACGGGTTGGCTTTACTGAGGTTTTGAGTATTGTGTTGGCCATTGCCAATAAAGGTCAATATCAGACCAAAAATCCATTATATAAATCACTTATGGAAAAACAATGGCTACATTCGTTGGCTTGTGCGTATGCAGCTCGCAGCATTGCAGAGCGCAAAAAATATACAGACAAAGAAGAATATTTTTCAATTGGCATGATGCATGACATTGGAAAAGTGGTGTTATTAAGGTATATTACTGAAAAAGAACCTGAAAAATATGGCATTTCTATAACGCAAATTATCAGTGGTATCATCAAAAGTTATATGAGTATTAGCGGAATGATTTTACGGCACTGGAGATTTGGTAAACGGTTTATCCGCGCTGCGACCATGCAGGAAGGATTGTTATTCGACCGGGGTACGGATAAAGCGGTACTTGTGATAAATGTTGCCAATGCCATTGCCTGTAAAGCTGGTTATGCTGTTATGGATGAGGTTAAAGAATTTTCTACATTAGAATCAGCAAAACTCTTGGGACTAAGCGTGGAGGTTTTGGAATATATAAAAGAAAATATTCAAACCAATATGGCAGAACTCGAAAAAAATTATAATGAATAAGACATGTAGAGACGCAAAATAGTGCGTCTCTACAACGCCCGATTTATTCTATGTATTTAATCCGTGACCCTAAATGTCTGTTTTAAATTTTCAATATAATGATCCACAAGTCTGTTGAATTCCTTCTCAACAATAGGCGCTCCGATAAATTTTACCAATGCAGGAAGTGGTATTGTTAATTTACCCTGAGTATTAAAATCGATGTGTGTTCCGGAATCCTGTTGTTTAATATTCCATGACCCTTCGATCATACCATTACCAACGTCCTTAATTGGAGTCCATTTCACCCATCTTTCTTCTTTATTACCTACGTATTTACACGCATAAATGATTTGTATTGAATACTTATCAAATCCTAATTTATTCATTTCCCAACGGAAGGTATTCTCACCCATATCCAAAAGTTTATTCACATTCGGAAAATGACTGACCGAACGGGGAACATCAGCGAGAACTTCAAAGACTTTATCCGCTGAACAAGGAACATCAAATTTTTTTTCTATGGCAATATCGACGACAAAAGACATAACGTTTATAACCTCCTTATCCTTTTTTAATTCGACTACGGTCTAGAGGAACACCTTCCCAAGCCGCATTCAGTACCATCAGACAATCATCATAATCTAGTTCTTCAGGATTATAAAAAATAGAGCCATCCCCTAGTGCTGTCGCAGCAATTTCTGTGAGTTTATCTTTAGGAACCATCTGACGACCCTCTCTGTCCTTAATTTCTTTCAGAAACCGAGAATGCCTTCCATTCGTGGCATCGAATAAATCTTGATTTAGCTTACGCGCCAATTCAATGACTTTTTCCGCCCGTTGGTTTTTCGGGGTACTGCGGTACATATCTTCCCCGCCCAATGGAAATAAAATCTCAGCTATAAAGGATTCAATTTTGTGAAAATTATACTCCAAAGCATAAGGCAAAAAAATCGACATACAAGTACCATGAGGCACATGACAGATTGCACCGACTGAATGTCCTAATGTATGAACCATGCCTACCATAGAGTTTGAAAAGGCAACCCCTGCTAGGGTAGCAGCATTAGCTAATGCTAATCGGCCATTCTTATCACCCGGATTTTTAACCACATTGAGCAGGTTCTGGCTAATCATAGCAATAGCCCGGATAGCATGAGCATCACTAATTGGATTTTTTGCTAAACAGGTATAAGCCTCAATTGCATGAGTCATGGCATCCATAGCTGTCATAGCGGTAAAAAACGGAGGAAGCGTCAACGTCATTCGTGAATCCAGAACCGCTGCATTAGGAAGCAAAAAGTACGAAGTAAATAGCATTTTTTTGTTTTTTTGATGGTCAGCAATAACGGCAGCCACAGTAACCTCAGAACCCGTTCCGGATGTGGTGGGTATGGCGATAAGGGGTTTAAGCTGATGTTTTAAAGTACCGGCACCTGAAAACTTCATCAGGTCATCCGCATTTTCTGAAACCACAATATTAACGCCTTTGGCTGTATCCATAACCGAACCACCGCCAACAGCAATAATTGCATCACAGCCTTTATCCCGATAAACATTCGCCAAATGATTAACTACTTTTAAATCCGAATCTTGGGGAATATCATCTTCAATACTACCGATTTCAATTTGATTCTCAATAGCGGCACTCAGAATTTTTACCAGCCCTGCACCGGTAACGCCTTTATCGGCAAGTATCAAAGGCTTATTAGCGTTCAGGTCGTTTAATAGACCCGGTATTTTTTCAAGCGCTTGATGCCCAGCAACTATTTTTACCCGACAGCAGAATTCATAATATCCAGGTGAATACATTGTTCACTCCTTATAGTGTTGTAATTGTTATCCCATAATCGGCTTGCCATCATAAGCAGCGTTTAAAACCGTCAAATACGCATCCTCACGAATACCGCTTGAACTCGATTCAGCTACTTTTTGAGCAACTTTTTTTAATTTCTCTTTTTCGATCTGGACATCTTTAAATGTTCGAGGCAATTGAACAGTGCTGCAGATATTATCCTGCATTTGACGAATCAGGCTTAACACTTTCTGATTTCTTTGATTCTGTGGCGTATCAACAAAATCATTAAAACCAACTAGGGGGATCAGCATATCAGCGGCTTGGAATCCACATTTCAGTGTCTGATATTCAATTCCATAAGGCAGTAAAATACCCATTGCCTGTCCGCTGCTCAGTAATCGCTGCTTGGCTATTTCCTGTCCTAACTCATGAACCATACCGAATCTACTATTCGAAAAAGCACATCCCGCCATTGAGGATGCCTCAGCTAATGCCAAACAGCTTTTTTTATCTTTAGGGTTTTTAAGCGCTTCCATGAGACAATGACGAATATACTCCAGAGCAGCATAAGCATAACAATCAGATAAAGGATTTTTGGATGCATGGGTAATAGCTTCGGCAGCATGGGAAAAAGTAATCATAGCAGTTTCAGCAATCCGTAATGCAGATTCAGAACGTACCATGCGAGGATCAACCACCACAAGATCGGGCATCAAAAAAGGCGAAGTAAACGTCAACTCTCCAATAAAAGCATATTTGGATATTTCAAAACCGTTGCTATAGCCAGTTAATACTGCGACCAAGGGTTTCAGTCTTGTTTTGATTGACTCAGCGTTTTTCCGTAAATCCTCTGGCTTTCCTGATACAGCAATATTTAATCCTTTAGCTGTATCAAGCACAGCCCCACTTCCGACCGCGATAATAGAATCGATTCCCTTATATTGCCATCTTTGATACAGGTCACGGATAGTCGATATGTCAGCAGTATCACCGACACCGTCAAAAACACCAAGAACAATTCCGGATTCACTGAAAGCGGAAGCAACGTGCTTGATAATTCCTTTAGAATATGTGTTTTTATCTGTAATAATTAAAGGTTTTCTGGCATCCATTGCCTCCAATTCAATAGGAATATGATCGAGTGCATTGATTCCAGCATTGGTTTTAACAGGGCAATGGAATTCATAAAATTCGGGTACCTGCATAGCTTCCTCCTTAGTTTAATAACCTAAAATTGCACGAAAATAAATTCTAGACCTGCCAATGAGCGTGCGCATGATTGACCATGAGGGATATCTTCTAATGGCTAATTTGGCGATTAACTTGGGCAGTAAATACACCTCTACCATATCAATTACCCGAACAATAGCTGCTGCAGTCGGAACATCACCATCAACAATGAGTCGATTACGGGCGGAAGATCGGCAAGTGCTTTCCTGAAACGTAAACAGCAAAAACGCAGCTTCAATATTTTTCAGCTTCATATCCACATCGATTCGTTTACCTTGACGATTCCACCCTAAATACTTTACCTTGCCCTGTTTGTCTTTACCGACCACCATGTACGGCCCATTAGGCGCTACGCCTAAACTAAAGGTAAACCCTTCTGGAAAATCGTCAAATTCCTTCTTAATGTCTTTGTCAACCCGTGATGCTGCTTGGATGGATCTCCCTACAAACCATAACATAATGGCGATATAAATCTTTTTAAATAATTTGCTTCTTGGTTTTAATTCTCGATAATCGTCCACATTGACCTCCCTTTTTTGGCTTGCAACACTTATTTTTTTTCATATGTACACTAAAACAATTTATTCTTTTTTGGAGATAGCCAATTTGACCTTCTGACGGTAACAGATATACCGATAAAAGCAATTCCAGACTGTTCGGATGTAAGTCTCAAGTAAAGGCCCCACACGAGTTTGTAAAAGCGGCCACATCAGTCTTTTCATCAGCAATTGTCCGGTATGCAGAGAGAAATCTCCTATACGCGCAACTCGTATTTTTTTACTTGTAATTTCCCAATAATTAGGTGAAACAACCGGTTTCATTTTTCCGGTCAAGGTTTTTAATACTTCCAAAGCCCCTATAGATGAACATATCCAAACCGTAGGGCATATCTGTGCAATCGGAGCGTTTTCAAAAACAAAAGAATGGAAATGGTCGATATTCCAATGACCGTGTGTTAGATACTGCATCGCACCAAACTTGCCTTTTTCACTATGAAAAACATCATACAACGCTTCATAACTGTTCAACTGAGGAACGCCGTGAATTTTTTCAACAGGTGGACTTTGAGGCATAATCATGCTGACATTAGCCCATGTACCTGCAGGAACTACTAACAATGCTGGCTTTTTAGCCCGCCTTGCTTCTTTGAAAACAAAAATACTAAATGCCATATCATCGGCTGCAGGAAAGACGATATCCACTGTCTTTATACATTCGCCTATTTCAGCAAAGGTTAATTTACGGTCATAAACGGTGGCTTTAATCGATGGATTGATAGAAACAAGTTGATCGGCGATGATTTGAGCCTTATGTTGACCTAACGTATGCGTAAAACATCCGATTTGACGATTGATATTCGAAGGCTCATAAGTATCAAAATCAATTAGGGTAAATTGTTCTACCCCTGAACGAGCGAGAATCACTGCTACTAATCCGCCAATTCCTCCGCAACCGATAATTAATATGTGAGCATTTTTAATTCTTGATTGTTCTTCTTTTGAAAAAATTCCATAATTACGCTGAAACATTTCCCAGTAGCTGATCATGGTTTAATTTCCTATGCCTATTTAAAATGGTTCTGTCTTAAATCCTTTAGAATAATAATCTTTCAAATTAGAATCTGATTCTTTCACTATGATTAGACATTCGATATTATCAAGCTGATTTACCAGAGCTAAAGCTTTTTCAACTCCCATCACAACTAATGCCGTTGCTAATCCATCAGCAAATGTACAGTTATCTGCCATAACTGTAGCACTGACCACACCGTTTTCAACTGGATATCCACTTTTTGGATCAAGAATATGAGCATACAGTTTGTCATTGATTTTGAAAAAATTACGATAGTTGCCGCTTGTTGATAGGGCTTTGTTTTGTAAGGAAACGACCTTATAGACCGCGTCTAATGGTGCGTCTTCAAAAGGAGTATTAATTCCAACGCGCCATGGTTTGCCTTTCAAATTATGTCCAGACGCAACAACCTCACCGCCTATTTCCACAAGATAATTATCAATTCCCTCAGCTTTGATTAACAGAGCAATTTGATCTGATGCATAGCCCTGAGCTAAAGAATTTAGGTCTAATGTTATGGAGTCATTTTTTTTTTGAATAGAAGAATCTGAATTAATAATGATATGGTTAAATCCGATACTTTTCAAGCAGGTCTGAATTGCTTCTGGTTTTGGCAACGTTTGATTCTCTTTCCTATCGGAAGTAAAACCCCATAATAAAGCGAGTTGATGAATGGTTCCATCCCATGCTCCTTGAGTGAATTGAAATAACTGTCTTCCGATAGTGAGAACATTTTTAAAATCTTGTGAAGGATAAAATTTCTCGCTGCTCTTGCTGGCATTGAACCGACTGATTTCACTGTCCTTCTGGTAAACCGAAAGGCAGTGGTTTAACCCATCTAAACGCTTTTCAATTTTTTCTCTCAATTCCTGTGAGGAAGTATAAGAAATTACTTTAATATGGTAAGTGCTGCCCATGGTCTTACCGGAAATCAACATTTCCTTTTCCCCGCAGCCAAGCAATCCATATACAAGTAGCAATACCCAGAAACGACTCATGTTCACTCGGGAATTTTCATCTCAATGGCGTTAACTGGACATTTCAACGCGCAGAATCCGCAAGAAATACATAAATGAATGTCTTTGATTTCGGGCTTCACATGTTTCCCTGTCATGGAAATGTGATGCGAGATTGTGATGATATGAACCGGGCAGATATCCACACAACTGCCGCAGGATGTGCAATTTTTTAAAATGATGTGCGGTTGTTTCCACTGAGATTTGGGAATACTGACCGCGGGGATGCCAAACGAATCTACAATAGCATTTTTAGGACAAATGCGTCCGCAAGACCCGCATTCAATACACAATTCCGGGTTGATCTTCTGCTGAGTTTCACTGTCCCCGAATATGGCATTCATCGGACAAATCTTCTTGCACATTTCACAACCAATACAGCTTTCAATAATGGTATAGGCCATAATTATTCACTCATTCAGTTTCTCGTTTGTCTGAATCACAGATTAGATGGATTAAAGGATTACTCGAAATCATAATGTGAAAAATTCGTGTAATCTATTTAATCGGTTTAATCCGTGATCCTTAACGGTTCATCAATGCTAAATTTTTTTATACTTTCCGGTTTAGGTTTACCTGTTTCCCGATCAAAACCGAATTGTTCCCAATAATCTGATGATAATTTATCTATTAACACTGTACGACCTTTGTTCGCACCTTCGGTCTGAGCAGGCACACCTAGCGCTCGCGGTGTAACAAAATTATGTTTTGGCTCAATGCCATGCTTGACATTAAATGCCTGTTTTAAGACTTGAATCCGCTCACCAATTTCCATATACTCTTCTGGGGTTTTGTTCCAGCCAGTCGCAGCGTTAATCCATGCAAAAAAAGGAACGCGTTTGATACCGGTGAGTGCTCCGAAAAGACAAGCGCCAATAGCGTTGAGAACGTTCATATATTTGCTACAGGCTGCGCCTATTTTAGCTTTTTCCTCATCAGCAAGATATTTATGATTTTTATGATAAAGCAATGGCGCTTTGGGTAAGCCTTTAATTTCTTTCCAAAGCTGATACATTTCATAATAAAGCTGACTACCAATGGTATGTCTTCCGGGAGTTGGATCTAAACTATAGTGAACAGCAAATCCGGGATCATTTCGACCGTCATGAGCTGCTAATTCTTGTCCACCGGCATGAATGGCAAATTCTTTGGAATTCTTGCCTATTTTTTGAGAAGCCACTTTAACCCCATCTGCCAAAACATCTCCAAATCCTTCACGATCCACCATTTTATGAAGCATTGCGACAATGCCATCGGTGTTTCCCCAAGTCATTTTTATTCCACCGGTATCCGCATCAGTGATAATTCCTTTTTCATAACATTCAATTGCAAAAGCTAAAGCATGTCCAGCAGAAATAGTATCCATCCCTGCCCTATTCAGAACCTCATTCATATAAAAAATGCTATCTGCATCCTCATTCATACACAAAGCGCCTAAACAAATAACACTTTCATATTCCGGTTTATGGGTTTCTTTATATTTACCAGACATTTTACAAATTCCACCGCACCCTAATGGGCATGAATAACAATGATACTTTACAATTTCAGCATTCGTAAATACATCGGGATTCACTCCAATTGACTTAGATGCATCCCAGTCCACGCTGCTGCCCATCCAGTTTTTAACAGGTGAATCGCCCATTTCAATACTCATCTGGTTCATACTGACCGTTCCCCAGCGACGTAGCAAAATTTTATATAACATGCCATCTTGTGCAAGCTGAGTTGGAAGAACACGCATCAAAGCGCCAAGATAGGAGGTTGCTGGCCCAGAGACAAAAGGCGGTTGAAATAGTATCCATTTGCTGGATTTTTTGCTTAGACGGTTCATTTCATCCTTATCATAAGGGATAATAGGCTGATCACCGCTCAATACAATGGCTTTCAATTTTTTAGACCCCATAACAGCGCCTAATCCACCACGAGCAGCCATTCTACCCAAATCATTACTAACACCAGAGATCAATGACAACTTCTCTCCGGCAGGCCCAATGCAGGCTACCTGAGGTTTATTTTTTTTATAGGTGTGTCTTTCCCATAACGTTTTTTCAGTTTCTACGGTGTCTTTACCCCATAAATCAGAAGCATCAATGAGTTCTCGAACTTGTTGGTTAATATACAGGTAAACAGGTTTAGGGCTTATATTCTTAAAGAATATGCCGTCATAACCGCAGTGCTTGATTTCAGGCGATAGCTGACCACCGCAGTTAGCATCTCCCCATCCTCCAGTCAAAGGCGATTTACCAACGACCATCCATCTTCCAGTAAACAGACTCCCAGCTCCTGTGAGTAATCCAGACATGAATCCAAGGATATTATCCGGCCCCAGAGGGTCTGCGTTTGCTGGAATCCAGTGATAAAGCAAATAGGACGCTAAACCGGTACCCGAAAGATACTGTTCATAAAGCTGGTCAGGTATTTCAATATCCTTCATTTCTC
>PDZT01000006.1:27377-37778 GCA_002753105.1 Deltaproteobacteria bacterium YD0425bin50 | reverse complement strand
ATAATAGGCCGTTGATAGTATTCTTTATTTTGTGATTCCATATCGTAAAATTTTGGATATTTGATAAAGCAGGCGTTCAAACAAGCCTCATTACAGCTTGAACCATAGTTGATACATTTCGTATGATCGATGACTATTTTACCATTTTCTAAACTCAGCGCTTGAGCCGGGCAGGCTTTTATACAAGCTAAACAATGCAGACAGCCTAATGAACAAATCGGCAAGGTTTCCTTTGAAAGACTTTTCGCACAGCAATTTACCACAATTCTAGCCTTTTTAGGAATTAAACTGATCAATTCTTTAGGACATGCTGTTACGCAAAGTCCGCATCCTAAACACTTTTCAGGATCAATTTCAGGAAACTCTTTTATCATTTCAATAGCATGAAAAGGACATGCTGTAGCACAATCTCCGAAACCAAGACAACCGTATGCACAATCCGTTGGGCCTCCAAA
Source organism: Deltaproteobacteria bacterium YD0425bin50 (assembly GCA_002753105.1). GTDB lineage: Bacteria > Desulfobacterota > Desulfobacteria > Desulfobacterales > YD0425bin50 > YD0425bin50. The sequence continues at coordinate 37,323 of PDZT01000006.1, read as the reverse complement.
AATGATATTAGCTGCCTTACAATCCTTGTAGCCGGAATAGATAAATTTATTATGGTCTTTTCGTTCTCTTATGCCGCAAAGGACGACTGCACCCATTCCTTCGACCACGTTTACGGCTTTACCAGTGATTCTTGCAATCTCATTAGCAACAAGAGGTCCTCCGGGAAGGCATAGATTCGGTTCTACATCAGGGTCATCAACAACAGCCTCAGCATACGCATCACATCCCGGAAATCCGCAGGCACCACATTGAGCACTCGGTAATATATCGATTATTTTTTCTACCTTTGGGTTTGTTTCTACTTTAAATTTCTTTGCTGCTAAAGCCAAACCAATACCGAAAAAAAGACCTATGGAAACCATTAAGGTCAACCCACCTAAAGCTATTTTTATATAGACTGGATCCATCTCTACTTCCTATCAAATATTAAAAAAGGGCCATTCCTGAAAATCCCATAAATGCCAAACAAAAAAGACCTGTCATGATAAATGCAGCCGGCATCCCTTTAAATGAAGGAGGTATCGGCGATAAACTTAATCTTTCCTGAACACAAGACATTAAAAAAAGAGCCAGTAGAAATCCTAAACCACCGCCTAATGAAACCATAATACTTTCAAATAAATCATAATTATTGGCGGCTATCAACAGAGGTATCGCTAGCATGGCGCAATTGGACACAACCAATACTAAATAAATACCAAATTCCTTGAATAACACAGGATTGACTTTTCTTAAAATGGTATCAACAAACTGAACAGTTAGCGAAATTAAACCAACAAAAACAATAATTTGTATAAAGTTAATATGGAAGGGGATTAATATCTTTTGATAGACAAACCAGATCATGATGGATGAAAAAAATGAAACTATCGTAAATGTAAAGCCCATTCCAATTGCGGCAGCCCGTTTTCTACTGATACCTAAATAGATGCACAGACCTAAATATTTCACAAATATAATGTTTTGTACTAACATGGTTAATACAAGGATATTAATTAAATTCCCAAAATAAAACTTTTTTACTGTAATATCATGTGTACCTTGTGATTTACCATCAGAACTGATGTCTTTCAATTTCAGACAATGAGGCACAGTTTTATTAATCGGTTCAGCAAAAAATATCTCCACGCTTTTTTTATCAGGAGAAAGCAACACATCTTTTATGATGAGTCTAATATCCGGATCCGGTTCTTCATAAACTATAAAATTATCTTTATTTTTAGCCCATTGATCATCAACTGCGCCTGCAAAAGTAATTGTAATAGAATCCTTACTTTGAAATTTTGATTTTAAAACAAAACGATCACCTGTTGAATTACAGCCGCATATGAGGCCTATTAAAATCAGGATAATAGCATATTTTATAACTTTCATGCCGGTATTCTCCTTTTGCTCTGTTTCTCTTTATAGATGCGTTCAGTATAATTGAAGATAGCCATCATAAAACCAATAATAAAAAAACCAGAAGCAGGCAGTACAAAGAATAACATGGGTTTAAATCCAAGAATATCATAGCCTAAAAGCGTACCTGATCCAAGAAGTTCTCTCACACCGCCAATCACCATCATGCCCCACAAGAATCCCAAGCCCATACCCATAGCATCTAAAAAAGTTGGGAAAACGGTATTCTTACGGGCAAACACATCCAATCTCATTGTAATAAATGTAAACACCACGATTAATTTTATAAACAGTCCTAAAGCACCATACGCTACGGGAAAGTAAGCTGATAAAATCAAGTCTATTACTGTCACGTAAGTAGCCAGCGTTAAAGAATAAATTGGTAGTCTGACGCGGGGATGAATATAATCTTTTAAGAGCGCTATGGTGGAATTCGCACAAATCTGAACAAAAATGACGCTCACACCCATGAGTATCCCATTGAGCAAATTCGTAGTGATCGCAACTGCGGGACACATGCTCAAAGCCAAACGAAAAATAGGATTTTCGTTAAAAATTCCGTTTAAGAATATTTCTTTATTTGTTTTTTGTTGAATAGCCAAGAAACATCTCCTTGTTTAAAAAACGACCTTGATTCACATGATTAAAAAATTAACATGATTAACTTGTTGAAAAATCAAGATAATCCTATAATCAAGAGAATCATGGTTCAGACAAAAAGCCAAAACGAACCTCAAGGCCTAAAAAGCCACCGCGATTTGTTTGTTCATAATGATTGTATCCAGTACTTTAACCCGATATACAAATTTTTTAACCGCCACTTTAATGCCATTCGTTAAAGCAACACTTGAAATCGTCGCACCAGTAATGGCATTAATATCACTATCTTGATATTTTTGTTGCATAGCCTTAATTTCCTGTTCCGAATATTCACCTTGACGCCATTTCTTTTTTTCTAGAAATTTCAGATAGTCATCGGGAATGGGTTGTTTGATTACTACAATGGATTTAACCTTTTCAAATGACTTACCCTGAAACTGATTTTTAAAATATTCCTGTTCAATCTCCGCGCCTAATCCCGGGTCTTCCTCATGTTCTAAAATTTCCACACCAATAACATTATACAAAGGATCTAAGGCTAACATAAAGCCAATCGTTGTTTTAAAACCAATGGTTTCAGCCGGTAATAAGAAGGCCGATCTTTTATTCTCCACTTTGGCTACAAAAAACATATCCGCGTACGTTACTGTAGCAGCCCCCCCTACTGCAGCTTTGATAGCAGATGTCCTGTCCCCTTCTTCCATCACTTTTTCAGGTTTGATGTCCAAATGTTTATGATCAACAAAATTTCCATTGGTATCTACCTGCAGCAAATCATATCCGCTGGAGTCTTTCTCTCCTACCGGCACCGCGTAACCTAAATATTGATTATCGCCTTGAATAATTATGTACCGAAAAATACTATATAACTTCAGATCGGCTGGAATAGACCTGTTTTCATTATAACCCAATACGTTAAACATATTTTTTTCAAAATTAATATGTTCATTCTTTTTTTTGGGGTCAGATGTAAAAATAAACGTAACTCCCATAATACAGGCCGCAGTTATACAAGTTACACATAATCCAAGAACAATTTTGATCATCTCTTTCATTGTGTTGCGCCTTCTGAAAAACGTTTCGCTTTAAACCACTGATCCAAAGCCGGAACTACAGGATTCATCAAAAGAATAGCATAGCATATGCCTTCAGGATACCCGCCTTTGAGCCGAATCAATACTGTCAATGCGCCAATACCTATTCCAAATATCAACTGTGCGATTTTTTGATTAGGGGAGGTAACATAATCCGTTGCCATAAAAAATGCGCCCAACATTACCCCTCCAGAGAGAATCGCAACTAATGGATTTCCTGTAAAAAAACTTTCTCCCCCAAAAATCCATGTCAACAGCGCTGTAGAACCCATTACAGAAACCGGGATATGCCAGCTTATATATTTTTTATATAATAACACTAACCCACCCAGCAAGATCAGAAATGCGGATGTCTCACCAATACAACCCGGCCTAAATCCGAAAAAAAAGTCAGTGTATATTACGGACATAGAACCAAACTTTTCAATTAATGCGGCCATGCCGTAGTGCTTCAAGACATACAAGGGTGTAGCAGAAGAAATGGCATCCACATTCGCATTCATATAAGTAAAAATAGATCCATTTCTAATCGGGGCCAGCCAAGCTGAAGTCAAGGCCACAGGATAAGTCGCCATCAGAAAGGCTCTGCCGATTAACGCAGGATTAAATATGTTATATCCCAACCCACCCATTAATATTTTTGTTACGTAAATAGCCATAAACGCGCCCGGTATAGGAAGCCACCAAGGCACACCCGGAGGAATGATGTACGCTAGCAATAAACCTGTAATAACAGCACTGCCATCCTTGATGGTCACGGGACGATTTAACATCTTCTGAGAAACAGCTTCCGTAACAACACAACTTACTACACTAACTAAGGTAATTATCAGTGTTTGAAATCCAAAGATAAAAATTGAAATGATCAGAGGCGGCAAGAGAGATACAACAACCGTCCACATGATTTTTGAAATAGTTACCTCAGATTGGATGTGAGGTGCGCTTGAAACATGCAAGCAATTCGAAATTGAATTTTTTTCAGATTGGGCATTCATCATGTTGATTCTCTTTGTTTTGATTCTTTAGGTTTGGATTCTCTTTGTTTCTTTTTCTGTTGAGCCTCCAAAATCTTTAATTTTGCCAGTTTAATAAATTGTACTAATGGGCGCTTTGATGGGCATACATACGCACAACACCCGCATTCAAAACAATCCTCCATAATTCCAAATTGTTCAGTGTCCGCAGATTTACCTGCTTCAACATAAATACTGACATTATTCGGTTCTAACCCCATAGGACAGGCTTGCAGACAAAAACCGCAGCGAATACAAGGATCATATGATGGTTGAATATCGATTTCGTCTTGAGTTAGAAATAATACACCCGGGGTGGTTTTTGTGATGGGAATCTCAAGACTGGATACAGCAAAACCCAACATAGGCCCGCCAATAACGATTTTTGCCACATCCTGAGTCATACCTCCAAGATAGTCAACAATATCCCGAAGACGCGTACCAATTTTCACAAGCAAATTTGCCGGCCTCGCGATTCCTCTTCCTGAAACAGTGATCACCTTTTCATAAAACGGTTTATGGCATACTACCGCGTCATAAATCACCTTAGCTGTATAAACATTTTGAATATTTACACCAGACGCTGATATCCTCTTCCCCGTCGGTTTAATTCTTCCAGTTAAAGTAAATGTGATTTGATCTGTTGCATCCTGAGGATATTTCGTTTGCAACGGCTGTACAACAATCTTAAATTGATTTTTAGAGCCGTTTTTTTGGGTGTCGTTTTCAATAGCTTGATTTAAAGCAATGATAGCATCGGGTTTATTATTTTCTACCCCAATGATGCACTCTTTAATGTCTAAAATCGTTAGTAATATTTTCGCACCTTCTATAATTTCAAAAGCGTGTTCAAGCATGATCCGGTAATTTGAAGTCAGGTACGGTTCACTTTCGGAATTTAAAATCAGCGTATCTAATTTGCTATCCCGTTTGACACTTAATTTTGAATCAATTGGAATTCCAGCCCCACCCAAACCAACAATCCCAGCCTCTTTAATCTTCGCAAAAAGGTCTTCTCTCGACAAAGACATCCAGTTTTCGTTGACTATAGGATAAGACTTTGGTTTAGCATCCGGGTCAATAGAAAGCACAATAGCTGGTTCTTTTCCAAACGGATGAGGCGTATCACTAATCGTTTTTACTAATCCACTGATGCTGGCATGAAGATTAGAACCTAATTTGCTACCCTTTCCTATCAAATCACCCTCAGAAACCTTTTCTTCCTGTTGAACATGAACTTCAGATGAGTTAAAACAAATATTATCATTCAAAAAATAATCTTCAGAATACAACGTATTCTGTAATCCTTTAAATACAATTTTACAGGCATTATCTGTAGGTTGTCTCACAAAATGCAAACACATATCTGCTCTAATACAATGCTCAAGACAAGCAGTGCCAACATGCTGTTTTAAAAAAATAGCAACTTCAGGCGGTGTTGGCATTACTTCTATGGGTAAATTTTTAGTTAAACGCATTTTTTCTGGAGGATTTATCCCACCTTTTTGAAACGTTAATAATTTCGCAATGTTTAAAACAGTTGTTTTCATGTTTATATCCCGATTTATTCTTTAGTGGGAAAAAATCTGCTTTTATTGATACATAAAAGGTATAGAATTTAATACTGTATGAATTGGAAAAAATTTATTAACCCATCTTTTTTTTTTTTGCAAATAATTTTTTTTATTTTGACTATCATTTTATAATAGGTAATGAATTAGGTGCATTCCAAGAATCAAAATCGAAAATATCCTCAAGGAGACAAAGTATGGCAAGTATCTATAAAGGATACATGGGAAAAGTGCTCGATATCAATTTATCAACTAAGAGAATCTGTGAATATCCATTGAGTGATAATGATCGAAAACTTTTTTTAGGCGGCAGGTTCTTAAGTACAAAAATATTATGGGATGAACTTAAGCCAAATATTGCCCCACTTTCCCCTGATAATATCATAATTGTCATGACATCACCACTCACTGGAACTGGCGCTCCTTCTTCAAGCCGATATGATATCTCAGCAAAAAGTCCACAGACAGGTGCAATCGGGCATTCAAATAGTGGCGGAAATTTTGGCATACGCTTAAAAAAAGCAGGATGGGATGGTATTCTTATCCGGGGAAAAGCTGAACATCCTGTATATATTGATATTGATGAAGATCAAGTTCAAATTAAAAACGCATCACATTTATGGGGGCTGAATACTGAAAAAACGCGTGAATCTTTCAATAAACGCGGTTCTATGGTCATAGGACCAGCAGGTGAACATCTTGTAAAATATGCATCTGTTGTTTCTCAAGAAAGAGTTCATGGTCGGACAGGTATGGGGGCAGTCATGGGATCTAAATATCTCAAAGCCATTGTAGTGAATGGCAATCAAAAAATCGATGTTGCTAATCGTGAACAGTTTCATCAAACGATCAAAAATTGGGTAAAGCTAATTAAAGACCATCCTGCGACAGGCTATATTGTCCCCAAATATGGGACTGCTGGATTTTTAAAACAACTATCTCAAAAAAATGCCTTGCCTACCAAAAATTTTTTATATGCAACTTATAAAGATGCGGACAAAATTAGCGGTGAAACATTGGCTAAAGACCATTTGATTCGTAATTATGGTTGTGTATCCTGTCCCATTAAATGCGGTCGTTTAGTCGAAGTCGATGGGAAAACAGTTAAAGGCCCAGAATATGAGATTCTTTGCACAATGGGTTCTAATCTATTAATCAACGATATTGAAGCGATTATCCGATGGAATTACGAATTAGACCTTCTCGGGATGGATACCATCACTGTGGGTAATGTCTTGGGCTTTGCAGCCGAGTTGAATGAAAAAGGAATGTGGAAAAATGATATTGAATTTGGAAAAAAAGAAAACATATCTCAGGTACTTCATGACATTGCTTACCGTCAAGGCATTGGCAATGATCTTGCCGAAGGTGTGAAATATTTATCTGAAAAATATGGTGGAAAAGAATTCGCTGCTCATGTGAAAGGTCTTGAAATTTCCGCGTATGAACCTCGAGCTGCAACAGGTCATGCATTAGGGTATGCTACGTCTAACCGGGGAGCTTGTCATCTTCATGGTGGATATCTCATTTATTTGGAAGTATCTGGTCCCATAAATTTAGAGCCATTACATTTACGCTCAAAACCGGCTTGGACAATTATCAATCAAAACATCCTTTCAGCGATCAGCGCTGGAGGAAATTGTATTTTTACAGCATGGACAGGTATTCCAACCATCGCTTTTCGTATTTCCAATCGCATGGTATTACGATTAATTCAGCTCATCTTAACAGGGTTATTTCCAGTTGTGGACATTTTCCTTCGCTTGCCACCATCACTCATGAAATTCCATCTAACCCTCGTTCCGCATTCACTTGCCTTATCATTAGCCACAGGCATAAATATGTATTTCGGTGATTTTTTCCTTGCTGGTGCACGTGGATACACACTTGAAAAACTGTTTAACCTTCGAGAAGGTATTGGTAAACAAGAAGATCAATTACCCAGTAGATTTACAGATGTGCCTTTAGATAAACACAACCCAAAAAGTAAAGTAAACCTCAACGCGATGTTACCTAAATACTATCGATTACGTGGTTGGGATGAACAGGGGATACCAACACCATATACACTTGAAAAATTGTCTCTTGGATTTTTGAAAAAATTTACCATGAAGAATTGATTGTGGTAAACACAGTAGTGGAATAGATATGTCTCTGTTCCACTACGTCAATTATGACATAGATGGCGCGCCATTATGACATATCAAAATACTTTTTCATACACATCGTCCACATGAAGTAAGCACTCAATAGACTCTAGCACCATCTCGTTCTTATCTTCATCAGACTCAAAAAAATGCCAATATCCTCTGTCATCCTTTAAGAATTTTTCTAGTTTTTTATGTTTTTGTAAAACTAATACATATTCCTTGAGACCATCTAATCTACGATAATAAGCGAATTTATCACCGCGATCATAACTTTCTGTGGAGTCTGACAGCACTTCCACTATTACTGTAGCATTCATTAAAACATCTTCTTTATCACCAAAAAATTTTTTTTCACCACACACTACAATAATATCGGGATACACATACCGATCTGCTCCTTGAACCTTTAACTTCATATCACTTGGCAAAACATGACATGGCTTTTTTCTTAACTGATTTCCTAATGTTCCAATAATATTAGAAACAATCACATTATGCTTAAAAGAAGCTCCAGACATCGCAAATATCTCTCCATGATAATATTCATGCTTTATCTCAGAACTTCTTTCCATTTCCAAGTATTCTTCTTCAGTGATATAGTGTAAACTTCTTGCGGTTTGCATCATAAAATCTCTTTTCTTTTTTTTATGGATGAGACAAGAGTAAAAATAAATGCTCTGCCATGCGTTTGGACAGTTTAGAAAGTGCTTTATGTTGGTTCACTTCTGTTGTCATTTTATCTGCATGTACCAGATAATTTTCATGATCTGATAATTCATGTATGGATCGTAAAATTGTACCATCACTTAAGATAAGTTCCAAATCCACACTTACAAATACAGTGCGCTCAGATGCAATATACGAAGCATCATGAGTGCTGGTTTTACTGTGAATAGAATGAATTTGACCTGTAATATCTGCATCTACAGCTTCATTACAGGTCAATTTTATTCGGGAATTCCGAATAAATTCATTCATCAGATCATGGGTCAACTGGTTTTCAAAACCGGTTGACCCGCTTCGGTTATTCAGAATATGAATACATACAGACTGAATATTGCCTGCAAAAGGATTAGAGCCTACGAAATGATATCCGCATCCTAAGAACAAACTGATACATAATCCGAAAAAGAAAGCGTATTTGTTAAAAATCAATTGAGTGTGGCCTTTTTTAGTGAAATAGTTGATTTCGCGTTCCAGTCGTACGCGAGCGATCGTTCCCACGCTCCAGCGTGGGAACGCAGTAAGGGACGCTCCAGCGTCCCGAATAGACGTACAGATTTTCAGATAAAAATTGCAAAGATGAACTATTGTAGGGGCGAGGCATGCCTCGCCCCTACGGGAATTTACCACTTCATTGCTTCCAATTGTGAAATTTAATATCTGAAAATCTATAGCAAGTGCTTGGCTAAAGAGACTATATTATGGTTTTGAATAAAACGGACGCTGGAGCGTCTGAGGCCGCGTTCCCACGCTGGAGCGTGGGAACGATCGAACGCCTTGGCCAATAACCATATTAAATTACAATATTTACAAGTTTACCTTGAACCACAATAACTTTTTTCACTGGTTTATCCTGAATGGCTCGTTTTACAGCCTCATCAGCTAATGCTTTGGCTTTAATCGTCTCTTCATCTACATCCGCTTCAATGGTAAAACGTGAACGCAGTTTGCCGTTGACTTGAACCACAATCAACATTTCTTCAACCTGAATCGCTCCCTGATCATATGTAGGCCATTCCATATTCAGCAGCATGGTCTGATGCCGCATTTCCGCCCAAATTTCTTCACAGATATGTGGTACAATCGGAGATAACAACCGTACCACTGATTCAAGCGCAAGCTTCATCACTGGAGCTATGAATGGGCTATTTTCAGCAAGATCAACTTGATACATCACATTGATTAACTCCATGACAGCGCTGATGGACGTGTTAAAATGAAATCTCTCTTCAATGTCACTGGTTACTTTTTGAATGGTTTGATGTGTTTTTTGATACACAAGTTTCAGATTACCTGTCAGGTCTTTTCCGTTTCCCTGATATACGTTGACATTTTTAATCATTGGCATGATCTGAAATGCAATCCGCCAGATACGGCTTAAAAACCGATAACT
>PDZT01000006.1:0-26805 GCA_002753105.1 Deltaproteobacteria bacterium YD0425bin50 | reverse complement strand
AATTTAATGGTGAACGGCCGTCTTCAAGTAAATCCGCATGTTCTGGTAATACAACAGGTAAATCTGATTCACGAACAGGAACGACACCGCAGTCTGGACAATGAATCATGGGAATCGGTGCACCCCAATACCTCTGCCTCGATATTCCCCAGTCTTTTAACCGGTAACTGATTGCACGTTTGCCAATGCTGTTCTGTTCAAAATAGGCAATAAATTTTTCTTTAGCATCATTGCTGTTTAATCCGTTAAATTCACCAGAATTGACCATTGTACCTACTTCAACATACGCTTCTGTCATAGTAGCGGAATCCAGTTTCTGATCAACAGGCTGTACTACAACAATTTTTTCAAGTGAATATTTCTGAGCAAAATCAAAATCCCGTTGATCATGAGCCGGTACAGACATGACTGCGCCTGTTCCATAATCCATCAGCGCAAAATTGGCTAAATAAATTGGCATTCGTTTATGGCTCATGGGATTGATACAGTACGCGCCTGTAAACACCCCTTCTTTGTCATAGCGTTCGATTCCTTTCAGAGAACGTTCCTGTAAAGCAACCCGCTTGATAAATTCGGTTACATGGGCTTCATAGTCTGTTCCTTTGCATAAGGACATGGCAAGAGGGTGTTCTGGAGCAAGACACATAAACGTGGCACCAAAAATTGTATCTGGACGTGTGGTAAACACTGGGATTGTTTTATCCTGATGTTCAATCTGAAAATGAATTTCTGCACCAAAGCTTTTCCCGATCCAGTTTTTTTGCATGGTCATTACTTTTTCTGGCCAACCGGGTAAACGATCACAATGAACGATCAAATCTTCAGCATAATCGGTAATTCTAAAAAACCATTGCCACAGTTTTTTTTGCTGAACCTGAGTGCCGCAACGCCAGCATAAATCCTGTTCAACTTGTTCATTCGCAAGAACGGTTTGACACGAAGTACACCAGTTCACATAAGATTCCTTGCGATAGGCCATCTTCTTTTCATACATCTTTATGAAAAGCCATTGTTCCCACTTATAATAGTCAGGTTTACACGTGGCAATTTCACGATCCCAATCATAGCTCAACCCAAGCGCTTTTAACTGACTGCGCATGGTTGCAATGTTGTTATACGTCCATTGCGCTGGATGAATTTTATTTGCAATAGCCGCATTTTCCGCAGGCATACCAAACGCATCCCAGCCCATTGGATGGAGGACATTAAATCCTCTCATTCGCTTAAATCGTGCGACAACATCGCCAATGGTGTAATTACGGACATGCCCCATGTGAATTTTACCCGACGGATACGGAAACATCTCCAATACATAGTATTTTTTCTTTGTTGTATCTTCTGTAACTTTAAAAATACCGCTTCCTGCCCATATCGATTGCCATTTCGATTCAATCTGTTGGGGTTTATATTTTTCATCCATATTTTAAAAAACCTCCAGAAGTTTTAGTGCTTCAATCATTTTATCTTTTTCTTCAATTATGTTATCTTTTTCTTCAATGATAATTTCCTGACCACTTCCAGTATCAATATAGTTCCGCTTGACTTTTATGAATTTGTCATCAGTTGTTCGGGAATTCGAATTGCAATGACTTCGCCTTTAGCGCACAGTTTACCTAATGCGGATAATGTGACCTGAACAATTACTTTTCGACCCTTGATTTCCTTAATTTTGCCTCTTAACTCTAACGGCATATCCGGGCTAAGTGGTGTAGGTGATAAAAAGTCAACATGTAATGAGCCTGTAACAAATCTGGCAATAGGCAATGACCCCATTTCCCGATTTTCAGATCGATAGATTGCTGCAGATGCTGTGCCTGTTCCATGACAATCAATCAATGAAGCAATCAACCCTCCATATACAATACCGGGAATGGCCATATGATGCGATTGAGGTACAAAATGACAAACGCTTTCCTCGCCATCCCAGTAACTCTTAATCTTTAGCCCATGATCATTTAATCGGCCACACCCGTAACAATAGCTTAAGTCATCTGGATAATAATCCTGAAATGCTTTTTCTGACATCATTCTATCCTCATGTTTAGAAAAAAAGTTGTTGCTGTTATAAAATAAGATAATGACGAATTAAATAGTTGGGTAAATTATGGCAGGGATTGATGAGTTTATCAAGAATTTTTAATAGACAGCAGTTTTTGAGCAATGGATTCCAATTGATCTGGTACAGATGAAATATCATCAAATGGACGTTGACCTTGTCGGTCTGAATTGATGATTTCTTCCATTTCAGGTAAAAAACCAATGCATTGAAAATCAGGCAGAGATTCCTGAATCAGTTTTTCGTCTTCAATTCCACGTACACGATTCCCTAAAATCAGAATACGTTTAATTCCAATATCTGTTGCGAGTTTTTTGATTTGAATGGCTGCGGCACGACTTCGTGCACCCGGATTCACCACAATAATTAATGCATCGACTGATGCCGATGTCGCTCTGCCTAAATGCTCAACACCTGCTTCCATATCCATAATCACAATTTCATCCCGATGAAACACAAGGTGCATCATCAGCGCTTTGAGCATGGCACTTTCAGGACAAATACACCCGCTGCCCCCTTTTTTTACAGTACCCATGACAAGTAATTTAACATTATCCCGTTCACGAGAAAACCGCTCAGGAATGTCATCAACTTTAGGATTTAAAGTAAAAAAACCACCCATAGTTCCGGGTTTCGCTCCTGTACGTTCTGCAATCAAATCTGACAATTCAGCAATAGGGGTGATGGGTTGAGCATCGTCAATGCCTAAACTTGCAGCGAGATTTGTTACTGGATCAGCATCAATCGCAATTACTTTATAATTGTGATGAGCAAATATTCGGGCAAGCAATGCAGTTACTGTAGTTTTGCCTACACCGCCTTTTCCACCTATGGCAAGTTTTAAGCTCATTGATATTACCTCAATTAAGAATTACCTTTTTGTCTTGAACTGTGATTCATATGATTCATGTGATTGCCATGAAAATCACAGTTCATCACAAAAATCAGACGAATCACAGTTCAGACAGTTCAGACAATAAGGAAAATATTAGACTTCAAGCCATGAATCAGAATACAAGGTTTTTCCCATAATAACATTAACCGTTTTAGCGTACTCTTGCATTTCTTTAGAAAGACTTGCGATATTCGGTTCATTGCCATCCATCATACCATAAATTAAATCTACGATGTCTTGACGTTTGCCTTTGGCTATCGCAGTTAATTGATCATCTAATGGATCTGAAATAACTGAATACATGCCTTTTCTTTCTAACATCACCATATAGGTTTGATTTAGAATTCCTCTAAGATGTTTCGGCGGCCCATTAGAAATATTGGAAAGACCGCATGTACTTTTTGCACCCGGGGCAATATCTTGAATCATGGCTTGAAATTCCATCAAGCTCATTAATTGCGGTTGTTGAATATTTACTGGGGTAACAATACCATCAACCCAGATTCGGTCATTCGTAATGCCTAATTCATTAGCAGCATAAATCAATTCTACTGCAAGAGATGCTCGTTCATTTTCATCACGAGGTAGTCCTTCAGGTCCCCACATCAACGCAATAAAATCTGCATTGTATTGAGCTGCAATAGGAAGCATTTTTTGGTAACGTTCTGGACGACACATAATAGAATTGATTAATACAGGTTTGGATGTGGGTTTATAGACTTTAAGTGCAGCTTCGATTGCAGCAATATTTGATGTATCTAATGCTAAGGGAACATCGCCTACCACTTCTTGAACCACCTGTACTACCCAAGGCATCAATTCATGACCGTCTTTTTTGGCAGGGCCAAGATTGATATCAATATAATCCATTCCTTTTTCTTTTTGCAGAAGCGCTTCTTCTATTATAGGCTTGGGATCACGTTCTTTATAGGCTGTTCCAATTTTTTTTGAAATAACGTTTAAACTTTCACCAATCAGTATCATATATTCTCCCTCATGTTATAGGGGCGTACAGTTGACGCCCCTAGAATGTGTTTTATCTGGATTTTAAAAATGCAGGAATATGTGCCGCTTCTCTTGGGCCTACAACAACTTTCCAGCCGGATAATTCTTCTTCCATATCACCGGCAATCGATGCCGCATACCCCGGAATAATGATGTTTTTATGTTTCACTTTATCAGCAATTCCAGATTTTTTGACAAATGCGCCGACATCATCACCACTAAATTTTCCAGCAGCCCATGCAGTCATAACGGATAGACCTTCAGAATCTTTAATCAGTAACCAAGATGGAATTTTACTGCCTTCGATTTCACCTGAAACAATAAAGTAGGTTAATGCAAAGTTGGTGGTTATCAGTACAGGTGAATTTTCATTCGGTGTACCAATCTGATAAATACCTTGAGTTACCGTCATGGGTCGTTGTGGATCAGTAAAGATATTCAATCGTTCCAACAATAATGGGAACAGTGATTCGCCTTTAAAATCTGACAACACAACAATGCCTGCATATTTGGCAATCAACATAGAAGCAATTAATGTTTCCATGTCTAAATTGGATGCCATTTCACAAGGGAACGTAATTGTTGGGAAACCTAAAGCACGATTACTTGCTTTTAGTGCCGCACGGCGTATGGCTATTTCATCAAATAAAGCGTTCTTGATTTCTCTTGAACCCGGATCAATGACAAGGTCTTTAAGCCCCATACCCATCAGTTTTTCAGTTAATGGAATCAGGTTTTCAGCGGAATCTGCTTTCACGACTAATGGCAGATCGTTTTCTTTGGCAAGCCCGCCAAACGCATCCACATTGTCTTTTGTAGCCGCATAGATCAACGGTCGTTTCATTTTGCAAGCCGCAACACCGGCTTTCATGACATTGACATCCTGACTCATGAGAACAAGGTTAAATTCTGAAGTTTCTGCAATGGTTTTAGCAGTAGCAGCAAATGATTCAGCCTTGCCATTCACATCTTTGACAGCGACCATTTCCGGTCTTAAATTTAACCCAACGCGTTCATATTGAAACGCATTCCATACCATGAGCTTGTTTGATAATTCTGATGCGGCAATATCGGATCGAAGCATTGCTGCAAGAACGGTAGGATTGTAGAAGGTTTTTTCATGTCTATACAGAACAGTTTCACCGCCAGTTGTGGTTTTTCGAACTCCTTTACCTAATACAACAGGTCGAATGGGCGGCGCAGATGCTTCCTGCAATTGGTTTCTTGCTTCCTGAGATACATAAGGACAGCTATCCAGTTCTGCTTTTCCAGCAGCAAGATTCATTGCAAATGCCAAACACGTTGGCACACCGCATTCTTTACAGTTTGTTTTTGGCAGGAGTTTAAATATCTGAATACCCGTTAACGCCATAATTATCTCCTTAAAATATGTTAACGCCAATCAATGAATTGGTATTCTTCAGAACCAAAAAACATGTCCTGAAGAATAGCCAATGGCGAATAAATTAATTTAACCAATAATGGGATCCATTTTTAATGCTGGATGATCTTTTTCTTTAAGGAATGCCATAATCTGTTCCTCAGTGGTCCCAACTGTTTCATCAGCGATACGATCAATCAAGTCCGGGCAGCCAAGTTCCGCTGCACGTTTGTTGAGTCGATCTTTGATTTCTTCTTTTAATATTTTTGGCATCCATACCATGCGAAGTAATCCACCGTCGCCTACTATGAATTTTCCTTGGGTAATATTAAATTTGGAATGGCCTACAAATCCGGGAGAAGATGCTCCACCACCCATAACGCCTGCCAAGGTGGTAAACTTCATTCCAGAAGGTGTCTCCCCAGCATAATCACGGTTAACTGTCATGACACCATTACAGTTGGGTAACATGGCTGCAATACATTCACAGCATCCGCAGGTTGTCATTGGATCATGAACCATTGAATAGAAATTATAATGGGTTACTTTTCCACGAGATGCCTTAAATACAAAGTCATTGACGCCTTTCCACTGGCCTAACTTTGGATTAAGACATTCACCTTTTTCAATAGGTTGATTCGGGCCTGTAGGATTGATTTCAAAAGATGCTTTGCAGTCCATCCAGTTGTAAGCTCCGCATAGGCCTGTTCTTTCCGGGCTAACTGAACATACATGGCTGGGTGCAAAAGACTGACACAGCGTACAGGAATAATACGTTTCAACATCTTCATCTTTCATTTTTTCAACACGTTCATCTCTTAATTTGTATTCCCCGCGTGCACGTTGGGTAAGTTTATCCACATCTTCTTTTTTGGTGTATAAGGTTACCTGTACTTTATCAACAATTTTCTGGAAATCCTGATGGAATTTTGCATGTAAAACCACACCGATATCTTTAAGCGTAAATCCTTTTTCTTTTGCGGCTTTGCCAACGCGAATCCATGAAATATCCCGTTGTCCAATATGCATAACGCCTTGAATATAATTGACCAAATGATGAATCTGACGTTCAAGAATGGGTTCAAAATCGGTCTGGAATTCTCTTCCAGCGATTTGAACAAAAATACCCAGTGGTGATGAGCCTTTTTCTTTAATTTCTGAAATATCAGGACCCACCACAACCACTTTCCCATCTTCGATTTCATTCATTTCAGCTTTTTTCACAAGCTCTGTACATTGTGTTTTTCCACCGCCCATCTGACAGTATAAGTCTTCACCACGAACACGCTCACCTTCAAAAGCCGGGCCAAATGCACATGGAATAGCAATTTGAGAAACTTTAATTTTAAGACCACGAACTTCAACGGATCTCTGACAAATGTCATTATGTGCTACATTTGCAACCACATGTTCATAAGTACAGATACCTGTTGGCAACACTTCAGGAATGTCTGTATCTGCTAATGTTGGGAATCCCCAGTTCACGCAGCCAGCAGCAGCAACACCCCATTCTGTTCCAACATCACCGAGCGCATTGACAAATGCGAAAATCCGATTTTTGTTGTACAGCAGGATTTTTTTGTAATCACCGGGTTGTAAACCACCAAAAGCCATCGCAGCTCGGTTTGCAAACCCTAAAGCAAAAATTGCTGATGAAATGTCTGGCCCAAATGGAACAATACGGGTATTCCAGCCAACCTGTACTTTTTGGCTGATTAATTGTTGAATTACAGATGTGTTATTATGATTGGCAGCGCAGAAAATATACAGATTCTTTTTCTGATAATCTTCAACAATCATTTTAGCGATTTCGGCAGTGGGTGCAGCGCCAACAATCGCTGCAAAACCGGGTGCACTACCATCAACAAACTCAACACCACGTTTTCTTAATACAACGTCATCTGCTGCGCCTAACCAGATTTTTCCAGCATCTAAGTCTGGCTCTTCAGAATGAAGATAAAAATCGGGTTGATAGAGATAACGCAATGCTTCTTTGATTTCATAACAGAACAAAGCTGCCATACCTGCATCAAGAAGTGGCCCAAGGTAAGGTAAATGATTTACCCGTTTAATATGCGGAGGTAAGAGTTTTCTGGAAAACTCAAGCGGTTTTTTGATGTCTTCCAAGGTTTCTACTTTCATCCCAAGCAGGGAATAGATAACCGGAAGATAATAGGCTGTGTTTGGAAAACCAACTTTTGTACTTGCCGGGAAGGTTTCCAGCGCTTTTTGATATTCGCCTTCAACCTGTGATACGACTTTATAGCCACCCTGAATGGCAGCAAATGCAACTAATTTTGACATAACTTCCTCCTTCGTTGAGGATATTAATTCTTTAGATTATTCAATGTATTTCCAAATTACATCATTTCCAGTTTTTGACGATCTGCCATATCCATCAGGACTCGTTCTCGAGCCTTATCAATACCGAGTTCTTTTCGTTTCCGATCAATATGCGCAATCATCTTATGAGCGTGTTTCACTGGATCTTCTTCACAATCCCACATACCGCCATACATTTTTTGCATATCTTTATAGAGATAATCCTGCAATACAGGTGCGCCATCTAACGGCAAATGATAGCCAAATACGGTATATACTCCTGAAGTCACAAAATAATGTCCAATGGAAATCGCTTTTTCACTCATCCATTCAGGAGCGCTTCCAGCCGCTGGAAGATCACAAATATCCTTCCCTAAACCACCGGCTTTAACGACTTCTGTGGCGGCTAATAAAATACGGCTATTATCGACGCATGAACCTAAATGAAGAATTGGTGGGATACCTACTGTTTCGCATACTTCAGCAAGCCCCGGACCGCAATATACCTGAGCGGTTTCTGGAGTTAATAACCCATGCATGGCAGCCGCGATTGCACTACATCCCGTAGTTAACACGATAACATCATTTTTAATCAGTTCTTTAATGATCGTAATATGTTGTTCATTATGTTTTGTTCTTGCATTATTACAACCAACAACTCCAGCAATTCCTCGAATACGACCATTGATGATATTGTCATTCAACGTATAGTAAGAGCCTCTAAATGTACCACCTAAATGATATTCAATGGATTCAACGCCAAAACCAGCAATTTGTGTGGCTTTATGTCGAGGAATCATAACTTCGGCTTTGCGATTTTGAAAATTATCAATTGCCATCTTCACAATGCGTTTAGCATCTTCCATGGCATGATGTTCATTAAATTCAATATGAATAACATTATTCTGTTCCATGCGGGCAATAGGATGCGTGGTAATCAGTTTGGTATGGAAACATTTAGCCACATTGGCTAAATTTTGGAATATACATTGAATATCCACAACCATAGCATCACAAGCACCGGTAATAATTGCCAATTCTTGTTGTAAGAAAGTTGCAGCCGTTGGAATACCATGACGTTGCAATATTTCATTCGCCGTACAACAAATGCCAGCCAATTGAATACCTTTAGCGCCTTTAGTTTTTGCATAATCGACCATTTCTTTAGATTGAGTTGCTGCAACAATCATTTCAGACAGTACAGGCTCATGACCATGAACAATAATATTGACATGATCTTGTTTCATAACGCCTAAGTTGGCTTCGGATTGAAGTGGAGAAGGTGTGCCAAACAGAATATCCTGTAAATCTGTGGCGAGCATTGAACCGCCCCAGCCATCAGCAAGCGATGCACGGGTACATTGTTTAACAATATTTTTATAGTCTTGATCTACGCCCATGTGAGTACGGTGCATAATTTCAACAACTTCACGGTCAATATTTCTAGGCAACACACCGTATTTCTTCCATTTTTCATATAACGGCTGTGGTGCTCGTTTTAAATATAATAATTCGCCTTCGGATTTACCCCATTCATTGAGTGCTTTTTCTGCTACTTCTAAGGCGATTTCATCTAAATTTCGATCGACTTTCTGACCATCCACTTCAACTTTTGTAGCAACGCCTAGATGCGGAGCAACAGCTAAAAGTTTTACAGGGTCTTTGATTTGATAATCATGGGATTCTTTTCGCGCCACAGCTAAAAAGACTTCAGCAACACATCGACCATGATCTGAATGTGCAGATGCACCACCTGCAACCATTCTTGCAAAATTCCTTGCGGCAATTGTGTTTGGTGTAGCGCCGCATAAGCCTTTACGGGTATCCTCACCCTTTACGCCATCTTTGGGAAGAGGCAAACGGCATGGTCCCATTGCGCAGTTTTTACAACAAATGCCCTGAATACCAATATTACAAGGCTTCATGGCTACGGCTCGATCAAAAACAGTCTCAACGCCTAACTCTTGAGCGCGTTTGATCATTTCTTGAGTCGCCAAATCAATGGATGATTCAATCGGATCAGCCAGTTTGGGTGTTTTTGCAACTTTTTCTTCCATTAGAGGTTCCTCCTCATCATTTTAATATCACTGTATATGTTGAACCGATTTTCTATTTTTTATCGGTTTTTTTCTGCATAACCCGGCTTCAAGCTATCAGGTATTCCATTATTCATGATGGTTACAGTTTAAATTCCCCACGTTTATGAATCCGGTCTGCTTGTTGAATAAGCCGATCAGTTGTTGATTTTTGTTCTTTCGCTGGTGTTTTGGACACAGAACCATCTGCTTTGGTTTGGCGTCTTGCCATCAGTTCTTCACGTTCTTTTTCACGTTGTTGCCGTAAAGCTTCTGCTTCTGCTTCTCGTTTTGCAACTTCTGCCGCCTCTGCATCTGCTTTGGCTTTGGCATCTGCCGCAGCTTTTGCTTTTACATCCGCTTCTGCTTTTGCCTTTGCTTTGGCTTCTGCGTCTGCTTTCACTTTTGCGTCAGATTCAGCTTTTGCCTTAGCATCCGCTTCTGTTTTCGCTTTAGCTTCAGCATCTGCTTTGGCCTTTTGAGCAGAGTCATCTACTTTAGGAGTTTCGGCAGGTTTTTCAACAGGTTTTGGTGCTGCTGCCGGTTTTGCAGCTTCTGCAGGTTTCGCTGCTGCAGGAGCAGGTTTGGCTTCAGCAGGTTTTTCAGCAGCAGCCGCTTTCTTTTCTACTTTTGCTTCTTCAAGAGATAAATTCGGTTTCGGTGCTATTTTAGCAAGATCAATTTGGGCTTCGGGTAATTTTTTGGTAATGGCAGGTACTTTATCAGCCATGCCCCCGTCCATGTTTAAACCGATAAATGATTTTACCATGCGAATGGATTCTGGATGACGCATAATAAGGATATTTGATCCAGCCATTAAATAAGTAACTGCGGCTACAGCTTCCATTAATATACCGCGTTTTTCAGGGTCACCTAAAATTGGTGCCTCAGTTGCAGATAGCTTGGCTTCTTTACATTTCCAAACTTCATTTCCGATATTATTAACGATGGGCTGCTGTAATTTATCATCACCTTGAGATAAAGCGGCCATTCGGATACGTTCCATAACTGAATACGAATATTCCAAACCATACCCCAAACCACCCGTTGTTGGATCAATCAATACACGGTTTAACTGAACCCCTAAATTTTCCAAAAGAATATTGATCTGTTTAGCTAAATTCACGTCAATCGGAGAAGATGAAACCACCATATGCCCATAACCCATAGCGCTGGCGCCGATGCCTTTATGATTTTTATCTTCAACAGGAGCAATACATAAATTATTTCCCTGACCTGCTTCACAAATCTTTTTTAACACTTCTTCGTCTTTTTGTACATTGGCACATCCCCAGACGATTACGGGAACATCTACAGCCTTCAGTACTTTTTTTACCGTTTCACATGCTTCATCAGCACTGCGATTTTTCCCATTTGGATCAATGCTTTTCAGTTGTAACACCAACACTTCTGCTTTGTAGTCATTAACGCATTTTTTTGCCCATGCAACTGGATCTTTAACCACATCTTTAAAAGGAACAAGCGCCGCTTCAGCCCAATCTTCAGGTTCCATATCCCATATTTCCATTGCAATAATGGGCTTATTAGGTATTGCCCCTTCAAATTGATAAAATGGATAACAGGATTCTCCACCTACTGTTACGGTTTTTCCTTGTTTCCCTATGGTTATCGGCCGAATTTTGCCCGCATAGGATTCTTTTGTAATTTGAAAACCCAAGGTAACCTCCTTAAATGTTTATTATTCTTTATAGAACAACTCTAAGGATATAAATAACTACATCCATAAAACCCCTACCAACATATACCTACTTAGGATATCTTCCTCCTTCCAACCCATTAAAATTATTACAAAATTCATTCATAACGCATTGTGTTAATTATATTTAATTATAAGTCAAACTGCTTATTTACATACTGATATTTGTTTTGTCAATAGATAGAAAAAAAGAAAAAAACTATTTATTATTTATTAGTGTTATACGAAGGATTTCTCCTCGATTCCAAAGGCGCATTCGAGGCCCCCATGTACCTGTTCCTCTGCAAACAATCACTGACATGCCATCAACGTTATACAGACCGTATAAGAGTGAGTAAGAAATGCGGACAATATAGCCAAATGGCCATATCTGACCATTATGGGTATGGCCGCAAAGCATTGCATCTACACCAAGACTGGCTGCTTTTTCAGCTTGCAATGGTGAATGAGATAATAAAATAGTGGTTCCCTGCGGACGATTCGAGAGCGTTTGCAGCAACGGGTCTCCTTTTAATTTGTTTCGTCTGAGAATTGTAAGGTCTTCTACTCCTGCCAAAATAAATCCTTTACGCACCTCAGCCCATTGGTTTCTTAAAAGATGAAACCCAACTTTATGGATAAGACGAATGCTTGTATCTTGCCCATGATAATATTCATGGTTTCCCAAAACAGCCCACACTCCAAGAGGGGCAGACAAATTTTGTAATAGAGGAATCAGTTGATCATGGGCTGGGCCGCCATGACCTTCAAATATATCGCCTAACAGCAGAATCATATCTGGTTTCAGTTCCTGAACCTGAATAATACGGTCGGCTAACCATTTTTCACCAAGCTGTGTGCCAATATGAAGGTCAGACATCGCAACAAGAACTATTTTGTTGAGTTCATCTGGAAGGTGAGGTACATGCAGCGTATATTCGGTAATTTCAGGTGGTCTCATTCCCTGTATCAGTGCAATTATCGAAAAAATACCACCAGCAATTAATCCACACCCGCGCAATAGCGATACTTTTTTTTGGAATAAAAAACCAAAACCGGTAAAAATATCTACGATCAGTAATGATACCGTGAATATAAACAGGACGCCAATCCAAGTCATGCCGAATAATTCAATTGTTTTCGCCAATAAGCTATCACTATGCCGACTATACATCCGCGCTAAAAAAAAGCTTAAAAAAAAGATAATTCCTAATCCAAATAAAATATTTTTAGGCATATACCTTATTATAAATTCAACGGATACAACTCGCCAGAAAACATAGACATGCATGAGAGCAAAGACTGAGATGAAAATGACAAAAAACATTATGTACCGCCATTTCAAATAACTTGCGGGATGAACGTTGATAGGGAACAGGTATACCTGTTCCCTACAATTAATTACAAATTACACAGATCAATTGGGATAACTTATATTATATTATTATTTCCTTGAGATCATCAAGTAATTGATTGACTTCCTGAGATGACAAATTGAGTGTCATTTTTCCGCCACCCGGATGTGAGAAATGAAGAATATATCCATCTCCTTGTTTTTCAAAAGACCATTTCTGACCTTTTTTTAATTGAACACAGGAATTTAACCAGTCATTCGGATGAAATTCGGCAATTTGTATTAAAACCCCATAGGCATGTTTGGGATGAATAAAAATTTCTTTCCACACGCCACCGACATATTCATTATACCCAAAATACGGAATCTGATGTTGTTCAAGTAATTTCATTGATTCCTGAATACTGGATGTTTCAAACGTAATGTGATGAACCCCGCCTTCAGGATGACGGCTTAAAAATTTTTCAAGAAAACTTCCATCTCCCAGCGGCTTTAGCAATTCCAAGCGCGACAAGTCTCCAATAGAAAACAACTGCCATTGATATTTCATGGTGTCATCTAAAGATGCCGCGCCCGGAATTGCGCCTAATATGTCTTGAAAAAAATGTCGGGCACTTTCATAATCAGTTACAGCTATCGATATGTGATCGATTCGAGTTATCATGTTTTGATTCCTTATCTAACTCTCAATAAATATTTTCAACTCATGTTTTCCGGAAGAATCAATAATGGGATTAGGTAAGAGGATTGGGGGGAGCATATTTATACATGCTGACCCAATCCCTATAATTATAATCGTAAAAATTATGGTATAGGTAGTTTGACTGTATCATTGGTCCATATAGTCGTGGGAATAGGACTACCCGCTCCTGAAGCAGTGATTCCAACTACCGAAGCGTTCTGAGATACAAACGCAAGCGTAAAATCTCCTGCATCTGCTCCTCCTAAGTTGCCTGTAGTGAAAAGACCAGCATCAATACTTCCGTTATTCACAAGCATAAGTTTTGCCGCATACAGATTAACCCGCGATTTACCTTCTGCGATGGCTGCCTTAAGTGCTTTTTTCTGTGATTCTTCTTGCAAATTCATATATTTAGGTACAGCAACTGCTGCAAGTATGCCCAAAATAATCAGCACAGCAATAATTTCTATCAGGGTAAAACCTGATTCATTCATTAATAAATTTTTTGTCTTTCTATATGCCATAATATCCTCCACATGTTTTTTATATAAAGTTACTTTTATTATAAAGTAAATTTTTATAGTTTTTAATGTTTATTCACCCAAAAAAATAATACGTTTAACTCTCACCTCCTTAGTGGTATCAAAAAAAGTTATATTTCATAATTTGATAATAGCATAATTTATACCAGATATTGTTTTGTGTGATAAGTATTTTTTATTGACCTAAAATTCGATAAATTTTATTTTTATCATATGTTTTTTAAAAATGCAAAATTTTAAAAGTTATTAAGAAAATAAAATAATCTATAGTTTTGCATTTTTTGTCATTCCTACGTAGTCAGGAATCCAGAATGCTTGATAAATAGAAGAAGTAGATAGAGGTGAGACCAAAGAAGATTAGCAGGAGCGTATGCAATACGCCCCTGCTTGTTTTCTATTACACATTTCCTTTAATATGCAGCCACGCAGATTTAACCGTATTTTTCATTAACATCGTAATGGTCATTGGGCCAACGCCACCCGGAACAGGTGTAATTTTACCTGCAATTTCTTTTGCAGCATCAAAATCCACATCGCCTCGTAAAATAGCCTTTCCTTTTTCATTAACGCCAATTCGATTTACGCCAACATCGATCACTGTTGATCCGGGTTTAATCCATTCAGGTTTGACAAGTCCGGGAACACCAGCGGCAACAATTAAAATATCAGCGCGTTTACAATGACTTGCCAAATCTTTGGTGCCTGTATGCACGATGGTTACGGTACTATTTGCACCTTTACCTTTTTGGGCCATCATAATAGCAATCGGCTTGCCTACGATATTGGATCTACCTACCACAACAACTTCAGCACCTTTGGTTTCTGTTCCAGACCGAACAATGAGTTCCTGAATACCCGCAGGAGTACAGGGTGGATAGCGGACTTCATCACCGCCAATCATCAAACGGCCTACATTGACAGGATGGAAACCGTCAACATCTTTATCTGGATCAATTGCATTTAACACTTTTTTCTCGCTAATATGCTTGGGTAAAGGTAATTGAACCAATATTCCATGAATTTTTGGATCTTTATTGTACTTATCAATCAGTGCTAACAAATCATTTTCACTGATGTTTTCAGGTTGATTGTCTTGAATTTCATGAAAACCCAAACCCTCAGCAGTCTGAATTTTTAAAGTAACATAACTAATTGAAGCTGGATTTTGACCAACAAGTATGGTCACTAATCCCGGAACCACACCATGTTTAGCCTTCATATCCTGAACTTCTTTTTTTAGTTCATCAAGAATCACATTTCGTATTTCAGTACCTTTAATAAGTTGTGCTGACATCCTCTATCTCCTTAAATAAAAAAAATATATAAATAAAAAGGGCACGGTAAAACACCCGTGCCCTTTACCGCACTTATTACGATTTATACCCTAAAGTCATATTAAATTAGAATACGCCTTTTACTTTTCCAGTTTCCACATCCACATCTACTCTTCTAAATGCAGGATTTGACGATGTACCCGGCATTAAACTAATAGATCCCGCAACAGGAACAATAAACCCGGCACCTTTGTAGGTCAACATTTCACGAACAAACAATCGCCAGTTCTTTGGAACGCCTTTAATTGATGGGTTATCAGAAAGAGATAAATGGGTTTTGACCATACATAAACCGAGTTTTGATAATTCAGGATCACTTTGAATTCGATTTAATGCGCTGCTTGCTTCATTTGAATAATCAACACCATCTGCGCCATATACTTCTTTTGCAATTTTTTCAATACGATCACGAATTGGCATATCCAATTCATATAAGTAATTGAAATGAGTCGGTTGATTACATGCTTCAATAACTGCATCAGCAAATTCAAGTGCGCCTTCGCCACCTTTTTCCCAATGACGGGATAAAGCCACTTTTGCACCGGCTGCTTCTGCTAATTCCCGAACTCTTTTGATTTCATTCGGTGTATCTGTATAGAATTCATTGATACATACAACTGGATTAATACCTGCTTTTTTCACAGTATTAATATGATGAATCAAATTGGCACAGCCTTTTTCTACCCATCCAACATTTTCACCTTTATATTCTGCTGGCATAGGTTTACCCGGCACTGGAATGGGTGCGCCACCATGACATTTTAAAGCACGAATCGTTGCAACAATAACAGCGGCATGAGGTTTCAATCCACTAAACCGGCATTTTAAATTCCAGAATTTTTCAAATCCGATATCAGCACCAAAACCAGACTCGGTAACATGATAATCTGAAAGTTTCAAGCCAATCTGATCGGCAATAATTGAACTCTGGCCAATAGCGATATTGGCAAAAGGACCCGCATGAACAAATACTGGCTGACCTTCAACAGTCTGTAATAAATTTGGATTTAATGCTTCTACCATCCATGCGGTCATTGCTCCGGCAACACCTAAATCTTCAGTTGTAACCGGTTTGCCTTGTTTACTATAGGCTACAACAATTTTTCCCATACGTTCACGCATGTCTTTTAAACTTGTTGAAACAGCTAAAATTGCCATAACTTCAGAGGATACAGCAATTCCGAATTTGGATTTCATCATAAATCCATCGGATTTTCCATTCACACCATCAATACCAATGATAATATTTCGTAGAGATTGTGCGCAAAAATCAATGATCCAACCCATTTCAACTTTGGTGGGATCAATATCTAACCGAGGCATTCCAGATAGTCGAACTAATTGTTCATCATTATAATTTCGTTCATGTTGCAGCCGGGAAGTTAATGCCACCATTCCTAAGTTATGTGCATTCATAATAGCATTGATATCCCCAGTTAATCCTAAAGAAAATGGCGTTAATGGAATACATTGTGACAAACCACCGCCAGCAGCAGAACCTTTGATATTCATTGTAGGCCCACCGGACGGTTGACGAATTGCAGCAGAAACCCGTTTTCCTCTTTTTCCTAATCCCTGTACTAGCCCCATTGTAGATGTTGATTTGCCTTCTCCAAGAGGTGTTGGTGTAATTGCTGTTACATCGACATATTTATTATTGGGTTTGTCTTTTACGCGTTCAAGAACTGCTCGAAAATCAATTTTTCCAAAAAAATGACCATGAGGTAACAGTTCTTCTTTTTTTAGCCCGAGTGCTTCACCTAATTCATAAACAGTTTTCATCGATTTTTCTGAATCTTCAGCAATTTCCCAGTCTTGATGTTTTTTTGGATCTAAAACCATGGAATACTCCTTCTTCAATAAATTCATATTGAGACGATTAAAAAATTAATTTATTTGATACTACCATAAACAACCCAATCCTTAAAATTTAAGGATACAATGACTAAAGCGATTCAAATTTTGGAGATATAATAACAAACAATTTCATCCGTCAAGAATATTTTTTAAACTTAAATTCAAAACAAAAAAATGTTGCCTATCATAAGTGTCTATGATAATGGATGCAGAATTTGCTATTACTTCAATAAGTTATTAAGTAATATTCAATACTTATTATTAAATTACCTTCAGAATCTATGAATAATTACCAAAATAAAATTCAAAAAATAAATGTTTTTTTTCTTCCTTTTGCTGGAGGAAGCTATTACGCATATAGAAAATTCGAACATTACCTAAGCGATTTTCTTCAAATAGTTACGCTTGACTATCCGGGACGTGGAAAAAGGCTAAAAGACCCTCTGCTGAGAAATCTGAATGATCTTGCTGACGATGTGTATGAGCAGATTAAAGACAAATTAAATGTTCCCTACGCTTTATATGGCCATAGCATGGGCGCTTTTCTAGCATTTCTAGTTACTCAGAAAATTTCAAAAAAAAAATTAAATCCCCCACTTCATCTATTTGTAACAGGCAGACAAGGGCCAACCATAGATAGTAAAGAAAAAGATGCTTATTTGCTTCCAAAACAGGAATTTACCCAAAGATTAATGGAATATGGAGGTATCCCGAAAGAAATTCTTGCAGAAAAAGAATTGTTTGATTTTTTTGAACCCATTATTCGAGCTGATTTTCAAGCCATTGGGACATTTTCATACCAACATGACAACTCAGCAAGTCTAAATGTGCCAATTACCGCAATTATCGGATTAAATGACACCACAACCTATGAAGAAGCATTAAAATGGCAGGAAGTAACCACCGAAAAAACAATTATCAAGCAATTGCCCGGCGGACATTTTTTTATCTTTGACCATACCCCAGAAATTTGTAGCATTATATCTCGGACGCTTTCAATGGCAAGCGTTTCTAACAATACCAGATAATAGATCAAAAAGAAAATATTGTGATAAAAAAGTATATGTTAAATTTGTAATAGGAAACAAAATTGTGGAAAAAATGAACATGGAAACATCAGTAAACAAACATGAGGAAGGGGAAAAAATAATTCGTAATCATATCCTTGGAGCTATGGGTATCGGTTTAATTCCAGTTCCGCTAATCGATTTAATAGCTATCAGTGGTATTCAATTAAATATGCTAAGAAAATTAGCAAATCTATATTGTATTCCTTTTTCCAAAGACAAGGTTAAACATATTCTGGCTTCACTTCTTGGAGGTGTTTTTTCCGTATCGGTTTCTGGTACGTTAGCGAGCATTGTTAAAACAATTCCTTTAGTTGGACAAACAACAGGCGTATTAACTATGCCCGTAACTGCGGGAGCAATGGTTTATGCAGTGGGAAAAGTATTTATTCAACACTTTGAATCGGGTGGAACGCTACTGAATCTGAACCCTGATGATGTTAAAGTTTACTATGAGCGGATGTTCAAGGAAGGTGAGAAACTAGCAAGAGATTTACAGGAAACAAAAAAAAATAATGTGGAAATAGAAGAAGTTCGTTAACTAAACAGAGTATTAACTTAACCATAATTAAGGAGAGTACCGATGGAAGAATTAAAAGAAAATACAAACAGCACAACATTACCTGCAGAAGACGAAGCAGAACAAATTATTAAAAACCATGTATATACAGCGATGGGTGTTGGGCTGGTTCCTGTGCCAATAGTTGACTGGGTTGCGATGATAGGAGTTCAATTAAATATGTTGAGAAAACTGGCAAAAGCCTATAATGTCCCTTTTTTACAGGATAAAGTCAAAAACTTAGTAACATCTTTAGTTGGAGGAACATTTCCCGTTAGTATTGCCGCTCCTTTTGCCAGTCTGTTAAAGTTTATTCCTGTGATAGGTACGACTACCGGTGCATTATCAATGTCGATTATCGGTGGGGCAACGACTTATGCCGTAGGTAAAGTATTTAATCAGCATTTTGCTTCTGGCGGAACATTTTTAACATTTGATCCAAAGGCTGTTAAAGAATATTACAATAAAATGTTTCAGGAAGGAAAAGAGATTGTTACCAAGTTAAAAGAAGATGATAAATAATTGGGTCGAGGGAGGGGGACTGCTGTGTCAGCCAAGCCATCTTGTAATAATCAACTCCCTTAAGTCATTTCGTATTAGTAAGGAGTTTTAAATAGTTATGAAAAAAATTCAATTGTTTTCTATTGTATTATTCTCCCTTATATCTTTGTTTTTAACAGGATGTGATGACGGCAAAACCCTTCCAGATATAAATGAGGGAATTTTTATGGATAGTCCTGTTGAAGGACTCTACTATTTAACAGCCAGTCTTTCTGGAAAAACCGATGCTAAAGGTGTATTCAATTATTACGATACAGATAAAACCATTTCTTTTTATATTGGTAAACCTCAAGATCAAGGTGTTTTTATCGGTGTAACCACTGTTAAGTCAAAAATTACACTATTAGATTTATCAGATACTGAACATGATGTGTTAGATAACGAAGTAACCAATATGAGCAGATTTTTTCAATCGTTGGATAGTGATAACAATCCGAATAACGGTATTTCTATTCCATCAAAAGTTGAATCCGTAATCAAAGGAAAAGTCGTTGATTTTGATACAGATCCAGCAACTTTTGAAAAAAGCGTAAAAAAAATTTTCAATGAATTGAATACCGCAAAGGTTTTTGCCCAGTCAAGAGAATTAAAAACTCCAGCACAAGCCCGAAGGCATTTGCGAGAAAGTCTTGGATTCACTGTCGATTCGGCAACAGCTCAAAAACTGCAAGGAGCAATGGATAAAGTGTTAACAAAATATCCTTGGCCCGGAATCGTTATGGGCGTGCGTTTTCCTGATGGAAAAACATGGTTTGGATCAAAAGGAATAGCAGATATTGCAGCGAATACACCGATGACTATAGATTATAAACTCAGAATAGGCAGTGTTACCAAAACATTTACCGCAACTGCGATTCTCCTGTTGGCTCAGGATGGATTGTTGAACTTAGATGATCCTGTAGAAAAATATTTACCCGGTATTTTGGGACAATATCCATACCATGACCAAATCACTATTCGCCAGTTGTTGAATCATACGAGCGGTCTTGATACATACTGGCATTTATCGCAAGACCCAGATTCATTTTATGCGCAAGAATACTATGGTGATTGGACACAGGAATGGGACCCTAGAACTTTAATAGAAGAAACTATAAAAAAACCTCCCTTGTTTGCACCGGGAACAAAATGGGCATACTCCAATACCGGCGCAATTCTCAATGCAATGGTGATTGAAAAAATAACCGGTAAAACATATGAAACGGTTTTGACAGAAAGACTCATTGATCCTTTAGGCTTAAGCAATACACTCTTGCCGGGTAATGAAACCATTCCACCAAGTTATGCTCATGGTTATTTGGATTTTACAAATCTTAACGGGGTTTATGATCCCGCTGATGATGTTACGTTTATGAATCCATCATTTGCATGGGCTTCAGGTGCAATCGTTACATCCATCGAGGACCTGCTCAGATGGTGCACTGAATTAAATGATGGTGGTTTACTGAATCCATATTATCAAAATGAACGTACAAAAAATATGGTGAATATGCTGCCTGATGGTAGTGCTAAAAGCGGTATAGGTATTATGCTTGTTAAAGGTGCAATGGGACATAACGGTGATATTTTTGGATTTCAGGCAACTGTTCAGCGATATAAAGGGGTTGATTTCGCAGTGATTACGAATGCTCAGGGTTTATTTAATCCAGAAAAGCAAGACATTGTTATGGTTTCTGAAGATCCAAGTACTGGAAATATTGCCTATGTTACCTTTTTACAGGCAATTCAAGACCTTGGATTAACCTCACAATAGAGACGACCAAACAAGTCATTAATAAAGTTAAGGAACGGTCATGCCCGTTCCTTACTCCAATCAAAAACAAAAGATGAATCAATTCAAAGTTCCTTTAAATAGTTTTGAAAACCGATACACAATTCGCAATCCAATCGTAAAAGACTTACCTGCTCTGTTTCGATTAGAAACTGAATGTTGGACTGAATCTTTACGTGCAACATCTGATCAAATCCGACAAAGGATCGAAAATTATCCAAGCGGACAGTGTGTTCTTGAAATAGATGAACAAATTATTGGAGTGATTTACTCTCAACGAATCAATGATGTTGAGGCATTATATCATTCAACATCCGAAAATGTTTCATCATTACATACTCCGGATGGTTCGATTGTTCAGCTTTTGGCTATTAATGTCCTGCCAGCAATGCAATATCTGGGTTTTGGCGATCAGTTGCTGGAATTTATGCTGTTGTATAACGTACTTAAAACAGGTGTAAAACGGGTTGTTGCAGTAACATTATGCAAAAATTATTCTGATGCATCTGATATTCCGTTAGATGAATATATTCAAAAAAGAAATAGTCTCGGACAGTTGGTTGATCCAATTCTAAGATTTCATGAATATCACGGGGGAGTCATTAAAGGCTTAGTTCCCGGTTACCGTGCTAAAGATACCCCTAATTTAGGCAACGGCGTTTTAGCAGATTATGATATTCAACATCGGCAATCCGGTCATTTTTCGCCACTCAATAAAGTAGAAACCCTTCCAATTGAAACGTTTAATGAAAAAACGTTAAGGTCTGTTATTGAAGATTCAATTATGTTTGTATTGGGAGATGGCAGAAAAGAAGCCTTTTCCTCTAAACTTCCCTTAAAGGAAATGGGGCTGGATTCACTAGACCTCTTTGGGTTGAGAATGCTTATTTCCCAAAGACTCGGTTTTGAATTGAATACCACTTTTTTTTTTCAATATAGTACAGCCGAATCAATCATATCCTTTTTTCTGTCATCGGCAAATCAACAAAAATCAGACTCTTTTTCAATCATAAATGACGAAAGTTGTAAAGATTACAGTCAACAAGTTGAATTAACAAGCGATTCAAATCCCGATATTTCTGACGCTAAACTTCCTGAACAGTATTCTAGTACTGCCTATCAAAATACAATAGCCATTATCGGCATGTCCTGTCGTTTTCCTAAAGGAATAAACGACCCTGATCAATTTTGGGAATTTCTTAAATCAGGCGGGGATGCTATCACCGAAGTTCCTTTAACACGTTGGGATAATGACCGCTATTATGATCCAGACCCTCAAAAACCCGGGAAAATTTCAAGTCGATACGGTGGTTTTATCGATGATGTAGATACATTCGATGCCAAGTTTTTTAATATTTCTCATAGAGAGGCCAAGCGCACAGACCCTCAACAACGAATTCTTTTGGAGGAAACATGGCACGCTTTAGAACACGCTGGAATTAATCCAGACTCCCTTTCTGGAACATTGACAGGCGTTTTTGTAGGCATTTTTTCTCATGACTATGAGACCCTGCAAATCAGGCAAAATGAAGATTCTGATTATGATGCTTATTATGGAACAGGGAATTCTGCATCACTTGCTGCTGGGCGAATCGCCTATTTTTTAGGATTTCAAGGCCCTGCTGTTGCAGTTGATACAGCATGTTCGTCTTCACTTTCTGCTGTTCATATGGCATGTCAAAGTCTTCGTTGTGGAGAATGTAGTCTTGCTGTTGCTGCCGGAGTAAACCTTATTCTTTCCCCTGAATTAAGCATTAGTTTTTCAAGAGCTGGGATGCTTTCTCCAGATGGACGATGTAAAACATTTGATGCTTCAGCCGATGGATATGTTCGAAGTGAAGGATGCGGCGTGCTTATCCTCAAACCTTTATCAAAAGCGGTACAGGATCATGACAGAATTTTGGCATTGATTCGAGGAAGTGCTATGAATCAGGACGGCTCAAGCAATGGTCTGACTGCACCCAACGGACTTGCTCAGGAAGCCGTACTTCGTAAAGCACTGAATACCGCATCACTTAATCCCAATGATATTTCCTACGTCGAGGCTCATGGAACTGGAACCTCTTTAGGTGATCCTGTAGAAGTAAACGCAATTGAAGCAGTGTATGGACAGGATAACATCCCGCATAATGCTAATATGAATAATTATTCTTTGAGACCATTGATTATCGGATCAGTCAAAACAAATATCGGACATACTGAAGCGGCGTCTGGAATTGCCGGCTTAATCAAAGTTGTGTTATCCTTACATCATCACTTTATTCCGCCTCACCTGCATTATCACAGAACAAATCCTCTTATCAATTTAGATGCAATTCCTGCGGTTATTCCTATGAAAGGCATGGAATGGAAAAAAGACCATGCAACTCCGCGAAGAGCTGCGATTAGTTCATTTGGATTTAGCGGCACAAATGTCAATGTAATCCTTGAGGAATCACCTGATATAATCCAGTCAAATCCGAATCCAATGATCGAGCGTCCGTTGCATATTCTTACGATCTCAACAAAAACAAATGAGTGTCTTAATAAATCTGCTCAAAACCTGCTGCATTTTTTAAAACATCATCCCGAAGAAAAAATCAGTGATGTATGCTTTAGTGCGAATACAGGCAGAACTCATTTCAATCATCGTTGTGCAATAGTGGCAAGTTCGGCTTCTGAACTATCTGAAAAATTATCTGATTTTGGAACGGATCATCACCAAACGGGTAGGATTGAAGAAATTGGGAACAAAAAAAACAAAATCGCTTTTCTATTCACAGGTCAAGGTTCTCAGTATGTTGGAATGGGTCGGGAACTGTATAATACTCATCGGGTATTTCGGGAATCAATCGATTGTTGTGCTGATATTCTAAAAAATTATCTTGAAAAACCACTGATTGATGTGATGTTTTATCAGGAAACATTACTCAATCAAACAGTATATACACAGCCTTCCTTATTTGCTTTAGAATATTCATTGGCTCAGTTGTGGAAATCATGGGGAATCCATCCTAATGCTGTGATGGGTCATAGTGCAGGAGAATACACGGCTTGCTGTATTGCCGGTGTATTCAGTTTGGAAGATGGTTTAAAGTTAATTTCATCAAGATCACGTCTTATGCAGATTCTTCCAAAAAATGGAAGTATGGTAGCCGTATTTGCCGATGAAAAAACGGTAAGTTCAATCATTCAACCCTATTCGAATAAAATTTCCATAGCCGCATTTAATAAACCTGATAGTATTGTTATTTCGGGGTTACAAGAAAGCGTACACAACGTAAGTCAATTGTTCAGTTCAAAAGGTTTCAAAACAATTCCGCTAAACGTTTCTCATGCGTTTCATTCCCCTCTGATGGAGCCCATGTTAAATCCATTTCGGGAAATTGCATGTGATATTCAGTTTTTTCCTCATAAAATTGTTGTTCCTCTACAGGAATTAAAGACAGATGGATACATGCTTCCTGATCATATAGATATTATTTCCAATGTCAGCGGAAAAATAGCTGGAACAGAAATCAGAACACCTGATTACTGGGTTACCCATGTGAGGCAGCCCGTAAAATTTGCTCAAAGCATGGAGACACTGAAAGAACTTGGATATAACCTATTTTTAGAAATCGGTCCAAAACCAGTCCTTTTAGGAATGGCACGTCAATTTCTAACAGATACGGAAATGGTATGGCTGCCTAGTTTAAAGCAGGGCCAATCGGATTGGCAAAGAATATTAACCACTCTTGCAGAACTCTATACACGAGGATTTAATGTAAACTGGCATGAATTTGATAGGTATTACCATAGACGCCGCATTTCAATTCCAACCTATCCCTTTGAAAAAAAACGTTACTGGCTTGATCCTTTGAAAAAGAGTATTCCGATCACTCCAAGTACTAATGATATATCTATAAAACCTTGGCAGGATTGGCTTTATGAAGTGCAATGGCGCGACTTGAATGAATTCAATGACCCATTCGATCTGTTGTCTGATATTGAATCGCTATCGTTTTCTTATGTAGTCAACGCATTCAGGGAACTCAACGAAAATGAGGTCATAGAAAGTCAACAGCGTCTTTTTGATCGTCTTTCAAAATTACGTTCACACCATAAACTTACAGATATCCATGACTCTCAGGAATTATTCAACGCAATGCGTGAAAAATATCCCATTGCAGAGTCTGAACTGATCATTTTAAACCGATGTGCTTCAGCACTGTCTGAAGTGCTTAGAGGAAATATCAATCCGTTAGAACTCCTGTTTCCCGAAGCGGATGTTACGACAGCAGCAAAGCTATATGAAGATTCACTCACATTTGGCCCGATGAATCGACTGGTTCGAAAGACGATTCAGTCTTTCTTGTCTAAACGAAAACCGGGGGAAGGTATTCGCATTCTTGAAATTGGAGCTGGAACGGGTGGAACAACAGCACATGTTTTACCGATTCTATCTTCATATTCAACGGAATACATTTTTACTGACATTGGGTCTTTATTTACAACGAAAGCAAAAGAACGTTTTAAAGCGTATTCTTTTTTACAGTATAAACCATTGGATATTGAACACGACCCCATTGAACAGGGATTTTCTTCTCATTCATGTGATGTGGTTTTAGCTGCGAATGTACTTCATGCTACTGAGGATTTACGCAGAACACTTCGACATGTGAAACAATTGCTTCGTCCGGGCGGCGTGATGATTCTTCTGGAAGGAACTTCGCCTCGGTTGTGGATCGATTTAATTTTCGGCTTGATAGACGGATGGTGGAAATTCAAGGACTATGATTTGAGAGAATCCCATCCGTTGCTTTCTGTTTCTAAATGGCAGCAGGTACTTCAGGAAGTCGGTTTTGAAAATACAGATAGTGTATCTCCTTATGAAAACAAGAGCGCTTTATTTGAACAGGCTGTTATCAGTGCCAGAAATCCCGAGTTTGATGCCAAGCAACCCTCTGCCGAACATTGGCTGATTTTTGCTGATCATAAAGGTGTTGCAGAAAAACTTGTAACTCATTTAGAGAACAAAGGAAATTATTGTACATTAGTATATGCTGGAAAAATGAATGTTGAAACTCAGAAATATTATATTGATCCATGTAATATTCATGATTTTCAGCAGCTCTTGAAAATGAGTGATCCTCCTGACCATATTGTTCATTTATGGACACTTGATGCAGCGTTTAGTGAAACCATGAGCATTGAAAATTTACACCATGCTTCTGTTTTGGGCTGCCGAAGTGTGCTTTATTTAACTCAGTCTCTTGCTTCACGTCAGTTTGAAAAATCACCGTCATTATATCTGATAACTCCGGCTGAGTATCCATCTTCTGTTTCAATTTCTACCATGCATGGTTTAGGAAAAGTGATCATGCAGGAACATCCTGAATTTCATTGCAAATTACTTGAGATTGACCTGTCGGATAGTTCCACAGATATGTCGTTACTTGTAAATGAACTCATTTTTTCTACAGATGATGAAGACTGGGTTTTACTAAAACAGTCAAACCGATCAGTTGCCCGATTGGTCAAATTGAATCCAAAGACTCTAACGGCGAATAATCATTCACCTCTTTTTTATCCTGACCGTTCTTATCTGATTACAGGCGGACTTGGAGGTACAGGATTCGTTCTTGCTAAACATATGGTCAATAAAGGCGCTAAACATATCATTCTGA
>PDZT01000545.1 GCA_002753105.1 Deltaproteobacteria bacterium YD0425bin50 | reverse complement strand
TCCGATTAGCGAAGACTTGTTGATTCAAAAAGCATGTATTGACTATGTTTATTTCATTATTGAGGGACAGGTCGCCATTATCATGAATGATGAGGTGATAGGGCATAGTGGACCATTTGGTTTAATCGGTGAAATGCCGTGTTTTCGAGGTGAAAATATTTCTAATACCACTGTCCGCACCGAGACAGTTTGCAGACTGTATCGAATTAAAACAATTTTTTTTATGAACATCGTCGAGTTTTTGCCCATAGTCTGGAAAAATATTTTTAAATATGTCTTGAAACAACTCGATAACTCAAATAATCGGTTCAGCGAATTGTTGCAGCATACAACTCAAGGGCTCGTAAAGCTGAATCGTGAAGGGAGAATTACCCGTGAAATATCCGCCAAGGGAATGTTTTATCTTGGTATAACAGAACGTAATGGTCAATTTTTTGATGATATCCTGTTTTCAGGTAATCCGGAGAAAAAGAAACAATGGCGGATAATCTACCCGTTGCTGTTTGAAAATGCATTAGCTAATATTGATAGGCTTATTAGCCAATTACCAGATGAATGCTATTGGAGACACCCCACATTAGGTCAACGAACCTATTTTCTTTTCTACTATCCATGCTTTAACGATGAAAATCAAATCATAGCAGTGGATGTGTGCATCGAAGACATGACGGATTTGATCAAAGCTACACAGGTAATGAAACTGGCTAAAGAAAGCGCTGAAGAGTCTGATAGGTCAAAAACATCTTTTCTTGCTAAAATGTCTCATGAAATGAGAACACCGTTAAACGGTATTATTGGTTTTGCTGAATTACTCTTAAAAAATAAAAATATTGTCAAACATTACGGCTACACAAACTTAATCCTGCAAGAATCCAATATATTGCTTGAACTGATCAATTCATTACTTGATCTTAGTAAAATTCAAGCTGGGAAATTCGAATTGGATAATCAACCGTTTAATTTAGATTATTTACTAGAGGAAGTGAATAGTATGATGGGGCTTAGAGTTCGCCAGAAGGGACTTGACTATTATTGCGAGAAATGCAACGGCCTTCCACTTGAGCTGATCGGTGATAAGGGACGTCTCCGTCAGATTTTAATCAATCTTATCGGTAATTCAATTAAGTTCACTGAGAAAGGTACAATTTCAGTACATGTAACTTATGAGATGGAAAAGAGTATGGATGTTAGGCTTCATTTTGAGGTTAAGGACACAGGTATTGGCATTTCAGAGGAACAATTACCTCATATTTTTGACGGATTCACTCAGGCGGACAGCTCCATTACCAGAAAATATGGGGGCACAGGATTGGGAACAACTATTTCAAAAGAACTATCTGAAATGATGGGTGGAGAAAGTTATGTTAATAGTAAACTTGGAAGTGGAACGAGTTTCTTTTTTTCTGTTCTCTTTCAGAAGGTCTCTGATCCAGTGATTATAAAACAACTCCATACTGAGCATAAAAAAGAAAATGGAACAAAAAATAAAAAATGGAATGCTCGCATTTTGTTGGCTGAAGATTACAAGACCAATCAACTCATTGCCATAGAGTATTTGAATAAATTTGGATGTCAGATCGATATTGCTGAAAATGGGGAATTGGCGTTGAATAACTTTAAACAACATGCTTACGACATGGTGCTTATGGATATTCATATGCCGATTATGGACGGACTTACTGCCACACGACTCATCCGCGCTTATGAGACTGAAGTAAATGCAAACGTTATAACCCCCATCGTCGCCTTAACCGCTGCTGTCTATAGCAGTGACCAAAAAGAATGTTTTGAAGCCGGCATTAATGACATACTCCCAAAACCTTTTCAGATGGAGCATCTGTTTTATATGCTCGATAAATGGATCAATAAGGACAAGGGGTATATTGTAACAGATGAGTCAACTGCAACGGATGAGTCTATGAGGGATGATCCATTGTATGCAACTAATAATAATAATCATGCGGAAATCCCCGTAACATTACAAGGTCTTGAACTTCACAAAGCGATGAGCGCCTTAAATTTTGATCAACTCACGTTTAAACGAATTCTAGATACTTTTTTAGAAGAAAACGCGGTTACAATGAATACTATTCGCGAGGCTTATGTTAAAAAAGAGTGGAATGTTTTGAAACGACTTGCTCATAGTCTTAAAAGCACAAGCGGCAATATTGGTGCATATAAACTTCAAAAAACTGCTCTTGCTCTTGAAATTCAAAGCAAAGCTGCGAATGAAAGCCCACCGGATGCGTTACTGATTCAGGATGTCGGATATTTGTTGGAGGAAGTGCTCCAGTCATTGAAAACAGTGTGTAAACCATTACAATATGAACCATTATCGATTCCTGAAAAGATCATTGACAAGGAAGAATTAAGAAATCTGTTGCAAGAGTTTGTCAAGG
Source organism: Deltaproteobacteria bacterium YD0425bin50 (assembly GCA_002753105.1). Lineage (GTDB taxonomy): Bacteria > Desulfobacterota > Desulfobacteria > Desulfobacterales > YD0425bin50 > YD0425bin50. The sequence goes on along the minus strand of PDZT01000545.1, from coordinate 368 downwards.
CTATTCATCTATTTGATACAGACAGTATTAATCAACTATTGAAAAGGATCGGGCTTGTCATTGATTTATCCGTAATGCAACCGCTTGAAAAACATGTTGATAACTATGATTATGATGAGGCATTGGATGAAATTTACAGGATTGCTGATCGATATGGTATTGTAATGATAAAATAAAGCAACAAAAATGGGCATGTTTCATTCTCAGGGTAACACTTTTAATATGTGAGTTCCTTCTTCCCGCGTCAGCCCCCTGCTAGCTACAAAAAATTTATAACGCAATGCGTCAAAATATGAACAAAAAATGAGTGTATCGTATAAATTTATAATTATTCCCATTGATTAACCTGATTAAGATATTATATGTGT
>PDZT01000544.1 GCA_002753105.1 Deltaproteobacteria bacterium YD0425bin50 | reverse complement strand
TTTTGGAGGGCGAACACAAGGTTCGCCCCTACAATTCTGTCACGGCACGAATAATGTCTGGCCGAAACGATGATCAAGGCCGAAATTTAATATCTGAAAATCTGTAATCTGTATAAGAGGTAAGAAAATTTAAAATTGCTTTTTACAAACATCAACTATATTATAATTCATGGTTCAGAAAGCATTCCGGATCAGTTGCGATATTTTATCTATAGATGTAAATGCTTAATATGGGAATTAAAGGAGATGCTATCATGGCAGAATTGGCTTTTAATAGAATAGATACACAGCATGAAACGATCAATTATGATGATGTGATCACGGAGGATGATACGCCAGTGGATAATATCTTTTCTGAAAAACAACAACGACTTTTAGTGGATCCTCTTATAAATTCATGGCGAACTGATCGTCCGTTTATTGCCTGTTCAAACGTGGGTATTTTTTTTAATATCAATGAACCGCCTTTAGTACCGGATATGTTCTTAAGTATGGATGTTTATTTTCCTGAAAATATATGGGAAAAACGGCATCGGTCCTATTTTTTCAGCGAGTTTGGCAAACCGCCTGAGCTTGTAGTGGAAGTCGTATCTAACCTAAAAGGAGAAGAAACGGACTTTAAACTGAATAAATACGCACAGATTGGCGTGTTGTACTATGTCGTTTTTGATCCTCAGTCGTTACTTCATGACTATTCTCTTCGAGTATATGAACTGAAGCACAGCAACTATTTGGTTAACATTGGTCATTTTTTTCCAGACTTAAATCTTGGACTTACGTTATGGAAAGGCGAATATGAGGGACGTACTGAAGAATGGCTGCGATGGTGTGATACGAAACGTAAGATCATTCCAACAGGTTTTGAAATGGCTGAAAGGGAAAGGCATAACGCTGCTATTGAAAAACAACGCGCTGATATGGAAAGAATTAAAGCTGAAAAAGAAAAAGAGCGGGCTGATATGGAAAAACAAAGAGCAGATCGATTAGCTGAAAAGCTGAAATCGTTAGGTATATCCTTTGATTAAAATAACTCTTTGGGATATTTCCGGATTATTTTCATTTTGTGTGGATGCAGTTATCACATCACCACTACTCGAATAAAGATATAAGTCTGGATCACCCGTTACATTCGTTAATTTTAAATTAACTAGCGATACCCCAGATGGCACATTAAGTATATACCGTTTTTGTTCCCCTTCAGAGATCGTATCATTAACATTCGTATTTTCTTGAAGGATAGGAATTATCTTATCTTCTAATATCTTTGCGGTAATAGTATATGTCGCATCAGAATAAGCATATACTGAAATATACCAGTCTCCACTTTCTACATACGATTGTGAGCAACTTTCTGATATATTTTCTCCCGCAGTTGACGAACATATATAATTTCCTTGGTCTATCAAAGGAATTTCTCCATATTGTATATACAGATCAGGATCGCCGGCGACATCATTTAATTGAATCTCAAGAGCTGGAATAGATTCTGAAAGACTGATTTTGTACAGTTTGTTTTCATACATAAGAACAGAATCCTGAATACTCTCATTTACGTTAAGTGTCGTTATTTGTTCGAGTGCTGAAGCTTTTGCGGTAATGGTATAAGTAGAATCCGAATAGCCATACACGCTAATATACCATACGCCAGCTTGTGGATAGGTATGAACACAAAGTTCCTTTGTATTGTCAATATTACTGGATTGACAGATAAAATCACCATCATTTGCATTAGGAATACTTAAAGATTGCGTAAACATATCAACTTCGCCAGTGATATCAGCTAATTCGAGTTTTAACGTTGATGTGCCTTCGGGGACAAAAATTTGATACGTTTTGATTTCATTCGTCTTGATGGAATCTGGAATAGTTTCATGAAGCATCTTGTCTTATACCTAATATTACGGCTTTGCCTGAAATAACATTGAATTCAATATTAAAATTATCTGAATCTTCAGGCACATGGTATTTATAGATTTTATATTCACCCGATGCAATCGACTGTTGACTATTTTCGTTAACTGCCAGAGAAGTGCTATGATCTAAGGAAAGCAGTTTTGCAGTTAGGTGATAGACGGAGTCTAAATATCCAGAAACAGCAATATACCACTCACCTTGCTGCGGCTCTGTCTCAAAAATCCAGTCCGGTGTTAGATCATATTCCATAGAAGTGTTTATCTGCACCCCTTCGTTATAAAAAATCATCAAATCTGGATCGCCGGATTCTGGAATTACTCCAATATGCAGCAACACATAAGGACTTTCCAACGTTAATTTATATATAACGAAATCGCCTTTAGCTAGGGTCAGTTGCCCTATCGAATTTTCCGTAATCGGTAAAATGTCTTGGTGTTGAATCATTTTTACGGTGATTGTATAAGTGGCGTCAGAATATCCCAAAACCGCAATATAAAATTCCCCCGCCTGAGGTTTATTGTATAAAATAAGTTCATTTAAATCTGGATCAAAGGTAGAACTGCTTAAAACAGTAGCGTCAGATGTTGGTTGTGTTTGCAGAAAGATATCTGGATCACCGGTTACTCCAGTAAGCTGGACACATAAAAATGCCGAGCCTTCAGGAACAGTAATCTTGTAATAGTTAATTTCTCCTGAAACAACCATACCGCTAAGACTTTCATTCATATTCAACAAACTAAACGATTGCTCTTCGCATTGAACTTTTATTGGTGAAATAAATAATGTTACAATACAAGCCAATATACATATAATTACAGCAGGTGTGTTTAGCCAATTCATTTTTCTGTTATACAG
>PDZT01000092.1 GCA_002753105.1 Deltaproteobacteria bacterium YD0425bin50 | reverse complement strand
CTTAAGGTTTGATCGTGGTTTCTTTAAAAATATCTGCTTGAAAAACATAAGTCTGTTTTTTCCAACAATCAGATGGTTGAGCAAGACTTTCACACAACTCCTTTAATATATCTTTTTTGGAGTCATTTTTTTCAATATCGGTCTTGGGAATAAAAAAAACACTTCGGTTATCTTGTATAAACGCTAAACCATCTCGATTAAGTTTAAAGTCTTTTGTATTCGTTAACTGCTTAGATGAACGAATAACTCCGACTTCAATCTCGATGGTTTTCAAGTCATTGGCCATTATCGGCTTTCCAAACTGACGTATCGCCTGATGTGTTAAAGCGCCAATGAGCTGTCCTAATGATTTTTCATTCCCTAAATGCCCAACAAGAGCAATTAATTCTCCTTTAGTTCGTAAAATAACGATTGCTCCATTATGGTTCCTTGTAAATACATCAGAAAAACGCGCTAAAGGTAATGTTTGGGATAGGGTATATTGAGTCAGTGATTTCCGTGCGAAAGCAAGCAATTCATGTTGTTCGTTTTGATTCAAACTCTTATAAGGTTGTTTTTCAACTTGCTCTATCGATAGGTTATGCGAAGCATAGTGTGGGGCAACCGCAATATCTTTGGATTTTTTTTCGCATGCTGTGTCAAGTGTAAACATTACTGCAGCTTGTCCTACCGACATAGGTGAATTTCCCAAAACAATATCCGATTTATTTACATAACTTAACCATGTCATACAGGGAACACCCATCGATTTTAAAGCGGACATCCCAACCAATATGCCACCTTCATTGCTTACACACATAGATATTGTTGAATTCGTTTTTTGTTGCTGAATAACATTATGTATCCCATGAGGTTCATCATGATCAATAGAGGTAAGCAATATCTTATCAATTGGATAAGTATCTGCATTATTTGAAAGTTGCGCAAATAAAGAGCTTACAATAATGAGAACGTGTTGATTTTGAATCACTTTTGCTAAATTTTTTCCGAATTCAGAACATAATTCTGGAGTTGTTTCATTGACAAGAATGGGGAGTACAGGAGTATTCGGAAAAAGAAATTTGATCAATGGAAGGTGTGAATCCATCATAGATACTTTTCGAGTTACGGTATCAGTATTCAATGGATGTTTTGATGACTGAATAAGTTGATTTGCAAGTTGCTGATCGATTTCAATAATACCTAAAGGAGTTATTAAGCCATTCGGCAGCATAAGCGTAAACCCGTTCTGGGGTGTAGTATTTTGATTAATGCCGAGAAGAATAATATGATCATACTGCTGATTGGCGACTTGTTTATACGCATCTGCCATGATTTGACCTGCATACATCCATTTTCCATGAGGTGCTATAATCATGACTGGTTTTTGAGTCATGGATGGAACTGCATCTGCAAGCAATCCATTAATAGCCTGCAATACCATTCTACTATCTAATGGATACTGTTGTTCTGAAACGGTTTGCTGTATTGCAAACGGATTCATGAGTTCAGCAAAAGTTAATCTTACGGTAACCAAACATAATAAACTAACAGCATAAACAAAAATACATTTTTTCATGGAATAGATGTTTCCTTTATTGTTGGGGATTGATGTAACCATATTCCTGAAATGGGATATTGACAATACTGACATCGTCCATTCAGAATATGCATATCGGTGATAAAAAATCCAGTTCTTAAAATAATCATTTTACCGCAGGATGGGCAATAAGTATGATTTCCCGCATGACCGGGGAAATTACCAATATATGGATAATGAATGCAATGCTGCTTGGCAATGTCATAAGCCATATCCAAGGAGGCTTTAGGTGTTGGTGCAAGATTTGGCATTTTGTAAGCTGGATGAAAACGGGTAAAATGTATGGGGACATCTTGCCCAAGTTCAGCGACAACCCATTTAACCATATTGGTGATCATGTTTTTTGAATCATTTAACGTTGGCACAAGTAGATTGACAAGTTCAAGATGCACACTCGTCTGATGAATGTAGTGAATATTTTTTAAAACGGGTTCTAAGCTTGCACCACATATCTCTTGATAAAATGCCTGATCAAATCCTTTAAGATCGATTTTAATAGCACTAAACCACTCGCACATTTCCTTTAATGGTTCTGGATCCATAAAACCACAGCTAATCATAACTGTAGGTATATGTTTCTTTTTTGCTTCTTTGGCAATGTCTATTGCATATTCAAAAAATACAGTAGGTTCATTGTATGTAAATGCAATGCTTTGAGCAGTACGCTGTTCGGCCAATGAAACAATTTGATTAGGTGAAATAATATCTTTAGTTACATAATCTTCTGGACTTGCTTGAGATATTTGCCAATTTTGACAAAATTTACAGCTCAAGGGACACCCTGTGGTGCCTAAAGAAAACGCTGATGATCCCGGATAAAAATGGTATAATGGTTTTTTTTCGATAGGGTCAACATGCAATGATACGGGACGGCCATATACAAGACTTTTGAGTTGACCATTATCATTCCATCTTGCATTACATTGTCCTCTCTGTCCCGGAGCAATGATGCAGTGGTGAACACAAAGATTACATTGAACATATGCAGCATCATGCTTAAATTGCGTTTGGGTAACATCAATTTTATCGGATTGCTGATGACAAGAAAGACATCGCGTTTCACCTTGAGAGGAAAGGAAAAAACGAGCTAATGGGGATTGATTCATCCATAAGGCAACCGTGGCATTAGCCCCCATAGATGATACATATTTAATAAATTCACGTCGTTTCAGAAGAGTGGATACCATGGATTTGATCCGATATAGTCTGAACTATGATTCGTCTGATTTTTGTGATTAACAATGATTATCATGGCGATCACATAAATCAAATAGATCATAGTTCAAGACAAAAAAGTAAGTTATAAAATTGACATTCCTAAGGGTACGCAAAATCATACCTTCTGTCAAACATATACCTCTAATTATGAATCCCAATAAATACAGGCTTTAACAAAAGCGTTGTTTCAATAAAATGAGCAAGGTTTTCAATCTCTTTAGTTCTAAAAACTGGAATTTGAATAGGTGGTACAATAGCATCATCCGTTACCAGTGCAATATAATTCCCATGTGTTTCGGAACACACCATCGGTTCAGGTTCAGAAGCCATATCGTGACGATACACCTCAATTTTCAACCGATCTTCTTGTTTATAGCCCTCTACAAGAATTATATCTATTCCCGTACATAATTGCTCCAGTTCCTCCAATGATCTCTGCACATGAAATCCCATGACGGCATATTGATCGGTTGAAGCAAGGATAATCATATCAGCACCAGCCTGTCGAAGTCGATCGCTATCTTTTCCGGGATAATCTAATGTAAAGCCATGCGAAGCATGTTTTATGGCTGCGACATGATATCCACGTTTTTTAAATTCGGGAATTAAATTCTCAATAAGGGTTGTTTTACCGGAATTGGATCTTCCGACAATTGAAATCACATGAGACACAATGCCTCCTTTTTGTTAAGAACAATTTTTTGTATTGGTTATAATATCATGACCTATTATTTTCCACGCCTGAGTTTAATTTCCTGTTTTTTTATTTTCCACGCGTCTAATCGCTGTTTTATAATTTTTTCATATCCCCGATCCGTTGGTTCATAAAAAGAGGTTCCCCGAATAGCATCAGGCAGATAGTCCTGATACACAATTGCATCAGGATGATCATGGGGGTATTGATAGTCTTTGCCATATCCCATATCTTTCATCAAGTCTGTTGGGGCATTGCATATATGGACAGGCACAGATAAGCTCCCTGTTTGCTGAATAACTTGCTGAACGAATTTTTCGGTCTTGTAAATCCGGTTGCTTTTCGGTGCAGTTGCCAAATACACTGCGGCTTGATAAATGCTGCATTCACCTTCTGGGGAACCTAAAAAACGATATGATTCCATCGCATTTAAAGCAATATGAAGAGCATATGAATCAGCAACACCAATATCTTCTGATGCAAATCGAACCATACGTCTCAAAATATAAAATGGATTTTCACCAGAACATAACATTCTGCCAAGCCAATATACAGCAGCATCTGGATCACTTCCTCTTAAGCTTTTATGGAAAGCCGATATCATGTTATAATGATTTTCGCCTGATTTATCATACCGTAGCCCTTGTTTTTGAAGCACTGGGGTAATATCATTAATAGTAATTACCTTTTCAGCATGTTCGTCAGTTGATGGGGATTTCCGATCAAGCATATCATAAGCAACGATTTCCAATATATTCAATGCCCGTCGAGCATCTCCATCTGCAATTTCAGATAAGCATTTTTTTGCATCTTCAGTAATTCCCATGTCAAACAACCCTAAACCACTTTCTTTATCAGCCAACGCCCTGTCAATGATCTCTTCAATCGTTTTGGGTGTTAAAGGATTTAAAACGATAACCCGACAACGGGATAGTAATGCTGAAATTAATTCAAATGATGGATTTTCAGTAGTTGCACCTATTAATGTAATGAGTCCATTTTCTACATGAGGCAAAAATGCATCTTGCTGGGCTTTATTGAAACGATGAATTTCATCTACAAATAATATGGTGGGTTGATGATAATACCGCCGATGATTCATAGCTTCATCGACTACACGTTTAATGTCTTTCACACCAGACATCATTGCAGAAATTTCTACGCCGTGAGATTTGGTTTCGTCAATAAGGATTCGAGCTAATGTCGTTTTACCACATCCGGGCGGTCCCCAAAGTATCATCGAAAACAGACGATTATTCTGGATAACGCGTTGAATCAAGGAATGGGAACCGATAATATGAGATTGCCCCACAATATCCATCAACTTTTTCGGACGCATGCGGTCAGCTAATGGTGTCGATGAACGAACAAATTGTTGAGCCTGATAGTCAAAAATATCCACGGAGTTTGCCTTTGTCAATGTTTTATATTAATACATAAAATATTAATAAAATTTAGAAAGGATGTCTGAATGAAATCTCTCATCTTTGACATATTTAATAACCCACGGAACAAACTTGCCGGTAAACTGAGAATAGCTTTCTATCTCGTTGCTTGTGAAATTTCCCATTTTTATAATTAATGCACTAACAAAATCAATAAAAAGGAAAAAACCAGTAACCGTTTCACAATCGTAATCATTCTTGCAATAATCACTCGGGTCGTTCAGAGAACTAACTGCCTCCAATAATAAACCAACATCATCTGGCGCAATATTTATTTGAAATTCTACAATAAGTTCTCTCGATACATTCCCTGAAAGGAACTGAAAAAACAAATGATCCAGTTGTTCTTTTTTATTCATACTAAAGCTCCTATCTGTCAAGCATCAGTTGCCTTGATGTAATCATATCTTGCTTTATCCTCAGTCATCTTGTAAAGACAACAAATAAGGTCAATTTGAAATTGTTAATAGACATCTGAATCCAACAATGCACGCAAAGATATGGAGTCAACAATGACATGTTTTTATACAAAGCGATTTTATAAAAATCAAATTATCTTTAAACAAGGTCAAAAAGGAGATGTAGCCTATATATTAAAAGAGGGAACGATTGAAATTTCTCAAGACATCAATGGGCGCAAAGTAGTCCTTGCCAAATTGACGCCACTGAATGTTTTTGGAGAAATGGCACTAATCTTAAACGACCACAAACGTACAGCCACCGCAATCGCGTTAGACTACTGCGATGTTGTCGAGATTCATAAAACCGATTTTGATCATTTTATGAATCAATCTCCTAAAATCATTAAAGGCCTGCTCGCTGCCATCACCGAACGCCTAGTACATACCACGATCAAGGCGGTAAAAATTCCTGATATCTTTATTGGAACTATTGAGACACTTGAACTTCTTGCCGCACATCATGTGTATGAAATTGATATGGATCAGTTTATCAATTCGATGAGCACATCACTGGTAACGGATCCAAAAGAAATTAAAAATATTATTCATCAGTTTGAAACCCACAATTTACTTGAAGTCAAACAAGATATGCTTAAAACCAAAATTATTTATATTCTTGTAAAACGTGGATTTGCCAAAAAGGCGAGAGATGTCTATCAATCTTTAACCGAGGAAGAGATTCGTGCAGAATACTGTCCACTTGATGATTTTGATGCATAGATACACCTCAATAAACCATTACATCACTATGTCTTATGACTTAGAAATGTTTCACGTGAAACATTTTTTCAATTGTACTATCAAATTTTTGGTCCCAGATAGGCTTCTATCACTTTAGGATTTTCCCGAATCGCATCAGTGCTACCTTCTGCGATTAATACACCATGATCCAGCACATAAATATAATCAGCCAACTTCATCATCACTTTCATATCATGTTCAATCAAAATAATTGTTAATCCAGAATCACGAATTTTACGAATTAATGAAATCAAATTGGATGATTCTTTTGGATTCATACCGGCAGCTGGCTCGTCGAGCAATAGGAGTTTAGGTTTAGATGCAAGCGCCCTTGCGATCTCCAAAAGTCGTTGGGATCCATAGGACAGTGAGCTTGCAAGATGAAATGCCTGATTTTCCAGCCCCACATCACGTAGATAAGATAGAGTTGTCTGTTCCCAATTTTTTTCCTCTTGTACATGACTATCGAGTCTCAACATGGTCGAAAAAAAACCTGAATTCATACAGATATGAGCGCCAATTTTTACGTTATCGATTACACTAAGATTTTGAAACAACCGAATATTTTGAAAGGTACGTGAAATACCCATCTTACTAATTCGATCTACGCCCATTTTAAAACCAAAGCACTTTCGTGTTTCAAATGAAATTAAGATTGTCAACACATAACCATGACAAATTATAAACGAAAGTATCCATATATATATCAATAAAGCATGAACATGTATTGGTACAAGAAATAACCGAATCGTAAAATAAGTGTCAATGAACAAAAACATGAAATAAAGACTCCATGCCCATGCCTCATAATGATTCAAATACTTAATCACCAAGATTCTTAATGCAAAAATAAAAGTTACAAACAAACAGAGTTCTAACTTAAACACAGTTTGAGGGTAGGTGTAGAATAAAACAAAGCCAATCCAGAAGAAACTGATAAGTCCAAAAACGAATGAGGCAATACGGATTGATTTATAGATATGCTGGGATAGTTCAGGAACAATGGGTTGATCTTGAAAATACAGTTGGCCTCCACTTGGCTCATATAACCCGGTTAAACAATTAAATAAAGTGGTTTTGCCAGCACCGTTGGGTCCAATAATGCCAACGATTTTCTGGGGATACACTTCTAAATCAATCGCTTTAAGCGCTTGTAGACCACCGAAATTTTTTGATAAATGGACTGCTTTAAGGATAGGTTTCATGATGTCGAAATAATCGTTTTTGTGCGTGTTTATTTTTTTGAGACTGAGCTATTTGAAATGGTATTAGACCATCAGGCCGTAATCGCATCATTATAACCAAAATAATACCATATATTAAATAACGCGAATTCATTAAGTATTGTGGGAGTATGATTCTTAAAACTTCGCTCAAAGGAATAATGAGTAGTGCGCCTAACATCGTTCCATAAATACTTCCCATACCTCCTAAAACAATGAGACAGAGAATCAGTACAGATTCCCAAAATTTAAACATATCTGGATGAATAAACGTAAACCATTTGGCATAAAAAGCGCCTCCAACGGCACCAATACTAGCACTTATAGCAAAGGCCATCACTTTATACTTCACCAAATTAATACCACAACATTGCGCTGCAATTTCATCTTCCCGAATCGCATACCACGCTCTGCCTATCCGTGAATCTTCTAAACGATGAATAATGACAAGAACAATACTCAATAACACAAGCACTAAATAATAAAAATGCCACGATTCAGAAAGTGAGTGTCCAAAAAATGATGGCGATGCAATTCCTGAAATTCCCATTGGGCCGCGTGTAAGCCATAATTCATTTCGTATAAATAAAACCACGAGTTCAGAAAAACCAAATGTAACAATCGCAAAATAATCCCCGGTCAGCCTTAATGTTGGAACTCCAAGCAATATGCCCCAGATTGCGCCATTTACTGCTGCCAAAAGGATAATAACTCCAAAAGGAAGGTTAAAATGAATGGTTAACAGTCCTGCAGTATAAGCACCAATTCCATAGAATCCAACATAACCGAGGTCTAATAAACCTGTAAAACCGGAAACAATATTAAGCCCTAACGACAGGATCATGTATAAATACACTGTCGTCAAAATTCGTAAAATATAATCCGTAGAACTTCCAAATGGAATACATGGCAGCAATAAAACAAGTATCACTATTACAATTTTTTTCCATTGAAGGTCGTGCATATCAGTTTTTTAGTATTTAGTTTTTAGTTTTTAGTAGTGGCTAAGTTAAAATTTCATGTTTCTTTGGAAATAAAAAAATCGAAAATCGAAAATTCATACTTTCTGTGGCAATGGCTTTCCAATAAGACCCGATGGTTTAAATAAAATGACAAGGATCATCACTGCATAAGAAATCCCATCCCGATATTCCGAAGAAAAATATCCTGCACCTAAAACTTCTGTAATACCCAAGACCCATCCTCCAAGCATAGCTCCGGGAACACTGCCAATGCCTCCAAGCACAGCAGCCGCAAATGCTTTTATTCCGGCAACATATCCCATTGTTGGAAAAACCGCATTGTAATAAATACCAACAAGAATTCCAGCAACACCGCCCAAGGCTGAACCAATAAAAAAGGTAAATGAAATAACACGATTTACCGGTATCCCCATTAATGATGCAGTAACCTTGTCTTGGGAAATGGCTCGCATGGCAATACCGATCTTAGTGCGAGTAATAATATAGTGCAGAATGAACATGGAGCATACTGTAACGCATAAAATAAAGACTTCAAGCCATGTAACAATAACATCAGAAAAATTAATGGCAATTTTTGTAAATATCTTGGGCAAAACATCTTGCGGAAAAGAGTGAATCTGACCTCCCCACAGGATTAACGCGAGGTTTTGTAAAAAGATTGACATGCCAATGGCCGTGATCAGAGCAGCAAGCCTTGGTGATTTACGAATTGGACGATATGCAATATAATCGAGCACTACACCTAAACATCCGCAGATACCTATGGTAATGAAAAATGATGCAAAAAATGGAATGTGACATTGGGTTATTAATGTCAAGGCTACAAATGCGGCGAGCATATATATTTCACCATGCGCAAAATTGATAAGCTGAATAACACCATATACCATGGTGTAGCCAACGGCAATCAAGGCATATACTCCGCCAAGCGTGATGCCGTTGACTAGTTGTTGTAATAATAAGCTCGATTGGTCAAACACCATAATCAGTATGCTTTTCTATTCAATCAGTTGTTGATCTGCACTTACCCATTTGCCATCTTTAATTGTTTTAATAAATGCATCTTTTAAACAGTCTCCATTGGCGTCAAAGTACGTTTTTCCTGTAACCCCTTCGTAAGCTTTTTCTTTTGTGTCTATACCAGCAAGGTATTTTGTGATGTCTTCACGTTTTAAACCAACGGCTTTCATTGCAGCAGCAGCAATACCAACAGCATCGTATGTATTGGCAGCAAACCAATTCGGTTCTTTGTTGTATTTGGCTTTATAAGCCTTAATAAACGATTCTGCCTGTGCTCCTGCTTTATCTGGTAAAAATGGTGTGGTTACAAAAAGTCCTTCTGCATTTTGATTTTTTAACATAAGTTCATCATCTAATCCATCTGCACCAAAGAAATTGACTTTAAATCCCATACTTGTTGCCTGCCCAATAATCAATGTTCCCTGAGGCGCATAACCGGGAATAAAAACCGCATCAGGTTTAAGCATCTTAAATTTGGTCAATTGTGGTTTAAAATCCGTAGTTTCAGATGTAAATGCTTCAGTTCCAAGAATTTCAATACCCAGCTTTTTAGCTTCAAGCATAAATGCGAGCATGAGTCCCATAGAATAATCATTCACTTCATAAAAAATTACAATTTTTTTAAAATTTTTTATTTTATGAACATATTTTGCAAGAAAAAAACCCTGAAAATCATCTTTATATACATTTCGGAAATAATATGGACTCATCTTGCCAATATTTACATTTGTTGACGCGGGTGTAATCGCAGGCAGTTTTGCGTCTCTATAAATAGGTAATGCTGCAAGCGTTGCGGAACTACAGAGATGGCCAATAATAATTGAATATTTTGGGTCTTTGGCTAATTTTGTTGCAACAGACGCTGCTTCTTTGGGATCACACAATTCATCTTCTAATTGTATTTCAACTTTATTACCGTTGATACCACCGGCCGCATTCAATTCATCTGCTTTTAATAATGCACCATTTTTTACACCTTCACCAAAAGATGCAAGTTGTCCTGTATATGGAGATGCAACAGGTATATAAATCGTATCCGCCCATAATGAAGTTGCCAATAAAAGCATTACAACACATACACAACTGTAAAGACCTTTTTTCATGATTTCCTCCTTGTTCTTGTTTAAATAAATAATTTTTTGTGAATACTACAAGTTACCATTATATTTTCTGAAACATTATCATTGTATCAATTTTCTCCAGAGCCTATCAATGGAAGAATTTTGTCTATCTTAAAAATCAGAAGATATTTTGGTCCCTTTTGTTGATCTTCTTCAGCGCTTAATGACTTTCTTCGTTTGAGTAAATTGATGCGGTCTGTGTCCTTTTCCTGACTGATTTTTGTTAAATATAATCGTTTCCCTTGGTAGGTGCCTTCCTCTATGAACAAGTAAGCTGCATGAGGATTGGTTTGAAGATTATGGTACGTTAGTCGATCTCGCATGATCAGTCCAAGTGTATCATCTGCAAAAATATGAGGTTTTGAAAAAATAGCGGCATTTACTTTGCCATTAATATCAGAAGTAGAGAGTACTCCTATACCTTTAACACTGTCAAAATAAATTTTAAGATTCATTTTATCCCCTTTTCTTTTCGAAAATTTAAAAAGTAATGTAATGTTTATTTAATTTCTCGTGAGTCATAAATTCTTTTAAAAAAAAGCTCAACATAAATTAAAAAAAGCGGGTAAGTGAAGTTCTTTTATGCTCAATATTCATCATTTTATTTTCAGGACATTACAGTCTGCCTGTTTTTTCACGTTCCACCACATGGTTGATATTTTGCATGGTGGTGTTGGGTTTTCTTGAGCTATATGAGTGTGGTAATAGACGATAAAAAATAAAAAAACAGCTTGCATAGAAGGTAAAGATGTTTCATTAATATTTGTGGTCAATGTCAATCTATACGAATCGTTCTTTCTATCATCATCATACACAAAACAGAAAGGAGTTCACATGTCTGAATTGGAAGAAAAATTTACAAAAGCACAAGAACAGGTAAAGACTTTAAAAAAACGCCCAGATAATGATACGTTATTGAAATTGTATGCACTTTATAAGCAAGCTACAGAGGGTGATGTATCAGGTAAGCGACCGGGACTAACTGATCTAAAAGGTAAAGCCAAATATGATTCATGGACAAAAATAAAAGGAACAGGCAAGGAAAAAGCCATGCAGGATTATGTTCAGCTTGTCACGAGTCTATTGAATGCATAATTGACTTTCTCAATACTCCCCTTTTCAATTTGAATTCGCATGGAAAGAATTTTTGAAAAGGGGATAATAATAATAAGCATTCTATCGAATTCACGTTAGATCAATATTCAACATTGAGGCTATTGATGATAAGGTCTTTAATGCAGCATCATACTCGTATTGCCCAATTTGTTCTATAAAATCATTAAGTTTTGTTTCATCGATAATTTCATACAGATGTTGAATGGTTCCCATGACTCCATCATGATCCATATTTTCTAAAAATCGTGCCATTGTTTTTAAAATCGATTTGACTTTTTGAGGATCAATGTCATCCCTTTTTAGGGAGGTAACCGTTTTGGCGCCTTGCAATGAATCTATCTTCTGGGATGATGGCCATTCAAAAGGAGTAGTTGTATTTTGTATCATCAATTTACATGTAAAACAAAATGTGCTGCCTTGAGTCTCTGGCGAATTATTTTCAACCCATATACGACCTCCCATAGATTCTACAAGTCGTTTACAAAGAGCCAATCCCATGCCAGTACCGCCAAATTTTCGAGTAGTGGCGGAATCAATCTGAAAAAAAGGTTCAAAAATCTGATCATAATATTTAGGATTGATTCCAATACCATAGTCCCTGATTTGAAATTCAATCATTAACTGGTGATGGTCAATCCATTCTGCACGAATAAAAAAATCAATACGGATATCAGTTAATGAAAATTTAATCGCATTATCGATCAAATACCCCAAAATAGTTTTAAGTTTTTTAGGATCGCCAATCAGAGCATTCGGAATAGCATCCGTTAGTTTTTTAAAATGAAAAACGATGTTTTTTTTATTTTCAGACGTATTCAAGTACTCGAAAGTATGTTTAAAAACATCATCTAAATAAAAAGGAATCAAAACCTTATCCTTATTTTCACTTTCTTTTCGCGTAAATTCAAGGAGTTGATTAATGATATTCGTAAGTATTCGGGAAGATGCTTGAATAATTTCAAGATACTTTAAAATTTTTTTTGGCGGGTTGACTTCAATAGCGAGATCAGTTGAAGCAACAATGGCATTCATGGGTGTGTTCAATTCATGCGTAATATTATTTAAAAATTGATCTTTCGCTTTATTCGCAGTTTCAGCTCGTACTTTTGCTTCTTCAAGTTCAAGTGTTCTATATTTAACCATTTCCTCCAAATGATCACGATAACGTTTTAAGTCTAAATGTGTCCGTACCCTTGCTTTTAATTCAACAATTTTTACAGGTTTTGAAATATAATCAACTGCTCCAAGAGAAAATCCTTTGGCCTTGTCTTCAGCTTCATTCAAAGACGTAATAAAAATTACTGGAATATCTTGTGCCTTAGAATGAACATCTTTCAGTCTTTTACAAACTTCATATCCATCTATTCCGGACATCATCACATCCAGTAAAATTAAATCCGGTGGATTATCCGAGTTAGCAATTTCTAAAGCCTGCTCACCATTCGTAGCCATCCGAAGTT
>PDZT01000543.1 GCA_002753105.1 Deltaproteobacteria bacterium YD0425bin50 | reverse complement strand
TGAGCCAAAGCGACAACAGATTCACCAATACAATCGGATGCCATATGAACTTCTTTATTCAGGAGTTCTGATAACCGTTGAGACACAGGACTCAAACTGTACTTGGATTCAAATCCCTCACCTTTGGGTCTGCCAAGATGGCTCATTAGAACAAGAGATGCACCTTGATTGATAATATGCTGAATACTGGGCAATGCTGCTTTGATTCGGGTATCATCAGTTACTTTACCTTCTTTGATGGGAACATTAAAATCCACGCGCATCACTACTCGTTTACCTTTTAAATCAACATCTCGTATTGTTTTTTTACTAAACCCCATATATCCTCCTATCGATAATCGATAAATTCACGATATTAAAAACCCCTCGTCAATGAATATGGATTTGATATATCTTTTCACGAGGGGTTTAGCAAGTTATTTCACTGTTGACATATAGCCAATCAAATCAATCAACTTGTTTGAATAACCCCATTCATTATCATACCATGCAACCACTTTAACAAAATTGGGATTGAGCATGATGCCTGCACCAGCATCAAAAATGGATGTTCGGGGATCAGTGTTAAAATCAGAAGAAACCACAGCATCTTCTGTATATCCTAGAATACCCTTTAATTCACCCTCAGATGCTTTTTTCATTGCTGCTTTAATTGCGGCATATGCAGAGGCAGCATCAGCGCCCGGAGCTTTTTCAAGCCGGCATGTAAGATCAACAACCGATACGTTTATTGTAGGAACCCGGAAGGCCATACCCGTTAATTTGCCTTTTAATGAGGGAATAACCTTGGTAACTGCTTTTGCTGCGCCAGTAGAAGACGGAATAATATTTGCGCTTGCCGCACGGCCTCCACGCCAATCTTTTTTTGAAGGACCGTCAACTGTCAATTGTGTTGCAGTTGTCGAATGTACTGTGGTCATTAACCCTTCGACAATACCCCAGTTATCATGAAGTACTTTGGCAATAGGAGCAAGGCAATTGGTTGTACAAGAAGCATTTGAAACTATATTCATTTCAGATTTATAGGTAAGGTTATTTACACCCATAACAAACATTGGGGAATCATCTTTCGCAGGTGCTGAAATAACGACTTTTTGTGCGCCAGCTTTCAGATGTTTTTCACATTCTTCTTTGGTTGTGAACCTACCAGTAGATTCACAGATATAAGCAGCACCGATTTCATTCCATTTCAGACTTGCCGGGTCTTTTTCTCCAGTTACCCGAACTGTTTTGCCATTAACGACAAGATTTGGACCGTCGGTACGAATGTCTCCTTGAAACACACCATGAACAGAATCATATTTTAATAAATATGCCAAATAGTCTGCATCAAACAGATCATTAATTCCAACGACTTCAACCTGATCCCGTTGCATTGCTGCTCGGAAAACCAAACGACCAATTCTTCCAAATCCATTGATTCCAATTTTAATTGACATACACTTCTCCCTCATGTTTTATTTTAGGTTATTGATACATGATACATGATACATAAATACACCACTGATTCTAACTCATATCACATATACATTCTTGAAAAAAAAATTTACAGCGAAAGAGTTAAACAAGGCGTATCAAGAACTTTGGTAAGTACTTTTATTATGCTTATGCAGTATTTTTAAGAACTTTATAAATGCTATCATCAATACATGGAAATTGCAATTGATTTTGATGATTTTGATTTTTTTTTGACAGGTATCTAATGTGTTAGAAAACAGTAAATCGAATATTGAAAAGACTTCACTGCAGAAACTAAATTTGCGAATAAAGAATGACATCAATATTTCAGATGAATAGCTTCTTGAAATGATTGACGTCCCCAAGGGGATTCGAACCCCTGTTGTCGACGTGAAAGGCCGATGTCCTGGACCGGGCTAGACGATGGGGACATAAAAACTACATTTAAAACATGGGCCGTGCTGGACTCGAACCAGCGACTCTCTGCTTAAAAGGCAGATACTCTACCGTCTGAGTTAACGGCCCCTCGAAAATGTGTTCTACTATCGAATTTATTTGAAACTTGTCAATAAAAAAAAAATATTTTTTTTATTTTTTTATAATTGATGTGTTATCAGTGGGTAATATCAAGCATCTTATAAGATTATACAGATTTTCAGATTTTCGATTTTTGCTTTTCGATTGAATCCAATTCAAAAATTAAATTCGATTCATTTTTTTTATTGACTTCAAATTGTTCTTATTTTAATGCTGCTGATTATGAATTGATAATGATCATTGCATACAGAGGAGGTCTTATGGATTTTGCGTTTACAAAAGAACAACTCATGTTCAAAAAAGAGGTAATCCGTTTTGCCAAAAAAGAAATCGTACCTCGGGTTCAGGAACATGATTTAAAAGGTGAGTTTGATTTTCAGTCATTTCGGAAACTCGGTGAATTTGGTATTTTAGGGTTGCATTTTCCTGAAGAATTTGGCGGCGGAGGAGCTGATGTAGTAACAACAGTTCTTGCAGGAGAAGCATTAGGCGAAGCAGGTGTGGATGGCGGTTTAACCCTTGCTTATGGCGCTCATACCTTTTTATGTGCTGACACTATTTTTCGCAATGGCACTGCAGCACAGCGAAAAAAATATATTCCAAAACTAGCCAGCGGCGAATGGATCGGCTGTATGGGGCTAACCGAGCCTGACGCTGGTTCAGATGTGGCCTCATTAAAAACCATAGCAGTTAAAAAAGGCGATACTTATGTATTAAATGGAAATAAAATGTTTATTACCAATGGGCCGATTGCAGATGTAGCTGTAATTTATGCTA
>PDZT01000542.1 GCA_002753105.1 Deltaproteobacteria bacterium YD0425bin50 | reverse complement strand
CCCCTAGATTTATTTTTACTCATGATTTTGATCGGTTAGATATTACTGATAATAAAGCAGCTAAAAGGCAACATGGAGCGAATGTTGAATTGCTGGATGCGTTTTTGTACACAAACACCTCAATTGCAGATACGCCATTTGCATTAAGAATTGGAAAACAAGTTATCAATTGGGGAGAAAATACGTTTATTCAGCATGGCATATCAGAATTTAATCCTATTGAAGTTCCTCGGTTTCGGGTCCCGGGGGCTGAACTGAAAGAAGCGCTTATTCCAGAAGGTGCGGTATGGACATCTTTAGACCTCAATTCTACCATAGGCTTAGAAGCGTTTTACAAATTTGATTATGAACGAACCAAGCTTGATGGCCCCGGTACTTATTTTTCAACAAATGATTTTATCGCAGACGGTGGAAATTATGTTCAATCAGGATTGGGAGCTTATCCTGATTTGCGTGCATTTGGTCATGCAGGGACTATTTATCCTCATGTTGTTGAACGACTGGCCGATGGCAATGGACCAAATCGTAAAGAGGTTGATGATCAAGGACAGTATGGTGGTAAAGTATCTCTGTTCACAACGGCATTCAATGCAACTGAATTTGGTTTTTATTTTGTGAATTATCATAGTAAACGGCCTATAATTTCAGGATATGTTCATGATGGTATTCCAATTGATGTCGTATTACAATCCAAAGGGGTTACATCGACTCAGGCTGTAGCTGGCGGTTTACTTAAACTTGGATTAGATCCTGCAACGGCTCAGGCAATGGCATCGGGTATGTCAGAACAGGAACGCTTACAAATTGCATCCGCGAGTGTGGACAAAGATATGGGATATGACTTAACCTATTTTCCGGGTGAAACCTTTGCGTCAGGCCCATTAAAGGGTCAATTCAAACAGGGATGGATCAAAGGATTTGTTGAATACCCTGAAAATATTCATCTTTTGGGTTTTAGTTTTAATACCGTATTACCCGGAGGTTTATCTATAGGCGCAGAATATTCTTTTAGAAAAGATGAACCGTTACAGATCGATGACGTTGAAATGATTGGGGAGTTATCTACTCCAGTATATTATTCTCGAGGTAATTTAGCGGCAAATGGAGGAGGTACTAAACGTGGCATTGAGTCACAAATTACCCCGGGATTCGATCCAGCTCCCGGAAGCTACATCAAAGGCTATCATTCGTGTGATGTCAGTCAAGGGCAGTTCACATTGACACAAATGTTTTCGCAAATGCTAGGTGCGGATAGTATGACTGCATTGGTGGAAATCGGAGCTTTAGCAATACATGATTTGCCCAAGAATTTACGTATTGATGCTCCCGGAACTGACCGAAGTGGTAATCCAATGCATGCTGGCAGGGGAATATGGAATGGTGAAGAAATGGGAGTTGAAACTGTTAGTTTTGCTGATGATTTTTCAATGGGGTATGTTCTCGTTGGGAAACTGGATTATTTGAATGCGTTTGCCGGATTTGGTGTGTCCCCTAGATTTATTTTTACTCATGATATATATGGTACATCGCCCTTACCTATCAGTCTTTTTGTGGCAAATAGCAAAAGTTTAACTCTCAGTACGAATTTTGAAAAAGCGAATAAATATGGAATCGAATTCGGTTATAAATTTTTCTGGGGTGGTGGCAGACCAAATTTATTACATGATCGGGATTATGCGTATCTTTTTTTCAAACTTTTTATATAACAGCAGGGGGCTTACATGATGAAGAGGATAGTAACAATTTCAATGATGACGATGTTGATGTTTGCTTTAAGTATGAATATGACTCTGGCTAAAGTATCTGAACAAGAAGTTCAAAAACTTAACAAAGAATTGACTCCTATGGGTTCAGTAAGACAAGGCAATGCCGAAGGAACAATTCCTGAATGGACTGGAGGTGTTATCTCACCTCCGTCAGAATACAAAACTGGAATGTATCATCCATATCCTTTTAAAAAGGATGAAAAAATTTTAACCATTACCAAAGATAATGTTGATCAATTGAAAGAAAAATTAACACCCGGCCAACTGGCGATGTTTAAAACTTATCCAAATACATATAAAATGTATGTCTATCCTACGCATCGAACAGCATCGTATCCTAAAGATGTTTATGATGCGTTTCTATTTAATGCATCGAATGCCATCATGATTAATGATGGGAATGGATTTAATAATGCTCGGATGACAAGCCCATTTCCTATGCCTCAAAACGGACTTGAAGCCATTTGGAATCATATCGCTCGTTTTCGAGGAGTGATGTTAGCACGTTATGGTTCCCAAGCTGCGCCTGCACAAGATGGATCTTATACAATTATGAAAATGGAAGAACTAGCACATATGGTTTATGCCACTGTAGGTCTAACTGCTGAACAGTTAAACGAAAAAAACATGTTAATCTATTTTAAACAATGGGTTACGGCACCAGCAAGACTTGCAGGTACAGCGTTACTGGTTCATGAATTTATTGATCAGATCAAGCAGCCAAGACAAGCATGGACATACAATGCTGGACAACGAAGAGTGCGACGAGCACCCGATGTCGCTTATGATTCTCCGGGTACCGCTGCAGATGGATTGCGAACTACAGATGATTTTGATGTGTTCTGTGGTGCGCCAGATCGATATACATGGACATTGGTTGGCAAAAAAGAAATATATATCCCCTACAATGATTACACCCTACACAGCAATCAATTAAAAAATGATGATATTATCAAAGCAGGGCATATCAATCAGGAACATGCCCGATATGAATTACATCGGGTTTGGGAAAGCTTGT
>PDZT01000541.1 GCA_002753105.1 Deltaproteobacteria bacterium YD0425bin50 | reverse complement strand
GGTGCGTGATATAAAAAAAACATAGATATTGTATTTCTACTGCCCACAAGTCAATATAATAGTATATGAAAAAGATCATTCTTGTTGTGATGTTAATCCTATTGAGTGCAGTAGTCGGGATTGGATATACTCAACGGTTTCGTTTTACACCTCAAAAAGCATCCCAAAAGTCCCAGCCAGGAAAACTCATACGTATAGGGTTATCGATGGATACACTCAAAGAACTTCGATGGGCAAAAGATCGAGATTTGATGACCCAAAAAGCTCAAGAACTAGGAGCTACGGTTATACCATTGATTGCTGATGGAGATGACAAAACGCAGATATCACAGATCGAGAATCTCATTACTCAAAAAGTGGATGTCATTATCGTGATTGCACATAATGCAAAAGCCCTATCGGATGTTGTAAATAAAGCACATAACGAAGGCATAAAAGTTATAGCATATGACCGGATGATTACAGATAGTCACCTTGATATGTATATATCTTTCGACAGTAGTCAGGTCGGCAATTATTCGGCGCAGTATGTCATGAACGCGGTGCCGAAATCGGTTTCTGTAGCGAATGTAGCATTTGTAGGAGGGTCTGAGACAGATAACAATGCATTTTTAGTCCAAAAAGGCGCTATGAGTGTACTCGATCCATTGGTGGCTAGCAAAAAGGCGAAACTGGTGTATCAACAATTCACAAAAGACTGGAATCCAGATGAAGCATACAAGAATTTGATAAAGTTTTTGGATGCTGGTGGGAAAATTGACGCGGTTGTTGCCTCAAATGATGGAACAGCCTTTGGTGCTATTGAAGCATTGAAAGCCCATGGGATGGCAGGCAAGGTCCCTGTTTCCGGTCAAGATGCTGAGCTCGCGGCAGTCAAAAGGCTGATAGATGGTACACAAACAGTTACTTTATATAAGCCAATTCGCCTGCTAGCGGATAGCGCTATCGAAAGCGCCGTGGCTCTTGCTGAAGGCAAAATACCTACCACAAACGGTACGTTGAATAACGGAAAGATAGATGTGCCATCGTACTTAATTGATCCAATACCTGTAACGAAAGATAACATCAAAGATACAGTTATTAAAGACGGCTTTTATACCTCCCAAGACGTGTACGGGAAGTAAGTCGTTTCGTGATACATGAAAAGCATTCGTTGGGTTCTTTTTCGTAGCGTCCTACTGGTGATTGCCGTTTTGTCAGCCACAAGCATGGGTATTTTCATCATGCATTTGGTGGTGGTAGAGAATTACAGGGCAATTTCAGACAATCTGGTCGCTGAGTATCGGCTGATGGATACCACATCCAGTCTCATCTCCGAATATAACACTCGTTACCGTGATTGGGACAAGACTATCTCAGAGCAGCGGATTAGAGAGATAAATGATCAAATATCTGATCTTATTGATTTTTTGGACAAAAGAATCGTCAACAAAGATAGCATGGTAAGTTACATCGGATTCAAAAATACAATTGGTGATATTGAGCAGGTGATAGATCATGGTTTGGAAGCACTAAATTCTGGTCAGATGTCAGATATTGTTTCTTATTACGATGAAGCAAATCGCAAATACGCGTTTGTTAGGGATAATGGGACACAGCTTATATTAAGTGAACTAAAGTATGCTGAAACCCTTCAAAAACGGATGATGAAGATATATAGCATGAGCGCAGTCCTGGCTTTGGGTGTTTTACTATCAGTGGTTGCGGGGTGTGTCACTTATTATTTTTCGTTTTCCAAGAAAATCACTACTCCAATAGCGCAATTAAAAGAAATTTCTGAACAAATCATTCAAGGACACACTGAGGTGAAAATTGATAAAGAGTTAACAAAACGTTCTGATGAGATAGGAAGCATGTCGCGTTCCTATCAGGTGATGCTTGATAAGCTATTGGATAACTTGAAAAAACTTACTGTGTCCTCCCAAAAGCTGACCTCCGTAAACAGAGATCTTGAAGAAATGAATAGCCTCATGGTAGGGAGAGAAATAAAGATGATAGAACTAAAAGATAGAATTAAACAGCTAGAGAAGCAGTCTAATTCCTCTCAATCCGGATCCTGATCATGGTATTCCCATGCTTTTTGTCAGCCCTGCGTTGTTTTGTTTTTATATGAAAACTCATTAACTTATTTATGACTTCGCACACCTGGGTGAAACAGCTACATACATGGGATGTTGGCAGGCTGAAAAACTAGTATGAGATGCATGTTGTTTTAGGCGTCTGTCTAAATTATTTGTTTGACCAATATAGAGGGTATTAGACGATGTACGGAGGATGTATACAATGAAAGACATAAAGGCAGTCTTTCGACTTCGCTCGAGACCCTCGACCTTTAGCCTAGCGTCTTTTGTCTGCTCATAGTATATAGGGTCGAAGACCACGAACGAACGAAGTGAGTCGAGTGGCTGCGGGACTAGGTATCCTTCGTCTTCGACTTCGGAATACCAGAACGTCCCTCTACTAAATCCTTCGTTAAAGCTACGGACACTAACCGTTTATAGGCAAATGCTTTTCCAGCTCCATACCATACTAATCTCCCTGGCATATGAGGTTTCGTTGATTGAACTTTTCCTTCGTTATGAAGCTGAAATCTTTTTTTTAAATCAGTAGTGAATCCGTAATAGAAGATATGCGATTTTGAACTTAACAAAATGTACGTGTAGTACATAGGCAAGCCACTCCGTAGCGTTAGCGAAGGATGGGCTGCGGGACTAGGATTCGAACCTAGATAAGCAGATCCAGAGTCTGCTGTACTACCATTATACGATCCCGCAAATATACGAT
>PDZT01000540.1 GCA_002753105.1 Deltaproteobacteria bacterium YD0425bin50 | reverse complement strand
CATAGTCGAAATTGAAGAAGCATTTTTTAACGGCATGATATTGGAACAATATGAAAATGATACTAGGGGGAGAGTTGTCTCATTGTAGGTTTCACCAATTCAGGAAAACCTATACATATCGTATGCGGTAAATTTAAAGAAGATTTAGCGATAATCACAGTGTATATCCCTATGTCGCCAAAATTTAAAAATCCGTATGAAAGAGGTTAAAAAATGAACGAGTCATGCAATTTTTGTGGAAATAAAAATTTTCAAGATAAAAATATTCAATATATTTACAGACGCAGTGAACAATTTCTCATTGCCAATGATGTGCCCTGTGTACAATGTGAATACTGCGGAGAACAGTATTTTAGAGCGGATATCCTTAAAAAAATAGAAAAAGAAGTCAACGAAATCTATTCTCTTAAGAAAAAAATTAAAAGAGAAATTTCAGTTCCAGTTGAACACTATATTGAACTTCAGCCTGCATAAAAATTCTGTAAGCATTATGCTTTCGCTTACTAAGGTATATTACGGCCAAAATTACATTATTACTAGTCAAAATCACATTTTTTTAGGTGCATAAAAATGAATGAACAAAAAACTCAAATGAATGACGGTTTCACTTTAATTGAACTGATGATTGTGTTTGCAATTATTGCAATCATTTCGACAATTGCCATGCCGAATATCCGACTCATGATAAATAATTCACGACTAAATGAAGCAGCAAGAGATATTCAAGGAGTGATTCAATTAGCACGTAGCACTGCCATTCGGCGAAATATCAATGTGGGTATTAATTTCACAACAGGTATAGGAAATAACGGAACTTATGTGTGTTATGTTGACAATGATGCGTCATGGGCTTTTAGCATAGGCGATCTATTGATTAGAGATGGTACAATGCCTAACAATGTGAATTTAATCCAAGCAAGTCCACTATCCATGAGGTTTACCTCACGGGGTATTCCAGCATATTCAGGATTTATTCGTTTAGAAAACGCTACAGTTAGTCGTAGTCGCCGGATTGATGTTTTTGCAACAGGCTATTCAAGAATTCAATGATATTAAACAAAAACAAAGTCAAAAATATAAAAATTAAGGGACCTATAAAAATGGTAAACAATCACTTATCCAAAGGAATATCTCTAATTGAAATTCTAATAGCTTTAGTGAGTTCTTCTATTCTTTTAACCATGTTGATGACTTTTTATGTAACCCAGTTAAATGCAAATCGTGACATAGAACAACGTATGAATATTCAGGATAATGTGCGTTCAGTAATGATGATATTTGAAGATGCTATTCGCATGGCAGGATTTGATTCAACTGAATTAACAAATGCTGGCTTAGTTGATAATTTTCCTAGTACAGGTAACACAGTAGGCGCACATTTTTTAGCTTTTACTATGGATCAAAATCAAAATGGTATCATTGAGACAAATAGCAATGAAAGAGTTGCCTATCGGTTAAATAGTAATAATTTAGAAATGTATAACGATCAAACAGATCAATGGGTAATTTTGGCTGTCAATATTTCAGATATCACCTATACTTATTATGATGGTGCCAATCCGCCTGTACAAACGGCTGTTTTAGCTGATGTACGCTCCATAGAAATTTCGATTACAAGTGTCATTGGAGATCAGTCTAGTCAAACAACGAGTTGGATTAGCTGTCGTAATCTTAGATGATCCTAACAAAAAATAAAAAAAAACGGAAAACGGAAAACGAATATTTCAAATGATCTATAGCAAAATGAGGTTGACTATGTCGCATGATTATCAAAAACAAGAAAACGGATTTACCTTAATAGAAGTGTTAATTGCTCTAGCTGTTTTTGTTATTACCGCAATGGGTGTCTTATATCTTCAATTGACTACAATGAATCAGACGATTACATCTGAAAAAATGATTGAAGCGAGTCGGTTAGCTTCTGATCAATCTGAACGGTTGTTGCTTATTCCGTTTCCTAATAATGATGGTATTGATAACAATGCTAACGGAACAATTGATGAAGCTACTGAAACAGATTCCAACTCAGCTATTAATGCTGGAGGACATAATGCATATATACTTCGAGCGGATTGTAATAATCGTATAGGTGAGCGTGTAACCGATGAAAATTCTGAGGGTATTACTTATACGATCAATTGGGTGGTGACAGAGCTTGATACTGTAAATTTTACGCGTAAGCGAATTGATATTACAGTAACTTGGCAAGAATCTGGAGTCAGTAAATCCACGAATCAAATTTTAATTCTAAGCCGTAGTATTTAATTGATTTTTTACTTACAAATCAAATTACAGAAAGGATAATAAGTATGAATCCCGCAAAATACATAGGAAACAATCAAAATGGATCAACACTATATATGATTGTTATTTTGATGACTTTAATCCTATCGTCAGGATTATTTACATTAAATACAACTAATTTGAACTTTGAAGCTGCAACCAATGAGAGAATATATAAACAAAATCTTGCCCGTGCGGAAAGCGCTGCGATGGAAGCAGCGCAGCTTTTAGAAAATAAAAATCAAGGTGATTTAACAAACATTTCTGATGATAATTGGATTGTTATGCAACAAACCGTCTGCATGACAGGCTGGGATGATTCTAATTCTGTAGTGTCCAGTTTTAATCCTAATACACGTTACCGGGCTGTTGCGCTCAATCCGTTTGTTGATGATGGAAATCCAAATGTATATAGTTATCGGATATTTGGCCTTTATAAAACAGCCAATGAACAGATTCTCGTTGAAATCGGATATAAAAAAAAGAAAAAAAAAAATATAAACAATA
>PDZT01000539.1 GCA_002753105.1 Deltaproteobacteria bacterium YD0425bin50 | reverse complement strand
CAATTACCACATATTTCTCCTAATTTACCGAATGCAACAACACGATGCCAATCGGTTTTTTCTTTTTTTTCTCCGGTTTGTTTGTCCACCCATTCATCTGATGTAGCTATTGGAAAATTAACCATAGCTTTCCCATCCAGTTGACTATACCGAACTTCCGGGTCTTTTCCTGCACGGCCAATAAGTATCACTTTATTCAAACTTGACATGTTGTCTCCTTAATGTTTTGTTTAATAGTAATTTTTTATACTTCACCTTTTAAATACCCAATACGTTTTTTTTCTGGAAATTTTTCAATAGCATATCGAAGCATGGTTCGCGGCATTTGTCTATAATATTTTTTAAGAAATGCTTCTTCTTTGTCTATATCACGTTTTCCAATTTCCCTTAACATCCATCCAACAGCCTTGTGAATAAGGTCTTCTGTATCAAACAATAACTGGCTGCATACATTCAAGGCATCTTCAAATTGATATTTTTTTATATAATGAAATGTTGAAAGCATTGCAATACGGCGTTCCCACATATTCGTTGACTTGGCTAATTGGTATAGTGGCATTTTATTCTGATTGTCTAAATAAGCGCCAACAATGTGTTCTGCAGAACTATCTACAAGGTCCCAGTTATTGATATATTGCGTATTATCCAGATAACTTTCATAAATGCATTTTTTTTCTTCAATACTTGCCCTTTTATAATAGTTGACGAGTAGAATCAATGCAAATAATCTTGCTTCATGAAAAGGAGATGTAAGAATCTGACTCGCATCATCAATGGAAATATCGCGATAATCACGAGCAAGCTTTCTCAGCACAGGAACCCGAATACCAAGAAACTGATCCCCTTCAGCATATTCACCTTTTCCGGTTTTAAAAAACCGTTGCGAATGCGCTGCAATTTTTGGATCGCCCATTTGATTTAAAATTTTCAATACATGTTCAACTGAATGGCTCATGTTATATGGCAGATAATTTCAAATTTTTAAAATTTATCGTAAGCGATCATATGCGAATCAACGCCAAGTGAATCAAGTAAGCTGATCACAGCATCGATCATCTGTGGCGGGCCGCAAAGATAATATTCAATTTCAGTTGGATCTTGGTGTTTGCTCAGGTAATGATCATAAAGACATTGATGAATAAACCCTTTCATTCCAGTCCAGTTATCTTCAGGAAGTGGTTCTGAAAGTGCTATATAAAAAGAAAAATTGGAATATTTTTGATCCATAGAGGTAAACTGATCGTCATAAAAGACTTCTTGTTTTGAACGTGCGCCATACCAAAACGTCATTTTTCGTTGAGTATGTAATGTATCAAGCTGATGAAGAATATGACATCGCATTGGTGCCATTCCAGCTCCACCACCAATAAAACACATTTCACGGGGTGTATTTTTTACAAAAAATTCTCCATAAGGCCCGCTTAAGGTAACTCGATCACCTTGTTTAAGATTGAATATGTATGACGAGCCAATCCCCGGAGGAATTTCTTTGGATTTCGGAGGTGGCGTCGCAATTCGAATGGTAAACATCAGCCGATCCTTTTCAGAAGGCGGATTGGCTAAAGAATATGCGCGATATTCAGGTTTTTTTGAAATTGATCGTAATTTAAACAGGTCGAATCGTTTCCATGTGTCTATATATCTTGAATCAATTTCAAAATTTGAATACGTTACATCATATTTCGGGATATCAATTTGAATATATGCGCCCGCTTGAAAATCAAGAGTTTGCCCCTGATCCAACTTCAGCACAAGTTCTTTAATAAATGTAGCTACATTTCGATTGGATACAGTCGTTGCTTTATATTTCTTGATCGAGAATATTTCCTCAGGTATTTTAATTTTTAGATTTTCTTTGACTTTGAGTTGACATGCTAAACGGACATTATTGTTCTTTTCTTTTCTGCTTAAATGGGCAAGTTCAGTCGGAAGTACTTTACCACCACCTTCATTTACAACACATCGACACATTCCGCAAGACCCGCCACCACCGCATGCTGATGGAAGTAATATTCCTTTTGAAACTAATGCGGCAAGTAATGTTAATCCTCCGGGTACTTTTACGGCGCTGCTTTCATCATTATTGATAACAATCTGATGAAATCCTTTTTTCATGATCGTAGCTTCAATAACAAGAAGGACAGCTACGAGCAAACCAATAATTCCAGAAAAAACAAACATACTAACAAAATATATCAAGTTAAACTCCTGTTAGATGGTTAAAGTGTTATGCCTGAAAACAACATAAATCCCATTGCCATCAATCCAGCAACAATCATGGTAATACCATAACCTTCAAGGCCTTTTGGAATATCTGCATAACGCAGTTTAATACGAATAGCAGCCATAGATACAATGGCAAGCATCCATCCAAGACCTGCTCCAAATCCGAAAATCAATGATTCAAGACACGTATAGTTGCGCTCTACCATAAATAGAGATGCACCTAAAATAGCACAATTTACAGCTATTAAAGGTAAAAAAACCCCCAGCGCTGAATATAAAGCGCTGGAAAAACGATCAATGATCATTTCTAACGCTTGTACAATCCCCGCAACCACAGCAATAAATATAATCAGCTTGAGAAAACTTAAATCCAAATGGCCTAAGCCAGCCCAAGCCAATGCATGAGGCCTTAATAAATATTCATATACAAGCCAATTGATGGGTACGGTAATGGTTGAAACAAAAACAACAGCAATACCTAAGCCTGTTGCTGTCTGAATATTGTTTGAAACTGCAATAAAGGAAAAAAAAAAAAAAAAATAGGCCAACAAAATATTCCCTGTAAACACCG
>PDZT01000538.1 GCA_002753105.1 Deltaproteobacteria bacterium YD0425bin50 | reverse complement strand
ATGCATGATGGGCATTCCCGCATAAGCGGGAATGCAGAAAACCCGATACATAATGAACCTTCTTTGTTCTTAATCTTTTAATATTTCATGCCCAGCAGCATAGCCTTCATGAACTGCCTGAAAAGCGGTTGCCACTTTTTTAGCATCTCCAACAACTTTAAATGGAATTTTCATCTGTTCGATGATTGGCTGTAATGGATTGTTCGATTTGGAACCAATAGCCAATACTATGGTATCGGCTGGAATATCTTCAAGACCTTGAGGTGTTTTAACTTTTATTCCCGATTCTGTGATTTCAATAGCTTGAGTAGAAATAGTGGATTTAATGCCTTCACGAGTCATATCCTGCAACATTGTCCATCGGGTCGATTTCCCAATATCTTTTCCAACTTCTGCAATCATTTCAATGAGTGTAATTTCTTTCGTGCCTTTTGTAGCAAGTGTATATAAGGTATCATTATCTTCTGCCTTATTTACAAAAAGAAACTTTAGGGCTTCAGGTGATAACGTCCCTTTTTCTGCAAGGAATAAAGATGTTTCGACACCCACTGCGCCACCTCCGATAACCACCACACGTCTTCCGGTAAGGACTTTATTGCTTAACACATCCCATGCCTGAACCACATGAGGACGATTGACCCCCGGAATAGGAATTGTTGCTTGGATCGCTCCAGTAGCTAAAATAATTGCATCCGGTTTTTCATTTTCAATGGTTTGGTGAGTTACTGTATGATTGAGAATCACATGAATTTTCATGTGATGAATTTGGTTGGATAAATCTTTAGCCAATTCAGCAAATTCTTCCCGGCCCGGAGGCGCTGCTGCCAAAAAAAGCTGTCCGCCTAACTGTGAAGATTGTTCATATAAAGTAACATGATGACCTCTTTTGGAAGCTGCTATAGCAGCACTCATACCCGCAGGTCCACCGCCGATCACCATCACTTTTTTAGGTGTTCCCAAAGAGGTAACTGAATATTTCTTTTCATATCCAGCAGTTGGATTGCACATACATTCCACAGATTTTAACCGAAACAAATTATCAAAACATCCTTGTGCACAAGCAATACAATGGACGATCTCTTTTTCTCTGCCATGTTGTGCTTTTTCAGGTAGATAAGCGTCAGCAATAAGACTACGACCCATAGCAACCATGTCGCACATGCCATCACTTAATAATTCTCTTGCAGTTTTAGGATCATTGATTCGATGGCTTGCAATGACCGGTACTGAAACCTGCATTTTAATTGCTCTTGCAAGATAGGCAAATGCACCTCGGGGCACAGAAGCAACAATTTGAGGAACCCGTGCTTCATGCCAACCTGCGTTGATGCACAATGCATCTACTCCAGCCTGTTCTACCAAATACCGGGCATAAACATGAAGTTCTTTTTGTCCCTGCCCCTGAGACATAAAATCATTGCCATTCATACGTACTATTAATGGAAAATCTTTGCCTGTTTTTCCTTTAATTGCCTGCATGATCTCCAAACCAAAACGCATCCGATTTTCAAGAGTTCCACCATAATCGTCAGTTCTCTGATTGGTTAAGGGTGACAGAAATTCACTGATCAAATAACCCGTACCACTTAAGACTTCAACTGCATCGTAACCTGCTTGTTTTACGCGGTATGCAGCATCTGCAAAATACTGAATGATCGCTTTAATTTCAGATAGTTCAAGCGCTTTTGGGGTTTCTCTTGTCATTCGAGATGCTATTGCAGATGGAGCAACAGGTTGTTTACCATTAATAAAAAAAGAATAATTGTAACGTCCAGCATGATTGAGTTGAACTGCGGCGCGTGCCCCATGCTGCTGAATTACCTGAGCAAGACGTTTAAGTCCCGGAATGTATTTATCATCATGCGCGCCGATATTGGTAACATTACCAGACAATTCATCCACTGTGGCATACCCCACTGTGATCATTCCAACTCCGCCTTTTGCTCGTTCTGCATAAAAATCAACAAGTCTATCTGTCACTTCAAATTGATTTGCCATAGCAAGATGCATTGCTGGCATATAAATTCGATTTTTAATAGTCAATTGGTTTATCTGAATAGGTTCAAACAGCAAGTCTTTCATGAATATACCTCAAATATTTTTTATTTATCTTATGAATCGTATGAGAAAAATGAATCAATCAACACTACTTGTCAAAACATACTTCAATGGTAAAATTTCCTGCAGAAGTGGTAAAGGGAATGGCAATTTTGGGTCCCTTTACGATATGCATCAGAGTATGATTTTTACCACGAATAACAGAAGGAATGGCTGCTTTAAAAGAATGTCCCATTTCAGATAAAGCTAATCTGGCTTGTCCAGAAATCATATTTGTTAATTCACCAACTGCATCCGCTATATCACGGTCTATTGTTGTTAATTTTTCATTAAACATACTAGATACAATTTCAAGAATACAACTTTCATCAAAGGTTACTGAAATAATTCCATTGGTTTTGCCTGTAATACCAATTACTCCAGAAATATCGCCTTTGGCCACATCATCTTTTTTAACATAGGGTGTTCCTGGTGCCGCTTTGATAAAGGCCATCGTTTCAATAACCTTAAGCGTTGCGTTTATAAATGGATTAATGAATTTTGCATCCATACCCCTCCTTTCCGTTTGTTTTCTGTTATCAGAAAGTATTCATTTGTAGCAAGATATTTATTGAAGGTAACATATAGACTTTCAGATAATTCATTTCACAAGGCTATAGGGAGGAGATAATACATTTTAGTATATCTCCGACCGATAACGCCGTGAAATTATTTATCTGAAAGTCTATAGAAATCATAAT
>PDZT01000537.1 GCA_002753105.1 Deltaproteobacteria bacterium YD0425bin50 | reverse complement strand
CTCTGGCTGGTCTGGATACTCGAACGGTTTTGCATAGATAAAAAATGGCTCTCCCGTATCCACTACGCTTTGAAAAATTTTTTGGTTCTCTTCATGGGGATATAAGTCAAAATGATTTTTCCCGGTAAAAAAAGATGGATCGTGATGGCAACCGTCAGCATAAGCCTTATTCACAAAAATAAAATTAAACGTGCTGTCAAGATTGACTACCATCATAGGCGTATTTTCAAGCACGGTAGCCATTAACTGATTGAGATCCTTGACTCTTTTTTCACTTTCCTTCAATTTTTCTTCTGACCGACTGTTCTGAACCATCAGTGCAATAAGGTTGGCTGCATTCTTGAGCTTGTATTTGGCATAATCAATCAGATATTGAGGGCGTGATCTATATTCGTTTGCCAATCGGGTCAGTTCTTGAATATCTACTTGATATTGAGCGGCTATTTCCTTTAATTTTTCAGGGTCTTTAGGAGGGTCTCCATAGCCAAAATTAATGGCTCCAATGATTTCTGTTCCTATACAAATTGGCACCGCATAAAGGCGTAAGCCTCCGTGACATTCAATATCAACCATTGTATTGGTTTCAATGGCAAGTTTGGAAGCATTTGTCCAGCAAGACTCATGACAATTCCACAAACCGCAATTTAGAGCGTGGGTTATCTCAGTGGTATGACAAAGTTTAAACGAGGCTTCATCAAGAAATCGGCACCAACCTGATGAATAGATGCCAATCGCATAATCTCCGTTTTTTTCATACACTGCGCTGGATGTTTCTAATATATTCAAAAAATCACATAAGAGATTTTGTAAATTTTCAGTGCCAACCGCATTCAGGATCGTTCGGTCGGTATTGTATTGGGTGATATCTCCATAAGCTGGAACGAAGCTAAAGTTTTTAAAAGCTTTGGGTTCAAGAAGCCATTTGATGTGGTTTAAAGCATCTTCTGCTTTTCTGCGTTCTTTTACTTCTGTCATCAGTCGTTTATTCCAGACAAGGATTATTGCCAAAATGGCGCAAAAAGAACTGATGATAGCAACTAACCATATTAGGATTTCAGACCAGTTCGGACGATATTCAAGCGTAGCGCTGAGCCATTTTTGAAAGATCGCATCCTGTTCTTCTTTGGTTATGGATGTGATGGCTTTGTTTAAAATACTGACGAGTTCAGGATACTCTTTGCGCACTGCAAACACATAAGGTTCTGGTGGATGATCAGCAATGCCAGCGATTTTTAGATTCGGGTAATGGTGAACTAAATAACCTGCAAACAGCGTATTTGAAATCAGGGCATCTGCTTTGAATGTTGAGACCGCTTTAAACATTTCTTCCATAGTAATTACTTCCACTGTCTCAATATCACTATAAGGGCTGAGTATTTTATGATAAAGTTTTATCCCTTTAACTACTGCAAGTTTTTTACCGTTTAAGGCACTCATTCCACTCATAAATGGTGCATCATTACGAGCAATAATAACTACTTTAAATTCTATCAAGGGTTGAGTAAACATAATATATGTCAGACGTTCCGGTATATAAAATGAAAGAAACATATCAATCTCGCCTGAGTTTAGTTTTGAATCCCGCTCAGAAGCATCACAGATAACATATTGAAAATGGATTCCTGTAATATCAGAAATCAGATGCAAATAATCAGGCTCCACTCCTTTGATCATATTTTTTTCATAAAAATTCAGCGGCGGAAATATAGGGCATACGCCGACTCGGATTGTTTTGTTATATTTTAACCATGTTTCTTCCTGCGCAGTTAGAACTATTTTGGGGGTATTGAGATTAAAATATTGCTTTTTAGGGTCAACTATCCAGAATTTTTCAATTTGAGCCAATTCATGACTGGACATAAGCTCAAAGCCTTTATCCACGGTGGATAGCAATTCCTGATTTACTTTAAGCACGGCCGCATGAACTTTTTGGGAAAGAAAAAGTTCAGCAGAAGATTCAAACTCGCCAGTTAAACCCAATTTTGTTAAAATGACACTTATTAAGGTAGGGCTACTGATAAAACCAAATATTTCTTCTTTCCGAACCGCATAAATCATATCTTCAATGGCAGCAAATGAAACAACCTCAATATCAGGGTATTTTTTCCGTAATTCCTTTTCATGGTAAGTACCCCCAACAATTCCAATTTTTAGTCCTTTAAGCGGGTTAGATTTTATAACACTGCTATGTTTTTTTAGGTAAAAAAAACTAGATCTGATTTCATAGATCGGTTTTGAAAAAATCAACTTGTCATCTTCTTTAGAGGAAAAAATTGCTCCTTGGATATCTGCTGAACCATTTTCAAGGTAAACAAGCGTATCTTTTCTATCCGCAAGCTTGAATTCAATTTTTTGTCCGGTTTTTTCAGCCCAAAGTTTCCATATATCCACAAATAAGCCTACGGGCTGACCTTCAACATTGATAAAAGATAACGGCGGGGTATCCTTTCGCAGTGTAATAACAAGATGATCTTTGGATTTGTCAGACTGTCCAAAAACAGTACTATCAAAACACAATAAAAAAACGAATAAACTTAATGTTTTTAATTTTTTCATAACAACCATACGCTCTCGCAAGGTTTATCTGGCCTTGATCTTCGTTTCGGCCACTTGATGGATCAAGGTTATCCTGTTTCAAAAAGTATTAGCACAGTCATTTCACCTATCCAAGCAGATGAGTCAGCAGATAAGTGTCTGCAAGAAGACGAAAATACTTTTATGAAATAATCCTCTTATGTTCGTTTCTGAGCCGGCCAAGCGGGAATATTTATCCGACTTAGCAAGTACTCGAACATATCTTTGGGTTTT
>PDZT01000536.1 GCA_002753105.1 Deltaproteobacteria bacterium YD0425bin50 | reverse complement strand
GTCAGGTGGTTAAGATTGTGGATAACAACGGTAATGAATGCCCAGCGCATCAACCCGGAGAGATCGTTGTTGGCGGAGATGTCGTGATGAAAGGCTATTTTAACCGGCCAAGAGAAACCGAAGAAACGATTATTAATGGGTTCCTTTATACGGGTGATGTGGCTTATAAAGATGAAGATGGTTATATTTTTATTGTGGATCGGATCAAAGATATGGTCATTCGCGGGGGTGAAAATATTTATCCCAAAGAAATTGATAACCTGCTTGCAACGCATCCTAAAATTCAGGAAGCCGCAACCATTGGCGTGCCTGATCCTACAATGGGCGAAGAACTCAAAGTTTTCGTTATTCCATCGGACAGCGGCCTTACTGAAGCGGACGTCCTTGAGTTTTGTAAAAAACATTTAGCTAATTACAAAATTCCAAAATATATTGAAATTCTTGAAGAAGATTTGCCACGAAGTGCGATTGGCAAAGTGCTGAAAAAAGAACTTCGTAAATGGGGAATGACACCGCGACCCAAAAAAGCAAAATCATCGGTATCAGTACAGGATATTTTTGGTACTATGGAATCCCGGGTCAATCCTGATGGCGTCAAAGGCATTACAGCGAATTACGGATATGTGATTACCGGTGAAGGCGGTGGTGAGTGGACGGTTTCTGTCAAAGACGGTGTTGTTAAGGTACTGACTGGTTTGCATACCCCTCAAGTTACAACCACGGTTTCAGCTCAGGACTGGATTGATCTGACCTTGGGAAAACTGGATGGCATGACTGCGTTTACCTCAGGTAAAATCAAAGTCTCGGGTGATTTCGGGCTATTAACCAAAGCAACCAAGTTTTTCAAAAAATATACACCGCCAAAACCAGCTCCACAAGTCACCGTACACGACATTTTTGGTACAATGGAATCCCGCGTGAATCCGGATGGTGTAAAAGGTATCACAGCGAATTATGGATATGTGATTACGGGTGAAGGCGGTGGTGAGTGGACGGTTTCTGTAAAGAACGGGGTTGTTAAGGTGCTTACAGGCCTGCATGATCTCCATGTTACCACCACTATTTCTGCCAAGGACTGGATTGATTTGACCTTGGGAAAATTGGATGGCATGACCGCGTTTACATCTGGTAAAATCAAGGTATCCGGTGATTTTGGCTTATTAACCAAAGCCACCAAGTTTTTCAAAAAATATACGCCGCCAGTCCCGGAAGGAGAAACTCAAGCGACGCCGCCTGAAGAATTGATTCGGTTAAATCAAATTCTATCCATTCCTCAGCGTTTTGCTACGGGCCCTGTAATGGGGAAATTTTTAAACGCATTAAAAGACAAAAAAATACTCGCAAACAAATGCCCAAAATGTCATCGGCTCCAAACGCCTCCTCGAGAAGTGTGCGCAACCTGTGTAGTTCGTGCAGATGAGTTTGTCGAAATTGGCCCTGAAGGTGAAATTACCGCTTTTGATATTGCATATTATGCCAGTCCAGACCCGCTGACAGGTGACACGCGTGAAACGCCGTATTGTTCAATTCATGTTCGTCTTGATGGATGCAAAGGTCATGAAACTTTCTGGCATGAACTCAATCCTGAAAATATTGATCGGGTGAAAACAGGCGTTCGGGTGCGTCCAGTATGGAACAAGCAGCGTTCGGGTAAAGTGTCGGATATTGAGTATTTTGAAATTGTTGATTAAGTTAAGGAGAAACCATGAATTCAGACTATAAAGATAGCTACATTATTGAAGGCAAACTTGCACTTCCCTATCAGTATTTTGCTGGCCTTACAGGAAGCAGGTTTATTCGGAAACTCAGGGATGAGAAAACCATTTGCGGATTAAAATGCACTACATGCAATCATGTATTTATTCCGCCAAGGTCAACATGCGACCGTTGTTATTCACCAATTTCAGATAATTGGGTAACGCTAAAAAATACAGGAACAGTTACGTGTTTTACAGTTATTCGTTATGAAGAGCCTTATCAGCCAATCAAACCGCCGTATATCCTTGGGCTGATTAAACTGGATGGCGCGGATTCAGGCTTGTGCCATATTGTTAAAGGGATAGCAATCAGTGAAATGAAAACAGGATTGCGGGTGCAGGCTGTTTTTGCGAAAAAGACTACATCAACCATTATGGATATTGATTATTTTAAAGTGATTAAACCCAAATTTGAGATTGGTTACACCTATGACCAACTGGAAATCGGCATGTCTGCATCGTTTTCAAAAACCATCAGCGAAAGCGATGTATATCAGTTTGCAGGTATTTCTGGTGATTTTAATCCCCTGCACATGAATGAGGAATATGCAAAAACAACAGTGTTTGGCAAGCGTATTGCTCATGGCGCTTTACCTCAAAGCCTTATTGCACCGGTTCTTGGAATGAAACTGCCCGGTCTTGGCACAATGGCAGTTGAGATTAATACCCGGTTTAAGGCGCCCACGTATTTTGGTGATACGGTAACTGCAACTGGTGAAATCATCGAAAAAATTGAAAAGAAACGATGGGTAAAAATGGCATTGACATGGACCAATCAAAAAGGCGAACTGATTGGCGAAGGGACGGCAATCGTTATTCCACCTGAACCACCAAAAGAAACATGTCTTGAACCATGATTTTCTTGATTAAAGGATTATCATGATTTTTCATATGGTGAATCATCATGTTAATCATGATAATCCTATAAATCAAGGTTCAAGACAGTTGACAACTACAATCAATATCCATTTATGAACATGGAGACTGTATGGAAAAAACAATCAATGAGGTGTTTTATCATCGAACTCAGAAATACCAAGATCGTGTTGCCGTTGAGAAAAAAAGACATGGTCA
>PDZT01000535.1 GCA_002753105.1 Deltaproteobacteria bacterium YD0425bin50 | reverse complement strand
TCCAGAACCTTCAGATACAACAAACCCTCTGCGGTCTATCGAAAATGGACGACTGGCTTTTTCAGGTACGTGCGGTTCATTTTCTTTGTAAACATATGCTGCGTTCATGGTTGCAAATCCAGCAATGATTGGCTCAACCAAAGGAAAATCAACCGCACCACAGATTGCAACATCAGCTCGTCCTAATGCTAAAAACATAGCCCCAACAATTATTGAACTGACTCCGGTTGAACATGCAGTAATTGTTGACGTTATCGGGCCGGTTGCTCCAGTTAATATGGAAATTTTTCCGCCAACCATATTGATACATGAATTGGGATTCATAAAAGGATTCGGTAATTTGGATTCAGCAATCATGCGGCGGTCTGCTTTTAATAACGCATCAACACCACCAATTGCAGAACTAAAGGTAATTGCTACCCGAGGTGCAATGTCTGCTGTAATTTCTATACGGCTCATGGTTAATGCCCGCTGTACAGTAAGCAATGCATATTGAAAAATGGGAGATGTCCAGCTTGCCAATTCCCGAGCACGTAAAAAAGGATAAGAATATCCTGCAATTTCAGGCACCTGACCTGCAATTTGAACCGGGAAATCATCATTCACAGGAAAACGGGTTAATTTTCCAATCCCGCTATCACCACAAAGGGCACGCTCCCATTGCTGATTGATTTCAAGCCCTAAAGGTGAAATCGCATCATATCCAACAATTACTATTTTTTTTTCATTCATGGTTCAAACAGACGAACTCGGGTTGATATCAACATCCATAATACCAGTACAAGCCACATTATCATTAGCAATAATCTGAAATGAATATGACAATTTTCCTTCAAATTGTTTAAGTATTACCATTAACGAATCCTCAGGTCTTATAATTTGTTTAAAACGTACACGACTAATCTTTAAAATTTTTAGCGGGCGTTTATGAAGCTGCTGTATTGCATTCAATACCATTCCTACTTGGGCAACACCCGGAAGTATTGGATCGTCTGGAAAATGTCCAGAAAACCAAAGTGAGTCTTTAGGTAATTCAACGCTTCCACGAAATTCATTGTCCGCATATTGTGTAACTTGGTTTACGTGATGCCACATTAGTGTTCCTGCCAGTGTACTAAACAATTAAATATTCCCACAAAGGTCCTGTATAACCTCGGCGATAGAGTTTCGCAAGCAATAATGCGGTTTCATTTCCGCCTGAACCAATAACCCAGTTTTTGCGTTGTAAAGAGCGTTCCTGCACTTTTGAAATAATCTCATCCATACGAATTGATTTTGAATAATAAAATACAGGTGCCAACAAATCGGTTGATTCAGAAATCTGACCTTCGCTCACAGCCATGCGATGTAATTGGGTATTCGGGTAAATTCTAACGCCACAGAAAAAAAAGAAAACGCTTTTGGTTAACTGCTCAATTAATGTTAAGGTTTCATCTAAGGTTTCAACAGACTCACTTGGCCCGCCCAATAAAAAATAATGCGCAACTTTCAGGCCGGCTTGAATGGCAGCTTCATGTGCCATAAAAATGTGATCTTGCGTAAACGGCTTATGATAAGCACTTAACATGGTCGTTGAAAGTGATTCTGTGCCAAATTCAACATGCGTTAATCCTGAATCAGCTAGAATAGTATAATACTCTTTTGTTGGGCGAATTGGTGAAAAAAAAGCGCCCCATGGAATTGAAATGCCTTTCTTTTGAAAGGCTTTGGCAATCTCCAGATTATGCGAGCAATCTGAATTAAACACAGAATCAGAAACAAATAGATATTTTGCGCCAGCGTTTTGTAAAGTCAACGCCATTTCTGCGACTTGCTCAGAGTCACTACGCCGTAATTCTGAACCTTCAATCAGCGGATATGTGCAGTAAATACAGTGAAATGGACAGCCCCGCTTGGTCTGTAAATTAAACATTCCGCCATGTTTACGATAAAACTCAACATGATCTGTATTCGCCTGAAAACAGCGTTGAATGTTTTGTTTCCAAGGCAATACCTGACATTCTGATGTATTTCGAGTCACAACGCATGGAATAGAAGTACTATCTTTTTTATGTTCAATCGCATCCAACAGTAAAGAAAACCGTTCACCTTCGCCAACAATCCCATAATCTGCATCTACATAGTCTAATAATTGCTGTGGAAAAAGGCTAAACCCGCTTCCACCAAGCACAATAGACGCATTACTTATTTGTTTTATCAATTGAACAAGAGCTTTATAGTCATCAATAAAGCCTTTTGGGGTTAATGTATCCGTATTATCAATATTCCGCATGGAAACACCAATAATATCTGGTGAAAAAGACTCGATATATTCTGCAATATCTTCATTCTGTTGGATGATATTTATATCTAAAATTTGAACAGAATGATGATTAGGTATCGCTCCTGCAACATAATCAAGTCCTAATGGATACACAGGGTAAGGCTCTGTTAGTCGATTGGCTGAAATTAGCAATATTTTCATTGTTTCGGAAAATACTAATTTTAATTTAACTGTTGAGAATTGTCGTGAATATACTCAGCTAAGGTTCGCAATGTAGCGAATATTTTTTTGCCCATTTCTTTGTTATTAATGGTAATGCCATACTCTTTTTCAATCATGATAACCAATTCTAAAATATCAATAGAATCGATCCGAAGATTGCCACCCACCAAAGGTTCATCTTCATGAATATCAGTAGGGCGGACATCTTGTAAATTCAATATATCAATAATTTTTAGTTTAAGTTCGTCTATCAATTTGTCTATTGCCATGAAACCGTCACCTGTTGATTTCTGTAAAAGCTGTATCTAATCACTTTACAGCCAAAATAGATTATTATATAGAAACA
>PDZT01000534.1 GCA_002753105.1 Deltaproteobacteria bacterium YD0425bin50 | reverse complement strand
TGCGGCTGGATTTAATGACAAAAAAATAAAAGATATTGAATCGATTGGGGTACGAGCGATAGACGATTTTACACTAGAATTTATTTTGGAATATCCGGCAGCATATTTTCCAACAATTCTTGCGACACCAATATTTCGTCCGCTTCCTCGAAAAGCGATTGAGCAGTTCGGTGATCAATGGACGAAGCCGGAACATATTCAAACCAATGGTTCATATCAATTAGCACTATGGGAAGATGGCATTGTCATGGTATTACGAAAAAATCCGAAATATTATGATGCATTTAAAGTCAAAATTCCTGAAGTTCGTTATTTTATTTTAACACAAAATTCCATGGGCTATGCCATGTATAACAATAATGAACTTGATATTATGGGAAGCAGTTATTTAAGGATTCCGTTTATAGAACTTCAAAATATTACTGAAAACTCTCAATTAAATCGGGAATACCATCAAGAACCCATTTTTTGTACGTATGCCTATGCGTTTAATATAAAACGAACGCCAGTAGATAATATTCTTGTTCGTAAGGCTATTTCAGCGGCAATTGATCGGGAATTGATCATTGAAGTAATTACAGTCGGAGGTGAAGAAGTTGCTAAGACCTACACCAGACCTCCAGTTTTTGGCGCTGTTGATCCATCAGAAGGGATTGGTATTGCATTTGATCCAATGCAGGCTCAACAATGGCTGGCAGAAGCTGGATATCCAAATGGTAAGGGTTTTCCGGGCGAAGCGATCACACTTGTCTATAATTCATCAGAAACTCATAAGAAAATCGCTGAAGCTATACAATTATCTTTAAAGTATCATCTCAATATCGATATAAAACTCGAGGAAAAAGGCTGGGATGAATATATAATCAATATAACGACTCCAGAAGCCTCTCAAATGTTTCGCTGCGGGTGGTGCAACGACTATCCAGATGCTAATAACTGGTTAAACGATCTTTTTAACCCAAATCAACCCATGATGCAAATTGGCTTAACTGATTCTGAATTTGCACAAGTATTAGATAAAGCGAAAAAAGAATCAGGCTTGGAAATAAGAAAAAAATTATATAAAAGAGCTGAACAAATCTTATGTGAGGAACAGGTAGCCGTGATTCCTATCTATTTTGAAACGGCTCATTGTCTTGTAAAACCAAGAGTAAAGGGATGGTACCATATGGCTCTGGGAGGTCAACATATTCGAAATTGGTATCTTGAAGAAAAATAGGATGTATCCTTAATTTTTTAACTCCATTTAATGAAAGTAAATACATAACAATTAACCTATGAGACGTTTTATTATCATTATTTGTGTAATTATTTCAGTAAATTTACTTGTGGTATTATTTTTTTTTCAGAAATCGCAGGTTCAGCCTCTTCAAGTTGCAATTGTAAGGCCCATGACAGGTGAAGATAAAACAGATGGGGACGCCATGCAAAAAGGCATTCAAATGGCTATAGATCGCGCAGAAAAAGAGGGAATTCTGAAAGAGAAACGAATTGAACTGCTTTTTTTTAACGATCAAAAAGAGAGAAGTGCTGCCTTAAAAACCGCAATTAAAATTTCAGAAAACGATCAGATTATTTTTGTATTAGGGAATTATTATAGCTTAACTTCAGAAATTGCAGGTCCAGTATATAGAAAAAATGGAATACCTGTGATTACAGCTTCCGCAACTTTAGATAGCCTGACCATTGGGAATGAATTTTTCTTCAGAGTGATTCCCAACACGCAATCTATGGTTACCTTTGCTTCGAATTATATGAA
Source organism: Deltaproteobacteria bacterium YD0425bin50 (assembly GCA_002753105.1). GTDB lineage: Bacteria > Desulfobacterota > Desulfobacteria > Desulfobacterales > YD0425bin50 > YD0425bin50. The sequence continues at coordinate 1,080 of PDZT01000534.1, read as the reverse complement.
ACACAATCTTAAAAATAATCAAGTAAGCATCATTTATGATAAAGATGGATACGGCTCTGGCTTGATGAATGGATTTGAAAAATTATCCAAAGAATTAGGTATTGAAATTATTAATTCTTGGGGATTTGATAGAGAAAATAAAAACGTTACCCGGGAAATCAAGGAAATTATTTCAAGAATAAGGACAATAAATGACCCGGGAATCCTTTTTTTTGCAACTCATCCTAGTGAAGCAATCCAGATGATCACCTCATTAAAATACGAAGGTACTCAATATACAATTATTGGCCCGGATTCTTTTGCGTCTCCATTGTTTATCGAAGCCTTCAATCATTTTTCTAATGATGAAAAAGTATCCCCCGGCTATTATACGAACGGAATATATGCGATATCCCCATTTTTATTAGATATGGGTGATGAAGAGTCATTGAATTTTTCAAGACAATACCTAAAAAATTATGGAGAAAAACCTTCATGGATAGCAAGCTGTTACTACGATGCCATGTGGACAGCGTTAAATGCTTTAGAGCGGATCGATATGCATGCTGTTGGAGGAGATGTTAGAGATATCAGAAGAAGGCTAAGAGACAGACTCGCTATGTTTAATAGTGAAGAAAATTCTGTCAAGGGAATTACAGGAAAATTATTTTTTGATACCCAGTCCAATGTGAATAGAGTGTTGCATATGGGCATGTATCAAAATCAAGTTCTACTTCCCTCATTTCAGCAATATGAGGCCAATAATACATACTACTTAACAAATTCACAATTTCCTAATATACAAGTGGTCTATTCAGGTATTGATATCAATGAAATTGGTAAATTGGTTATCAAAGACTCGGATTCTTTTTCTCTTGATTTTTTTATATGGTTTAGATTTCAGGACGAGTTTGATGTTAGTGGTATCTGTTTTCCTGATGCACTTACCCCGATTCAATTAGATATCCCGATTAGAACTGAAACAATAGATCATATTACGACAAAAACGTATAGGGTTAAAACAAGTTTTCACGGTGACTTTGATCTATCGAATTACCCTTTTGATCAACAAACCTTACCTATCCGCTTTTATCATAAAAC
>PDZT01000533.1 GCA_002753105.1 Deltaproteobacteria bacterium YD0425bin50 | reverse complement strand
ATATATGTACAAAATCAAACCCAAACACACGTTTGATGTGATTATTGTGGGTTACGTAGAAGGGGTCAATGAACATAAAGGCAAAGTCAAAACGTTGCTTTTTGCATTGATGAGGGAATCTGGAACATATCAGGTTATTGGAAGAGTAGGTAATAATCTTAGCGAAGATGACAGACAGAAATATTATGATATTCTATCTCAAAACCATGTGGATTCAACATATATTGAATCAGACAACGACGGCGTTGCATTTCACATGGTTCAGCCTGAAATTGTCATTGAAGTAGGCTGTAATGATATACTTCTTGAAAATACATATGGAAATCCGATGTTAAATAATGTGCTTCAGTATGATCAGCATCGATATTCGCTTTACAATACGGTTCCGGGAGTTCGGTTTATACATCCTATGGTTGAGCGTATGCGTGATGATAAAACCAATGTTTTTGAAGATATTCGTTTTTCGCAGGTTTCTGATTTGATATATATTGAAGAAGAAGCTATGCCAACCCCAGATGCTCTCCCGAAAAGCGAAGTTCTGTTCCGTGAAGTGTATAAAAAGACAGCAAAAGAGAAAACAATGGTTCAAAAGTTTGTCGTTTGGAAGACAAATAAAGAAAAGCTTGACCCACGATATCCAGCTTATGTGATGTATTATACCAATTTTAGCTCTAACCGAAAAGATCCGTTACAAACTGAGGTAAGAATATCACAGGATCACTCGCAGATGATGCAAATTGTCAAAGAATTTATTGAAACTAACGTCAAAAAAGGATGGGAGTTAGTCTGAAAAAAAGTGAGAAAATATATAGCTTATAAAAATTTATGAATAGTTACTTAGCCATAATTTTCTATATTCTGCTGATGATTATAGTGCAACCTATGCACCGAAGTTATGCAGATACGAATGTAAAAAAGAATGAATTAAACTCAGAAACATCCGTAACTAGGAGACCATTTCAATGGTTAATCCAGAAAGTATATCGATTACATATCAGACCTGCATTGGGTCAGCGTTGTGATTTGTATCCATCCTGTTCTGAATACGCAATGCAGGCCTTAGCAAAACATGGCCTTTTGGGTCTACCGATGATTGCGGATCGCTTGATTCGAGAACCTGACGTTTTGGTAACATCTAAAAAAATGATCATGGATCATGGCAGATTAAAGGTTGTAGATACCTTATCTGAGCATGATTTTTGGATCACGGATTCAACAGATTAGAGTGATGACACGGATTTTTACATTATGAGAAAGTTCATTTTTATCTGTATTCTTAGCATAGTTGTAGTGAATGAATCCGTTTGGGCAGATTCGTTATCTGGACTGCTGCAGCTATCTCATGAATTACACGAACAAAAAGACTATATCAATGCAGCCTTGGGATATCGCCAGATTGCTCTTTCTGTTGAGAATGAGCAGGATCGTTCAGCCTACAGGTTTGCTGCAGCATACGAATATGTTTGTGCTCAACATTATCACTTAGCGCAATTGATGGTAGATCAGTTTTTTGAAACCAATGTTGAGTTTTCTGAATATGCACATTTTTTAAACGGTGAAGCTGCTTTGGGTTTAAAGTCATATTCTGAAGCAGATATCGACTTTCAACACGTGCTTGAAAACACTTCAGCAGATGAAACATTACGGCTTATGGCAAGCGCCAGACTATGCCGTGTGCGTATGCTTACCCGTCAAATGGATGAAGCTTTGGATGCCTTGTATCAATCGCCAGCGGATATGTCACCTGCTATTGAAATGTATGCAACATACCAGAAAGAAAAAGACAAATCACCTGTTTTAGGTGGAGTGTTAGGAATCATTCCGGGGTTAGGGTATGCGTATTCCGGAGAATATGGTAGCGCCATTCGCTCGTTTATTATTAATGCCTTGTTTATCTATGGAATGATAGACACTGCACAACATCAACAATGGGGTTTTTTCGGTGTCATCGGCTTTTTTGAAATGACTTGGTATTCAGGAAGCATTTATGGAGGCATCGATGCAGCGTATCGCTACAATGAAAACCGGTTAAATCAGTGCATCGATGCGATTGATCCCTATCAATTCCAATTGGATATTCAGGCTCTTCCCCAAATACGGTTTACTTTTTCGTTTTAGCCATACTTCCTTGGAGTTGTTCAATGTACGGTAAAATGGTTTGTTGATGTTCGTTAGGAATCATCAGCACATGTATTGGGCTGTTGTGAACCAAATGTTCAGTCAAATTTTCCTGAAGTACATCTTCAGATCGTTTTAAATATCTTAATACATCGATTAAATTTCCTGTAAATCCGTTCCGATCGATATGCTCAATATACTGCATACATAGCTCATTCATCGTCAGTACAATTGGATCGACAAGTGCTGATCCATGATCTGCACACAGTTCTTTGGATACAAAACTGCGACAGGCAAATGGGCGAACTTCATAAATCATACATTCATGATTTTTTAAAAATGGACACTCACCACTTTGAGGTTCAATGGATTCTTCTGGAATGTCAGCATCTTCATAACAATACCGCGCTAATTGGTTAATAGTCATTTTAGGCTGAAACCGTTTAGGATTGCTCTCTGGGTTGAGAATATCACGCCAGTATAAAGGCAAGTGTTCTTGTAGATATGAGTTGATGATATTCCCTTCTATAGTTGACATGGTTACATTAGACGTGCAGCAATGAGAGCAATACCGCCTGCATACAGTTACATGGTTTTGCATAAATGTAGCATATACGGACAGTACATGAAGATACGCTTGAATACGTTGTGATAATTGATAATTTGCTGTGTTCATGTTTTTTCTTTCCTATTGAGTTCTTATGTTTATTGATTTTCATTTTTCACCTCCATCT
>PDZT01000532.1 GCA_002753105.1 Deltaproteobacteria bacterium YD0425bin50 | reverse complement strand
AATTATGAATTGGTGAAGCCATGTCCCCTCCTCTAATTCGACAAGTCAAATCCTTTATCCAGCCTGAATTAATCAATATTATTGATGCGCCTCCGGGAACATCCTGTCCAGTGATTGCAGCCATCAACGGAACAGATTTTGTTTTATTGGTTACAGAACCCACACCTTTTGGGTTACATGATTTGAAGCTTGCAGTGGATGCTATAAAGCTTTTGCATATTCCGGCAGGCTTGATTATTAACCGCTGTGATATTGGAGACAATAAAGTCAAAGACTATGCGAAGCAGGAAAATTTACCGATTCTTATGGAAATTCCTTTTGATCGTAAGATAGCTGAAACTTATTCACGGGGACAATTGGTTGTTGAAACGATGCCGGAATGGAAACAGCGATTTTTAGAACTCTACCACGAAATCGAAAATCAAAAATCGAAAATCGAAAAATCGCAAAGGAGAATCACTTCATGAAAGAACTCGTTATTATCAGTGGTAAAGGAGGAACGGGAAAAACAAGCCTTACTGCTGCCTTTGCGTCGCTGTGTAACAACATCGTCTTATGTGATGCGGATGTAGATGCTGCAGACCTTCATCTTTTAGTAAACCCAAACATACTGTCACGCACTGATTTTATGGGAGGCGGACAAGCCGTTATTCATTCAGAAAAATGTACACACTGCGGTCTTTGTAAAGAACTCTGCCGGTTCCATGCCATTAAAGAGAATTCTGCAAGCGATAGCTTTGAAGTGGATTCTATTGCCTGCGAAGGATGCGGCGTGTGTGTTGATTTTTGTCCAGAAAAGGCCATTGATTTTCAGATAAAAACCTGTGGTCAATGGTATATTTCAGAAACACGTTTTGGCACTATGGTTCATGCACAGTTGGGAATCGCAGAAGAAAATTCTGGAAAACTGGTAACATTGGTAAGAAAAGAGGCTAGAAAGATAGCTGAAGCAAAGCAAGCGGATTTAATTATTACTGACGGGCCTCCGGGTGTTGGATGTCCTGTAATCGCTTCTATAGGTGGAGCGACAGCGATCCTTATCGTGGCAGAACCAACCGTTTCAGGTTTGCATGACATGGAACGAGCCATTCAACTGGCGCTTCATTTCAGAGTTCCGGGTATGGTTTGTGTAAACAAATACGATCTGAATCCTGATAAAACAAACGAAATAGTTGATATTGCAACAAAAAATGGAATGCAGATGATAGGAAAAATCCCTTTTGATCCAATTTTCACACAAGCCATGATCTGTGCAAAAACGATTATAGAATATACAACACAAGAAACGTCAACACTATCTAAAATCATCAAAGACATATGGGATAATATCCTATCAACGATTGAGATAATAAGGAAGAAGTCATCATATTAACGTGAAAGAAAAGAAACGAAAGAAGAGGAGTAGTAAATATGAAAAATGGAAGAATTGCAGTGCCATCAGAAAATGGTGGACTGGATGGTATTCGATCAGGTCATTTTGGTCATTGTAATGTGTTTACGTTTATTGACGTAGAAAATGGGGAAATAAAGAATGTTTCAACACTTCAAAATCAGCCTCATGTTCAAGGCGGCTGCATGGTACCGGTGAACCTGCTTTCAGAACATAACGTAAATGCTTTAGTTGTCGGCGGTATTGGTATGCGGCCACTGATGGGATTTAAACAAGTTGGCATCGACGTTTATTATGATGCAACACGCGCTGAAATCAAACCCGTTGTGGAAGACCTTATTGCTGGAAAACTTCCATTGATTTCTGATAATCAGGTTTGTGGCGGCGGCAATCATTAATCCAACTAATATAAGGAGATGTTGTAATGAAAATAGCAGTTACATCTCAGGGTAAAAATCTTGAATCATCTGTAGATCCGAGATTTGGGAGAGCGGCTTACTTTGTGGTTGTGGATTCTGAAACGCTGGATTTTGAAGTTTTGGATAATTCATCAAATGTGAATGCATTTAAGGGTGCAGGAATTCAGGCAGCGTCGATGATCAGTGATAAAGGCGCTGAAGTTCTCTTAACAGGTTACTGTGGCCCTAATGCGTTTACAACTCTGAAAGCGGCTAAAATTAAAATTGTTAATGATGTAGCCGGAACCATCAGAGAAGCTGTAAAAAATTTCAATGATGGGAAATATGTATATGCAGAATCGGCAAATGCAGAAGGACACTGGTAATATAAAGAATTATATACGAATTAGGAATTACGAATTACAACTATGGAAAATCGCCACCGTCAGATTGAAATCCCTTTACATCTGAAACGCCATTGCATTTCAACCGAAGCGAAAAAAGAGTACGAGCAGTTGATTGTACGCTATTTCGCTAATAAAGATTCAATGGATGATGAAAGGGATATTGAAACGCGCATTGAAGGATTAAAATTTTTTCTCGAAAATGCGGATTTCAGTAAACTTCGGACTTCATACAAAGAACTTGCCGGAGGTAATGATGTGTGGGTAAACCTGAACATTCCATCTCATTTTAATGAAATATCAATTTCGTTGGAAGGACGGGAAATAAAGCCTGAATGGAAATTCAAAAAATAAAGAACATGGAAAAAAGGAAATCGTTCTATGAGGCCTTGTAAAATAACAACTCTTGTGGAAAACACGGTAACTGCTTTACATCCGCCTGTACTAGGTGAGCATGGTTTAGCCTTTTTTATTGAAACTGGCGATCGAAAAATACTATTTGATACAGGTCAGGGGCTAACCTTATTAGCAAATGCGGATGCGCTTGGGATTGATTTAACCACAGTTGATACCGTAGCTTTAAGCCATGCACATTATGATCATGCTGGAGGCATAAAAAAGCTGCTTACCCGAAATAATAAAATAAATTTGAAGGACTTAGTAG
>PDZT01000531.1 GCA_002753105.1 Deltaproteobacteria bacterium YD0425bin50 | reverse complement strand
GGGTTTAGTAGTGAAGCAGCCGCAACCTCAGTTGCCAACAGCAAACTGCGACTGCGTGAAGTCAATGATATTGAACGACTGCGCGAATATGTCACTCAAGTAATTCCCTTTAACATGCAGTCAACAAAAATTGGATTCAAAGAAAAGGAAAAAGGCACAACAGTCATGGGCACAACCAAAGAAATTGAACAAGGCTATAACATTCCAGTCAATAAAGGTAGGTTTTTTTCTGACAATGAAGAACGTGGTGGCGAACGCGTAATTGTGCTTGGATTTAAGCTCTCAGATGAATTATTTGGCAAAATTGATCCCGTAGGAAAAAATGTCAAAGTCGGCGGTCAAACATTTCGCGTCATCGGAGTTGCTGATGAAAAAGGCAGTGGCTTTGGCGGCCCTAACTTTGATACCTATGCCTATATACCCTTAAAAACGTTTGCCAAATCATTTGATAGCGAAGTTATTCTGCGTATTATTGTCAAAGTAAATGATACCAAAAATTTGAAAGAGGCAAAAAAGAAAATTGAGGAAGCTTTAGGCAAAAGTCTAAAAGATGATGAATTTTCAGTCATTGACCAGGCAGAAATTTTGAAAACAATTAATCAAATTTTGGGCGTACTTACGATTGGCCTTGGTGGTATTGCGGCTATTTCGCTCGTTGTCGGTGGCATTGGCATTATGAACATCATGCTCGTTTCCGTCACCGAGCGAACTCGAGAAATTGGTTTACGCAAAGCGGTTGGGGCAACTCCCAATCTCATATTATTGCAATTTTTAATTGAGGCAGCACTACTCTCTTGTTTGGGCGGACTAATGGGAGTGGGAATTGCCTTTTTAGGGACGCTCGCACTGCAAGCCTTCATTCCTGCCGTTGTTACCGCTCAAGCAGTAGCATTAGCGTTTGGCGTATCGGTAACCGTTGGGTTGGTATTTGGCGTAGCCCCCGCCCGCAGAGCGGCTAACTTGTCGCCCATTGAAGCACTGAGATACGAATAAATACCAGCGACAGTTGTCTTACAATACACTATATAATTGAAGAAAATTAGTTAAAAATTAACAGAAATACCTTTTACTTGCGAGCCAGACGTTTCTACGTCCCCGAGCAAAAAAAGTGTATTTTGTTAATTTTTAACAAAATAGCATTCATGCAACATATTAAACTCATCTTATTCATTGTGCTTATTGTTGTCCTTGGCGTGAGTGGAATGTACGTGTATTCCCAACGATCAAGTGCGCAAGCATTCACCCAAAAAGTCCAAGGATTTTTTGCTCCAGTAACCAATGCCGTCTCGCGCGTACTCAACACCATGCCTGTTGCCCGCTCATTTACTGAAGGCATGACTAAACAAATTGCCATGCTTTCCTTTCGCGGACAAACAGTAGGCTCAGTGCTTGGTAGCGTAGTGCAAGTAAACGAAGAAGCAGAAGAAGGTCAAACAGCCGCTGACCGATTGTTAGAACGAGGAAAATATTTGTATTGCAAACAGGTAGTAAGTGAGTACGAGAAAAAAATGAGTACTGAAAAGTAACAATTTACAACTTTGCCCGGGTCACAATCTCTGCCTCAACCGCATCCCTATCTCTACCATATTTCAACCGTGATAATTGCCGAATCATCTCCGCCATTTTTGGATTCATCCTTGCCATCTGCGCATCCATATCTTTTGCCAAAGACATACTAAAGGCTGGCACCGGTTCATTATTGACCACGGTTTTAATGTAAACATGATATTTTTCAATATTGGTTAAATCACCTTCGTTAAATACTGGTGCAAATTCATGCTGCAAAAAGTTTGCATCCTGCACACCAATTCTAAATGACACCATCGTACCAACGTTACCAAAAACAGCATTCTTAACATCTTCATCAATCTGTCCAATGTACTGATTAGCAACAATTAAATTCAATTTATATTTTCTTGCCTCAGCCAAAATCACGGCAAAGTCTTCAGTCGCATAGTTTTGAAACTCGTCAACATAGAGGAAAAAATCAGTACGCTGTTCCGGCGGCATATCAGCCCGGCTCATGGCTGCAGTCAAAACTTTTGGCACCAAAATCAAACCTAAAAATTTCGCATCTTCCTCGCCTAAAATACCTTTAGATAAATTACATAAAATAATTTTCTTTTCATCCATTGCTTTGCGGAAGTTGAAAGCGCTTTGCGGTTGACCAATAATATTACGCATCGTTTTATTCGTCACAAACCGACCAAACTTTGACACAATGTAATCCAAAACTTCCGACTTATGAAAATCAGAAGTCTGTGCAATTTGATCCGTCCAATACCGTTTAATAATGGGATCTTTTACATAGGGCAACATTTCTTCCACAAATTTAGCGTCGGTCATCACGCGCACCATTTCAATAAACGTAGAGTTCTGCTTACTCATAATCGTTAACATGGCGTTACGAATAGCATGCTCAAACCGCGGACCGATGATACCAGTGCGATGCGGGTCGTACAGTTTATACATAAGTCCAATCACTGAACTGGTCACGAAATGGCGCTGTTCTTCGGTATCAGCTTCCATGATATTCATACCCATTGGACGAGTAAGGTCAGAAGGATTGAAATAAATAACGTCCTCAGCGCGCTCAGGCGGCATGAGTTGCAAAATATCTTCAACAAATTCACCATGAGGGTCGATTGCGCAGACACCGTGGCCTGCTTCAATATCCTGCAGAATCATTTCTTTCAAAAACTCAGATTTACCCGTACCCGTTTTTCCAATGATATACATGTGCCGCTGTCGGTCTTTGAGTTGCATGTAAATTTTTCGTTTTTCGCCTCGATACACTGACGTGCCCAGATACATACCTTCATTAGGAATTTTGTCAGAAGCGGGAGCCGATTTTGCA
>PDZT01000091.1 GCA_002753105.1 Deltaproteobacteria bacterium YD0425bin50 | reverse complement strand
GGTTTTTTTTTTTTTTTCATTCCGAACGGTTAATGCGAGAACTCTTAAAATGCCGCGAGTTCTTTGGAAGTTTTCTGAGACTGCAAGTTTATAATTCAAAAAATTGATTAAGGTTGGGTGAAATGGATAATGCGCGAGCATGATTTCTTTATAATCCAGACGGCTGGCTTCATTGGGCAGCATAGATGAATTTTTTTGATAGAGTTTGATATATTCAGTGGTTGTTATTTCTGCATCCAATCGATTGATTTGCGTAAACAGACGTTTGGCAAGCACGCGGGATATTTCAGATGCCTGAACCGGGACAATCGCAGTGGCATCACGAGACACGACACTGGTAACGCTTCCAATTGCCTGCTGGCCAATGCCTAAAGCTGCATCACGACTGAGCTTTTTGCCGGTTACTTCAGTTAATAGTTTTACTAATTGTTCGGTTTGGCTGGCAAAAGCATCCTGCGAACTTGCCAGCGTCAGCAAAATCGATATGCCTTGATGGGACCTTGCATATCCATGCAAACTCATCAGAAACGCGGCAAGCTGATCAGAACCATCTGAACGAACGGCAGATAACCGAGCGGTATATTGGGCGAGTTCATCCAGCATAATCAGCACTTTTTTGCCTTGAAATATTGTATCAAAATAATTTTTTCCCGGCGCGGCGTGAGAAACTGCATCGTTTTCGACTTCCTGATACAAGGCTTTTCCACCAATCTGAAAAGCGATTTCACCCCATAATGTATAAGGAATGAGCGTAGATCCTTTGGGTTTATGAACGGGAATTTCTTCGCCTGCAATTCCGACGACGGTAATTTCACCGGGTTTGGGAAGGAGCGCATTGGGTAACACGTCGGAAGTTACGGAGGCAATATCTGTACCTTTATAGGCGATATGAGCGCAGGCAATGAGCGTGTGCGTTTTTCCGCCGCCAAAAGCAGTTTCAAGCCGATGAATCGCAGGGACAGTATGGTCTCCAGATAAACGCGTGAATACTTCAGAAATCAGCATTTTCATACCATCGGTAGGGTAGGTTGCTTCTGAAAAAAAAGAGTCTGGCTGAGTATATACAGAGTCTAAATTGGTTTTGTGACCTGCATAATATCTGAGTACTTCACTTAGAGAAGCGGTAAAAATTTCTGGATTGAACGTTCCTTTAACAATATCTTGTCTTGGTTCACAGGTTTCTATAATACTTTTCATGGTTTTATCTCCCGGAGGTTGTGATTCGTCTGAACTGTGATTCGTCTGATTTATGTGGTTTATATGATTACCATCGAACATGTAATTATCCGTGGATATAATCACTATACTTTTTCACTTTTTTGTAACTTATTGAAATAACTTATCATAACAAAATAGTGATCGTCATTCCCGCGAAAGCGGGAATCCAGTGAAATCAAGGGTTCTGACATTTAGCCTACGCAGAAATGGCAAAAAGTGCAAAAGTATAGATAATCAATAATCATACAAATCAAAAAAATCAGACGAATCACAGTTCAGACAGTCATTTGTATTGCAAAATTAAAAATATGGGTCAAGGAAAAACTATTTATATATTCAAAGATTTATTAAAATTAACATGATATTTTTTCATTCGGTTCCAAATAGTAGCGCGTGTTATACCGAAACAAAGATCAAGGCCGTCAATTCTATAAATGACCTTTATAACAAAACTTCCTTACCCCTTGCTTTTTTTAATAAAACAAGAGTATATACAGACAGTTCACGTCTTACTTGATGAAAAAAATAACATCACAATAAAAAAAAATAAAAAAACTGGGGAAGATAACATGAATTTAAACCGTTATAGTATTCTAATTATCTTAAGCATGTTCTGCTTGAGCCATGTGGGTTATAGTGCTGATTCCGAATTCAAAGTTTTACGGGTTATCCCAACAGGTCAGGATGTTCCAGCCGCAAGACAAATTGTGATTCAATTTAACCAACCTGTGGTTCCTCTTGGGCGTATGCAGCGTTCCAGTGAAGAGATACCCATAAGCATTACGCCAGAATTAAAGTGTGACTGGATGTGGTTAAGCCCTGATTCGCTTGCGTGCAACTTGGGAAATGACTCTGCATTAAAACCAGCGACTAAGTATCATATGGAAATTCGGCCAGAAATAAAAACACAGACTGGAGAACAACTTAAAATTCCTTATGCTCATGAATTTATTACAGAACGGCCTGCGGTGTCATATACTTATTTTAACACATGGCAGTCACCTGTCATGCCAATCCTGCAAGTGGTTTTTAATCTCGTCGTTAAAAAAGAATCCGTGTTGAACCATCTGTATTTTTCTTCTCTATCCAATCCAGCTAAGCATTATCCAATTACCATTGTGAAAGAAGAAAGCCTGCCAAACAACGAGGTACAACCTCCATCGGAAACACAACAGCCTGATGACCAAAAGCGTATTTGGTATATTTCTCCAGCAGAAACATTACCATTAAATACAACGATGTGTTTAAAAGTTCAACCCGGTGTTGAATCGACTATTGGAACAGAAAAAGGCATTGAAGACCGGGAAGTTGTAAAGATTAATACATTCCCGGAATTTACATTTTTGGGTGTGGGCTGTTATTCCAATTCTGGTAAATATATTCAGACCAGCCAACAAATTCAAAAAAATGAATTGAAATGTAACCCATTAGAGGAAATCAAGCTGGTGTTCTCTTCTCCTGTAAACCGTTCTGAAATCAAAACCAATGCGTCCTTTACACCAGATTTTACAAAAGGTCGTGAAGATGATGAAATTGATCGGATATGGGAGACAACCTATGATAACTCCTACTTAAATATGTCGCATGAACGCAAACAAGCGTATTGGGTAACGATTCCTCCGGGTTTGAAAGCCAATCAGGAATATCGGGTCCAGATTCCAGCAAATAAATTAACTGATGAATTTAAAAGACCCTTAACACAGGCAGTTGACGTGCGTTTTTACACAGACCACCGTAAATCCAATTATGTGATGATGCATCAGATGGCCGTATTGGAAAAGCAGGTAGATTCTGAAAAACCAGTTGTGGTAACGAATTTAGACCAAGTGTTGTGTACATACAATAAATTAACAACCAAAGAATCCAAAGAAAACCTGATGCATGTTCAAAATATCCCTGATGTGAAGGATATCGCATTTGCAGTACCTCTAGGGATCAGAGATATGCTGAAACAGGAATCCGGCGTAGTTGTTGGCACGTTATCTTCTTCACCTCATGTATCCAAAAGCGATTATGAACGCGTATTTTTTGCTCAGGTTACTCCATTTGCAGTGAATGTGAAATTAGGACACTACAACACATTGGTTTGGGTTACAGACCTGCAAACGGGTAAGCCAGTATCAGGTGCAACTGTTTCGATTTATCAGGATGAGATAAAAACTCTTACGGATAACCCAGTGATGATGAGTGAATCCAAAACTGATACAACTGGCATTGCGATGTTAGATGGTACGGATAAATTAGACCCCAATTTAGAATTCATGAGAAATAGCTGGGAAGATTTTGGTAATGTATCTCATTTAATTGTCCGGGTAACTAAAGACAACGATATGGCATTGCTTCCATTGAACTGGCAATTTGAATTGGATATGTACCGCATGTCGAACAACACATTTTGTTCAGATGTTCGTAAACAATATGGTCATATTCGCGCATGGGGAACTACAGCTCAAGGTCTGTATCGAACCGGAGATACCATTCAATACAAAATTTTTGTACGAAATTTCGAAAACCGAACGTATGGAATTGCGCCGAAAAAGTCATATAAATTAAGCGTGTTCGATCCTAAAGGCAAAACAGTATATGAACAGGATAAAATAGAATTATCTGAGTTTGGGACTGTTGATGGAACGTTTCAGATGAGTACCACGAGTTCAGTGGGATGGTATCAGTTTGTTTTAAGCGCAGATTATACAGATATTACATGGCAGGCGATGCAGGTATTGGTCAGTGATTTTACACCTTCTCCATTTAAGGTCGAATGCGATTTAAACCAAGCAGGGTATAAGCCAGAAGATTCAGTTGCCGTATCTACTCATGCGGTATTCCATAATGGCGGGGCATATCCAACTGCCAGTACACGTATTTCAGCACAGTTAAAACCCATGTCATTTGTTCCAGACAATCCAGTAACAGCAGATTTTTCTTTTAGTTCAGATACGTCTTTGTCTTCCGTAACTGTGTTTCAACAAACATCATCATTGGATGATAAAGGGAAATTAGAAACCACCTTTGATCTGAAAGGCGTAGATGCTAATATTGTATATGGTCAGTTAATGGTTGAAAGTGCTGTGATGGATGATCGCGGAAAATGGATTGCCAATGTTGAACAAGTGCCATTCTTAGGGCGAGATCGGTTTGTAGGTCTGAAATCAACCAAATGGTTATATAATCAGGATGAAGCATCCGAGATTGAATACGTGGTTGTCAATGCACAGGCCAAACCTGTAGCCGATGTATCCGTTAAAACAAAAGTCGCTCGTCTGGAAACTAAAGCCGCACGCGTAAAAGGTGCAGGAAATGCCTATTTAACCCAATACACAGATGAATGGGTTATTGAGACTGAAAACGAGTATCTATCTGGAGATAAGCCAAAACCAGCTCAGTTTATTCCAAAACAGGCAGGCTTTTATCGTATTACAGCAGAAATATATGATACTCAAAACAGAATACATCAATCAACCTGTGATTTATATGTGCTTGGTAAAGGTCAGGTATTCTGGCATGAACCTGAAGATTATCATTTGGTCATTGTTCCTGAAAAAAGTAATTACCGAATTGGCGAAACGGTTCGTTTAATGATTAAAAATCCATTCCCCGGAGCTATGGCATTATTTACTATTGAACGTTTTGGTGTGATCAAACATTGGTTACAGACCTTGGAAACCAGTATGCCTGTGATTGAAATTCCAGTTGAGCAGGACTATATGCCCGGATTTTATGTTTCAGTGCTTGTTGTATCGCCTCGTGTACCCGGAGCATTACCTGAAGTGGGTCAGGTTGATCTTGCCAAACCAAGTTTTCGTATGGGATATATTTCCTTACCTGTAAAAGATTCAGCCAAAGAAATACAAATGGATGTTAAGTCTGAACAGGGTATGTATAAACCCGGCGATACAGTTCGTGTGTCAATACATACGCGGCTTCCCGAAGGCGCTCCAAAAGAAAAACTTGAATTGGGTGTAACGGTATTAGATGAAGCTGTATTTGATTTGTTAATTAAAGGCCGTTCAACGTTTGATCCATATGAAGGGTTTTATCAATTTGAAGGCTTGGATGTCAGAAATTTTTCGCTGCTTACACGATTATTAGGAAGGCAGCAATTTGAGAAAAAAGGCGCAACTCCGGGAGGAGATGGCGGCCCGGATTTAGGAATGCGTTCCAATTTTAAATTCGTAAGCTATTGGAACTCAGCATTATTGACAGATAGTGATGGAAACGCCTCGATTGAATTTCAGGCACCGGATAATTTAACAGGATGGCGGGTTTTAGTTTTCGGGGTATCCAAAACAGATTTAATGGGTTTAGGTCAAGGCACATTCAAAGTCAGTCGTTCCACAGAAATCCGACCTGTTATGCCGAATCAGGTGCTTGAAGGAGATGTATTTTCAGCAGGATTCCGGATTTTAAACCGAATGGATAATTCACGGGATATTACAGTTCATGTTCAGATTAAAGGATCCATCGATACCCAGAAAACGCCCTCAACATTTGAAACCAAAATTTCTCTGCTGCCTTTCAAAGGTGAATCTGTTTTTTTCCCGGTTCAAACTCAAAAAAATGGAAAACTGATATTTGAAGTTCAGGCGTTTGATACGTTAGACAAAGATGGATTAATTCATCAACTGCCTGTTCTTTTACGACAATCCAACATCACAGCAGCAAGTTATGGAACGACAACCGATTCACAGGTCAAAGAAACAGTGGTGTTCCCCAAAGAAATCGATACTCGTGTTGGCAATGTAAGTGTTGTTACCTCACCCAGTGTCATTGGAAATATTCAAGGTGCGTTTGAATACATGCGGGATTATCCGTATATGTGTTGGGAACAAAAGCTGACCAAAGGCGTGATGGCGTCTCATTATCTTGAACTCAAACGCTATTTACCGCCAACTCTGATGTGGAATGAAAGCGGTGGATTACCTGAACAAATATTGACTGAATCTGCCAATTATCAGGCACCGAACGGTGGAATGACCTATTATATTCCATTAGACGAATATGTCAGCCCGTATTTAAGTGCATATACTGCGCTTGCATTTCACTGGCTCAGACAGGCAGGCTATTCCATTCCAGCTCAAGTTGAAAGTAATTTACATACGTATTTGTTGAACCTGCTTCGACAAGAAGTTTTCCCGGATTTTTATTCCCGTGGAATGGCTGCCACTGTTCGCGCTGTTGCTTTAGCGGCATTAGCTTTTGATGACAAAATTACGGTTTCTGATGTAAACCGCTATATTCCTCATGTCCCCTACATGAGTTTATTTGGCAAAGCGCATTTTTTAATGGCTCTGTCTCATACAAAAGGTGCTAATGATAAGATTGAAACAGTTTTACAACAGGTATTAAGTCATGCAAGTCAGACAAGCGGAAAATTCTTTTTCAATGAAGAACTTGATGATGGATATGCACGGATATTGGCAACACCATTACGAGATAACTGTGCGATATTAAGTTCATTAACAACTCTTGATGCATCAGAGCAGTTCCATAAACTGATTGGCGATATTCCATTTAAACTGGTTCGAAGTATTACTCAGACCCGAGGCAATCGAGACCATTTTGAAAATACACAGGAAAACATGTTTTGCATGAATGCCTTGACGGATTATAGCCGAATGTATGAAAATCAGACCGTAGATATGAACGTTGAAGCCCTAGTGGATGCCGAATCTATCGGTAAAACAAGCTTTGATGATGTACGTGATGAAGCCGTCACCTTTAGCCGAAATATTCAGGAAAAAGACCCGGGCAGAAAATCAGATGTGCTGATTAAACGTGAAGGGCAGGGCAGGGTATATTATGCTGTGCGTATTCAATATTCACAACTTCCAGCTTATACTCAGCCAATTAATGCCGGGATTGAAATCCGTAAAGAATACAGTGTCGAACGTGACGGAAAATGGATACGCTTAGAAAATCCTATGGAAATTCAGCGCGGAGAATTGGTTCGGGTTGATATTTTTCTATCTTTGCCTACAGTTCGGAATTTTGTTGTAGTAGATGATCCTGTGCCCGGCGGTTTAGAACCTGTAAATCGGGATTTGGCAACAACATCAGTTGTGGATGCTGCAAAAGGCGATTTCATCGCTGCTGACGGTTCATTCTGGTATGATTTTGATGATTGGCACACCTTTGGGTTAATGAACTGGAGCTTTTATCATAAAGAACTGCGCCATGATGTGGTACGATTTTATTCTGAATATTTGCCGTCAGGACATTATCATTTAAGTTACACAGCTCAAGCCATTGCCTGCGGTGAATTTTTGATGATGCCGGTTCATGCTGGAGAAATGTACGATGCGGATGTGTTTGGAAAAGGCGTTGAAGCCAAGCTAATTATTCGGGAACGTGATCACAATGTACTGAAATAATTGGTATTAGCACTCCCTCTCCCCTTTGCGGGAGAGGGTTGGTGTGAATATCAAATTTTTGTATATGCCTCAGCCCAATTCACAGATTCTATAAAACATTTTGGAATATCCATTTCATTCAGTTTTAATTTTGTAATCAACTGTTGACATGTTTTCCAATCTCCTTGTTCATAGGCAATAGACAGGCATAAATAATCGGATAACCTGCCTTCATTAGAACCTAACGCTAATTTTACAGATTCTGATAATGGAAGGTCTTTAATAATATTATCCATAGTATTGTCAAGCATTGCATCAAGATGTGAAAAAAGTCCAACAATGAAAAGCTCAGATTTATCGAGAGAATCAGATGATAAACCGCCAAATAATTCACAGGATTTTGCCCTAATAATAGATGAACGGATTAATTCATCCGGTTTATCTGAAGCAAGCTGAGCTGTAGCGATTAATGATATAAATTGCTTAATTCCTTTTTCTCCAAGTAAAACAATCGCTTCTTTAATTGAGTTAATCGGAGTTAGCCTTCTAAAAAAAGCGGAATTGATATATTTAAGTAGCTTGTAACTAATTGAAATGTCTCGGTTAATAATACTTTCTAATTTGGCAAAATTTACATTTTTTTGATTAACTTCTGACAATATCTGCAAAAAATTAATTTTAGACGGCGCAATGTCTCTTCCTTTTAATATTTCTGGTTTACTGAAAAAATATCCTTGAAAATATGTAAATCCCAATTCCAAAGCCTTATTAAACTCATCGTATGTTTCAATTTTTTCAGCAAGATATTTTAATTTATAATTACTTAACTTACGCAACATGCTTTTAATTTCTTGTATGGATGATAATCTAAAATCAAATTTGATAATATGAGCGATAGATAGCAATGGCGCTAATCCCGGTTTAAAAATGAAATCGTCCATAGCCAGTATATAGCCTTGTTTAAAAAAAGTAACACAGGATTGAACAACATCTTTGTCAGGCTCAACATCTTCTAAAATTTCAATAACGATATTTTCCTTAGGAAACATCAGGGGGGTTTTATTGATCAGCAACGGTTTCGTAAAATTGATAAATCCTTTTTTACCGGCAAGTAAACTATCAATTCCGATTGAAAAAAAAGTATTGGTGAGCAGTTTAGACGTTGCAACATCCCCGTCAATTTTTGGAAAGGCATTTGTCATTCCACCTCTGAAAAGAAGCTCATAGGCATATATTTTTTTATTTTTATCAAATATTGGTTGCCTAGCCACATAGACTTCCATAATTATTCTCCGTATGTTTATAGTAAAAAATTTGAAAAATTATTACATGATCATGGATTAAAGGCAAGAAATTAATGGTAGTGAAAATGATGTGGATGCGATAATTCAGGATAGTTCTGTTACCCGAAAATTTGCTGGCACAGGAATTTATCCCACAAATCGTTGCCGATAAGCTTCATACAAGACAATCGCTCCTGCAACTGATGCATTTAAGGATTCCACAGGACCTAGTTGCGGTATTGAAAGCAAAAAATCACAATGCTTTTTTACTAGCATTCGTAATCCGTTTTGTTCTCCACCAATCACCAGTGCCACTGGATCCGTAAATTTGCAGCTATAAATGCTGAGTTGAGACGCCTTATCCATTCCAGCAATCCAGATGCCCTGTTTCTTTAATTGCTTTATGGCCTGAACTAAATTGGTAACTTGTACGACAGTCGCATGCTCTAATGCACCTGCAGAAGTTTTTGAAACAGTTGGTGTTAATGAAGCAGATCGGTCTTTTGGTAGAAGGATTCCAGTAACACCAACAGATACAGCAGTACGTATCAATGCACCAACATTATGCGGGTCTTGGATGCTATCCAATATGAGTAGGAGAGGGCTGGATGAAGATGTATTGACGTGAGATAAAAGATTTTCTAAAGAAATACACGGAAAACAACCAGATCGTAAGCATACACCCTGATGAGAAGCATTCTTACATAGCGTATTCAATTGATCAATACTCAGGTATGAAACAGGAATATTCGCATGTTGAGCACGTTCTATCAAGTGTTGATACTGCCCTGATGTTTTCTGATTGCTAACATACAATTCAACTAAGTTTCTTTTTTTTGCTGTTAGTGCTTCTCCAACAGGATGAATTCCGTAAAGTATTTCAAATGATTGTTGTGTTTTCAAGGGTTATTTATTCGTATTCTGGTAATATTCTAAACGGGTTTTCGCTTCAGTAGCAAATTCAGAGTCTGGTGCTAATTCAATCACTTTTGTATATGCTTCAACACTTTTTGTTCCTTTTTCGCCCACCAGACTGTATGTTTTACCCAAGTCTAAATACATGTCTGGCCTGTATGGGTCTTTTAAGATCGCTTTTTTGAGTTGTTCAATAGCCTGTGAATAGTTCTTTAATTCGATATAGGTTTTGGCAAGTCCATGAATGGCAATGACAAAATTCGGGTCGATTTTAAGTGATTTTAAATAATATTCTTTTGCTTTTTTAAAGTCTTTTTTATTGTAATAAGCCCATCCTAAGTTCGCTAACGGGTAGTGAGGCGTTGCATAGAGCAAATCACCGCTCAGTTCATTGAGTACCTCAATAGCGGCATCCCAGTCCTGTTTGGCAAGATAGGCTGACCCAAGATTATTTTTTGCTGGTGTAAATTCAGGTCTTAATTCAATTGCTTTTTTAAAATTCTCAATAGCTAAATCAAACCGTAATTTGGCCATATAAACTTGGCCTAAATCATCATATAGATAGGGATCATTTGCATTTATTTCTTTTGCATGAAGAAGTTCGCGCAAAGCAGAGGTATAGTCACCTTGTTTAACATAGGCTTCTCCAAGCTCTCGTAAGGCTTTGGCTTCCTTTTGTGGAGTGAATAATTTTCCAGCACACGCCACACAAAGAAGCACAATTAATAGATGTGTTATGAATACGGTGGGTTTAACTGCCATTCGAACAAAATTGACGATCATAAGACTTATCCATTGTTTGTTGATTGGGGTTCACTTGAATGTGTTCTGGTAACTTGCAGTCGTTTTGCAATTTCTTCTGCAGTACGTTTTACAAATTGGTTGAATTCTTCGCCAGTCAAAGGTGCACCGGGTTGCGGAAAATTTTTTAAATCCTGAGGTTGTATCAGTTTTGGCGTATTGATCATTTTAGGATTAGGGCATATATTAAATTCTTCTGAAAAACGATTTTCAAAATACATATCCTGAAAATTGGAAAATTTTAACGCATGCGCTGTGGAATCCAAAATCGCTATGTCATTTTTATTTACGTAATGTTTTTCCAAAGCCATAACAAGCCCTGCCAAAGATTCTCCGCCTTGTGTACAAGCGATATGTCCATTTTGATTAGCAAGAAGCTGATAATCCATAATGTGTTGTTCAGTAGCTTCAACAAAAAATACACGTTCTGAATCAGCGTAACGATTGTATTCATCAACGAGATACACAACTCTTGGCATTGACACTGGGTTTCCAATCATGGCAGCCTGAGCAACACTAGGTTTGACCACAACAGGTTTAAATTGTCTTTTACTTGGATCAGATTCCTGATAATAGCGATACACAGGATTGGCATGAGTTGACTGCACGCCAATAATTTTAGGTAATGTACGAATAATTCCTGTTTTAAAAAATTTTAAAAATCCGCTTAAAATAGCAGTAATATTTCCAGCGTTTCCAATGGGAACAATCACAGCAATATCTGTCATGTCATATTCAAAGTCCTGAGCAATTTCATAGGCATAGGATTCCTGACCTAAAATTCGCCACGCATTTTTAGAATTTAACAAGGCTACTGGATAATGCACAGAAAGATATTCAACCACTTTCATGCAATCATCAAAAACACCGGGAATTTCAAATACATGAGCACCACTGCCAAGCGGTTGGGAAAGCTGCTGGGGCGTTACTTTTTTGTAAGGCAACAGTACAGCAGATTTTACAAATTCCTTTAAATATGCCGCGTATAATGCAGCAGAAGCAGATGTGTCGCCTGTAGATGCACATACTGCCAATATATCTGATGCAAGTCCTTTGTGAATTAAATACTGCAGATAACTAAAGGCGCTTGCCATGCCTCTGTCTTTGAAGGATGCACTTGGATTCTGACCGTCATTTTTAAAATAAAACGTCATACCAATCTGTTTTTTCAATAGGCTGTTCGCTTCAATAACCGGTGTATGGCCTTCTCCTAAATAGACAATAGATTCTATCGGGATCATGGGGCCAATAAATTCGTGATATAAATAAATCCCTTTCAACGCAGGAATGGTCAGCATTTTTCGATAGTCAAATATAGTTTGCCAAAGCTTGCCATCTCGATGAGATAATTCATCAAATTTTTTATCAAATATCAGCAAAACCTGATTGCATGATGGGCAGGTATATAGCAACTGATCAATAGAATATTCTGCGTTACATCCTAAACACTGATAGTATAATTCGCCTTGATGTGAAGGCATGATGATTGATCGTATTGTTTCAGGAAAATGCTCAAGTCTCATGGTCGTTCAATCCTTTGTAACCCATTCATATAGGGCTGAAGTAGGGTTGGAATCGTCACAGAACCGTCTTTGTTCTGATAATTTTCAAGTATTGCAGCAAATGTTCGACCTACAGCTAATCCAGAACCATTTAATGTATGAACAAAATCTGTGCCTTTTTTCCCTTGTTTACGAAAACGGATGCTGCCTCTTCTTGCCTGAAAAGCTTCAAAATTGCTGCACGATGATATTTCACGATAAACACCTTGAGACGGCATCCACACTTCAATATCATAGGTTTTTGCAGAAGAAAAACCAATATCACCTGTGCAAAGTAAAACCACTTGATAAGGGAGTTCAAGCAATTGGAGAATTTTTTCTGCATCTTGTAACAGTGTTTCCAATTCCTGATACGAAGTCTCAGGTGCAACTAATTTAACAAGTTCTACTTTATTGAATTGATGCTGACGAATCAGGCCCCGCGTATCTCTGCCGTATGATCCAGCTTCTGACCGAAAGCATGGAGTGTATGCCACATATGTAATAGGAAGTTGGGTTTCATCAAGAATTTCATTGTAATGAATGTTTGTTACAGGGACTTCAGCAGTAGGCACTAAGTAATATTCCCATTGTTCTAGTTTAAACAAATCAAGCTCAAATTTCGGTAATTGGCCTGTCGTTGTTAGACTTTGACGATTTACAATAAATGGAGGTAATGTTTCTTTATATCCATGATGTTGGGTGTGAGTATCAAGCATAAAATTGATTAAGGCACGTTCTAATCTTGCGCCTGCATTAAAGTACAATGGAAAACGTGCACCTGTAATTTTGGTTGCACGTTCGAAATCAAGAATCCCTAGCTGTTCACCCAAAGTCCAATGAGGTAGAGGTTCACAATCAACTATTTTGGGAGTTCCCATTTTTTTTATGATCGGATTTTCTGCACTATCTTTCCCAATAGGAACTGACTCATGAGGAATATTCGGTAAACTATACTGAATTGCATCCAGTTCAGTTTCCAAGTTCGATAATTCAGTTTCAGTATCTTTGATTTGTTTAGATAAAACGCGCATATCCTGAATGAATTGATCTGCATTGCCACCGGATTTTTTTAGTGCAGCGATTTCATCTGAAACCACATTGCGCTGATGGCGCATATCTTCAAGTGTCACCAAAAAGGATCTCCTTTTGGATTCCAATTGAGTTACGCTATTAATGATATCCAATGTCATTCCACGATTGGTCAGTGCCTGACTGATCTTGTCCATGTGTTGTCTTATAAATTTGA
>PDZT01000530.1 GCA_002753105.1 Deltaproteobacteria bacterium YD0425bin50 | reverse complement strand
AAACAAATTCATTCGAGGGTTTTTGGCAAAAAGAATTTAAAAAAGCAGTTAATGAAATTTTCAAGAATGTTAATAAGATTTTCGAAAGTTTAAATGAGATGTTGGAGAGTGATAATACAGACAAAATAAAAACTGATTCAGAAATGAACTATATTTGTGCAGAGGATTATAGGGTCAAAAATGAAAAACAGATTCTTTTTGCAACGGTCGCAGTATGTGCACTGTTGTTTATTTTTTTTCTTGGTGTTAGTTTAAAATTTATGATTGCCATAGTCTTAATCTCTGTAGTTTGGGTTAAAATAAGACAAGGCCAACTACTTGGTCAATGCATTAAAGTATCAGAAAAACAGCTTCCAAAAATTTTTCAGATTTCAAAGAGTGTCGCTGAAAAACTCTACATGCGAATGCCAGATGTATTTGTAATACAAAACCCTGTTATCAATGCTTATGCATTGGGTTTTATTGGGCGGAAAAGTGTGGTTTTACATTCAGCTACAGTTGAGTCAATGGATGATGAGGAACTCGCTGCGATTATTGGTCATGAATTTTGGGTGTGTCCCACCTTTTACACACCTAATTTTCAAGTATCACCTTTGTTTAGTGGAACTATGCCATTATTAATAAAGTCTGAGATATCCACTGACAAATATTTTATCGCCTGATAAATTTTAATATAATGTTTACGGGTTACCTCTGACCTTATGCCATCATGATTTTTTTCCAAACGTCTTAAAATCCTCATTCCTGATTCTGAGTTAGAAGACCTTCTATATTTTGCTAACCCCCTTTTCCTCAAATATTGCATCGCTAAATCCCAATGATCTTTAAAAAATTTAACAATTTTATCGAAGTGTTTATTGTCAATTTCATCAATCTGTTCTTTCAATTTTTTTAACCTAATCTCAGCTTGAAGTTCTGTATTTGAATAATCAAATATAGTCACAATCTGTCTAATGATAGATCGAAATTTAAAAATAAACCCGCCATCTATCTTCTCAATGCTTTCTATCTCCAGTCTCTCTTCTGGAGTTAAATTACATGGCTTTTTTAATAGTGTCCATCTCAGCTCCCATAACTTTCTGGCCAACTCTATCAATTCTTCATTTTTTTCTCTCTCGCCTTCTTCCTTTATTTGCTTCCGATATTCAAAGAATCCTTTTTTTAAATGCTTCCATATATTTTTTGCCGTATGAAAATGGTCTGCCTGAAGCTTTGCCTTGGGAAATACTTCTCTAATCGCCTCTGTGAAACTCTTGGAATAATCTGAAAATCCCGATTTGATGTCTATCCCTAACTCCTTTATTTTTTGTAAAAATTTCTTAGCATCTTCACCATTCTCCGTCTTCGTTTCATACGTTATTAAAATACGATCAAACTCATCCTTTATTACCATTACACAATTCGTTGTACCCAAAGGGTAATATGCGTCAATGTGACATTCCGTAGGTTCTTTTAATGCTATCAACTGCTTTAAAATATCCTCTTCTCCAGGAAGATTCTGTCCAATTTCATCAATCCATCTTTTAATACTCGATTTACTAATAGGTATTAAAAATAAATGTGTTAAAATCAACGCTATATTTCTAAGTGTAACTCCACAAATAACTGATAAAAAACAACTAAGTCGAATTACATTTTTACTCACATGATGCATCGTTGAAATTTCTGATATTTTAGGTGTAAAATATACACGTTTATTTTCATTATTGTAATAATAACCCTGGGCTAAAATAAATCTATAAATTATCGGATTATGAAAAGTTGAAAATTCATGTGCATCAACTGTATAAGACTCCGCAGGCCAGAAAATTGTTGTGTTTATTTTAAATTCTTTTTGATAATCCCGTTTCCTTAAATCAAATTCTATTATTGTGTTCTTGCCTTCAATATATGATCTAGTAAATACATCTTTATTCGCTTCAACTACTGCTGAATTAAATTGACACTGGATTGATATCGACATATGCTCTCTGCCCTCTGAATATATAAAGTTAAATAATTCAGAACATTGTATACTAAAAAATTTCAGATGTCTTCAAAAAACGAATAATCTAATCCTTGTGTAAAAGGTGGGACACACCCGTATTTTCAATGCTGGGAAGCAATGTATAATTTTCAGGCAAATTCTAATGATTAGAAGATACCAGCAAAATCAAGCCTGTTAGCTCACCATGAACTTTAGTTCGAGGTCGTAATAAATAATAACTTTAAAATAATGGAGTTTTAACAATGGGTTACAAACGAGTTACAGAGGAAGCAATAAAGGAATCATTGATCACATCAAGGGGCGTACAATCTCATGCTTGTCGTATTCTGGGCATTACTCAGGCTTGCATGTGTAATCGTATAGCAAAGTCAGCCAAGCTACAGGAAGTTTTGAGGTTTGAAACAGAAAGATTGATCGATGATGTTGAGGGAGTGCTAATTGAAAAAATGCTATCAGGCCACATGAAAAGCATCATGTGGTTTTTGTCAACAAAAGCACGACATAGAGGTTATGAACAATCTTTAAAGGCAGAGCTATCAAGGCAAGACTTATCAACTGAACCTATACGAATTAACATTTTATGAGAAGGACAAAACCAATGACGCCAGAGGAAAAGGCTATTTTTTGGAAGCAAGAATTTGAAAGTTTAAAACAGGACTATGACAAACTTCAAGGTATTGACACAACATTAAAGAAGCGTACTGAGGAATTGGAGTTATTGAAAAATCAGCATAAGGAAGCTAATGGCAAGTTATTCATTGCGCAATCGTAAATGTTCGTTCATCCCATAAAAAAGCTGGACAACAAGTTCAAAAGGTAATAAATACTCACCATGATTTTCCAATGCGAAATAAAGTATAATGCCTTTGGTTCTGAAA
>PDZT01000529.1 GCA_002753105.1 Deltaproteobacteria bacterium YD0425bin50 | reverse complement strand
ATTATCTAAAGAAGTCAGGGAATAGAGCAGAGGAGATAGAGGATGTGGGTAAAAGTGAACAACGTGAATTGGCGAATCGCATGGCTGTTCTGATTGCCCATTTATTAAAGTGGCAGTTTCAACCGGAACGAAAAAGCTCAAGCTGGGAACGTACCATTAAAGAGCAAAGAAGATCTCTTGGATTTCATTTAAAGAAAGTACCCAGTTTAAGATCAAAATTAAATGATTCTGAATGGCTGGATTCAGTTTGGGCTGACGCTGTTACGATAGCTATTAAAGAAACAGGGTTAGAGGATTTTCCTGAAATATGCCCTTGGCTAATTGAAAATATACTTTCTCAACAGTGGCTGCCAGAGAATATGAATAGTAAGTCTTAAAGAAAAAAAAGCAGCATTGGAATTTCTGAGGCTTTATGTAACTCAATCTCAAAAGGTAATATAACATGATTATTCCCTCTTTATTGGATACAGATTTATACAAATTGACCATGATGCAGGCTGTGCTTCATCATTTTCCATGGGCTATGGTAGAATATGAATTTACCTGTAGAAACGAGCATGTTGATTTTAGGCTAATCGCTGACGATATTCAAAAAGAAATCTATGACTTGTGTCAGATGAGGTTCACGCCAAAAGAATTGGACTATCTGCGCTCCTTACGGTTTATTAAAGAAGATTTTGTTCAGTTTTTACGGCTTTTTCAATTTAATCCAGAATTTGTTTGTATAAAAAACGATGCAGACGGTTTTGCTTTAACCATTAAAGGCCCATGGCTGCATACCATTTTGTTTGAAGTACCAGTGTTGGCTATTGTGAGTGAACTCTATTATGCAAAATGTCAACCTGAACCTGATTTCACTCTGGGTAGAAACAAACTCAAAGCGAAAATTCAACTGGTTCAGGAATCTAATCAAAGCGATTTGAATTTTTTATTTTCAGATTTTGGAACACGTCGGCGTTTTTCATACCGATGGCAAGCTGAAATTGTGGATGCATTAGTCCAGCAATTGCCTGATCATTTCTGGGGAACAAGCAATGTGCATTTTGCGATGAAGCATCATATTCGGCCTGTGGGTACAATGGCGCATGAATGGCTGATGGGCTGTCAGGCACTTGGCCCAAAACTTGTGAATAGCCAAAGATTTGCATTAGAACATTGGGCACATGAATATCGCGGTGATCTTGGAATCGCCTTGTCAGATGTGGTCGGTTTTGAAGCATTTTTAAATGATTTTGATCTGTATTTTGCAAAGCTGTTTGATGGATGCCGTCATGATAGCGGTGATCCACTTATTTGGGGGAACCGTCTTCTGTCGCACTATGCAAAGTTCAACATTGATCCGCGAACCAAAATCGCTGTGTTTAGTGATGGCTTGACATTTCCAAAAGCGATTGACCTTGCCCGTCATTTTAAAGGCAAGATCAAAACATCTTTTGGTATTGGTACCAATCTGACCAATGATATTTCCAGTACACCGATACAGATCGTAATCAAAATGACCCACTGTCAAGGCACGCCTGTTGCTAAAATTTCAGATTCTCCGGGTAAACAGATGTGTAAAGAGCAGGGATATTTAGATTATTTATTCCATGTTTTTCAAAACAAAACAGAATCATTTGCGAGTGAGCATTACATCGATTCGAAATTTTCTGGAATAGGCATGGAATAGGGGTGGATAATGATCAGAATTGGTATTGATATTCATGGTGTTGCAGATGCGTCTTCTCGTTTTTTTTCAGAATTAACCCATTTACTCGTTCAAACTGGACATGAAGTTCATATTTTAACTGGATCGGAACATACGGATGCTCTTGAACAGTATTTACGTGAAGATTTAGGTCTTGCATGGACCCATTTGTTTTCAATTACAACGTATCAAAAACAACAGGGAACACCTATTCGGTATATTCATGATAATCCATTCATGGACCCGGATTTATGGGATAAAGCCAAAGCAGAATACTGTAAGAACCATGAGGTTCAGTTACATTTGGATGATTCTTCTGTTTATGGTAAATGGTTTCAAACACCGTATGCGAAATTTTATTCCAATACCGTGTTTGAGAAGAAAAAAAAAATTGGCGTAATTGGCGGTTCATTTAATCCGGTTACAAGCGGACATATTCAGGTTGCCCAAGCTGTTCTAAATACAGTACCTGATATACATCAGATATGGTTGATGCCTGCATATATGCATAAGTTTGGTAAACATACCGCATATAGTTCTGATAGAATTCAGATGCTTCGTCTGGTTGAAACAGAAAAAATTCGTTATTTTGAATATGAAATTGAAAACCGGTTAAGCGGGGAAACCTTTGTTACATTTAACCGGCTGTTGGATGACCCGGATTATAAACATCAGTATGAATTCTGTATGGTTATTGGATCAGACTGTGTATTTGATTTTGACAGTAAATGGCTGAATGCAGAACTTCTCAGTCATCTAATTCAATTTATTGTCGTACCCAGACCCGGATTCCCTTTAGCGAATTATCATGGCTTACTTTCTAAACCACCGCATATACTGCTTAAAGATGTTCTTGTATCAGATATCAGTGCTACACTGGTTCGTGAGCGAATTCAACAAGGGCAATCCATTACAGGTTTGGTTCCTGAAGCTGTAGAAGAATATATTGCTATACATCGGCTGTATGGTTAATTAAGGAATGAGCTTTTCTTTTCGATGTTCTTGCTCTTAATCTTAATCTTGCTCTAATAACGTATAGAAAGATAACGATTTTATATTTAGAGCAAGATTAAGAGCAAGAGGGTGCATTCCCAAAATATGACAACAAATAAATAATGAAAAATGGTACCGCTTTTCTTTCATTTAATACAACAAAACCCCGAAGGGGTTAGACATACCAGCCCAGGGCAACGCCCTGGGT
>PDZT01000528.1 GCA_002753105.1 Deltaproteobacteria bacterium YD0425bin50 | reverse complement strand
TAAGGGAGAAGGTGATGTCATCGCCCATGTTAGCTGATCCTATTCGGACACTGCATACTTATCCTGTGTCTGATGGTGCAGTGGGTATGATTTTAGCCTGTGAAGAACGCATTCATGAATTTACGAAAACACCTGTATGGATTAAAGGTGTAGGTAATTCAATAGATCGTTTTTTTCTTGGAGACCGAAATTTAGTGTCAAATGAAGCATTAAAAAAAGCAGCCAAACGGGCTTATGACCGGGCAAATATACACAATCCTAAAAACGCTTTTGATGTCATTGAAATATCTGACCCGTATGCCTATCAATTGCCCATGTGGCTTGAAGGGCTGGGAATATCTGAAGAAGGGCAGGGCATTCAATCTATTGAGAACAAAGTCAATCCGTCTGGTGGAATGCTGGCAGGAAATCCATTGATGATCGGCGGCTTAGTGCGAGCTGCTGAAGCGGCACTTCAGTTGCAGAATAAAGCTGGCGCACATCAGGTTCATGGTGCACGTACAGCATTAGCACATGGCGTTATGGGGCCCGCAGGGCAGTTTCACTCAGTCTTAGTTTTAGGATTAGAATAGGAGGAAACATGAAAAAAAATCGAAACGTTGGAATTATAGGAGTGGGACAGACTGCATATTCCAGCCATCGCGAAGATGTGAATCAACCTGAAATGATTCATGAAGCCGTTCGCGAGGCTTTGACCAATACAGGTCTAACCATGAATGATATTGATTGCGTAGTTCATGGGAATATGGAGCTTTTTGAAATGGTGCATCAGCCTGATCTCTGGCATGTACTTGGAACAGGCGCTTATGGCAAAGAAACATTACGGGTAACGACAGGTGGAACAACAGGTGCAACCCTCATGTGTGCCGCAGATCATCTCATCGCTTCAGGGTTGCATGACATTGTTATGGCCATTGGGTTTGAAAAACTTCAGGAAGGTCATACGACCGGCGGTATCACAAACATGGCTGATCCATTATGGGCGCGACAATTACAAACCGGTGCATTAACTGGGATGACGGCAGCATCCATGATTGATGAATTTGGCGAAGACCGTGCGAAAAAAGCATCCATGAAATATCGCATCATGATGGACAATCATGCCATGTTAAATGAAAAAGCGCATCGCAGGCTTGGATTGGAATTTAATCAAGCGGATGATTTGGCAAATGGTTCTCCCAAACTGGTTGGCGAACTTCGTATGATTCACATGTGTTCTCAAAGTGATGGTGCATGTGCGGTTATTTTAGCATCTGAAGAAAAAGCGAAAAAATTATGCAGCCAACCCGCATGGATTCAAGACCATATTACGGTTCATCGTGAGGAAAGTTTTGGTGTTTTTGGAAATATTCCATATAAAACCACGCATCGTCATGCCGCAGAAAAATTGTTTAAACGCAATGGGATTACAGATCCGCGTAAACAACTGGATCTGTTTGAAATGTACGATCCATCCAGTTGGTGGGGATTGGATTGGCTGCGTGAATTTTTGTTGTTAGAAGGTGACGCTCATCTTCGCATGATTGAAAATGATGAAATATCTATCCATGGCGCTTTTCCAGTGAACCCATCTGGCGGCGTTATTGCATCGAACCCGATTGGTGCGACAGCTATGGTTCGGGTTGCCGAAGCCGCATTGCAAATTATGGGTAAGGCTGGTAAACATCAGGTTTCAAAAACAGTGAAACGAGCGTTGGCATCCGGTTTTGGCGGAACCATGTGGACTGTATTATTTCTGTTATCCCGTGATATTTGAGGAGGTGAATACAATGAATTTAGCAACCTATTTGGATACAGCGGTTCAAACTCATGCAACCCAGCCGTATCTTGAATTTTATGATCAAACCATCACCTATGCCGAATTCGGCAAGCGTGTGAATACATTAGCCAATGCCTTGCTTCAGTGCGGATTTAAACAAGGCGATTTTATTCATGTATATGTGCAAAATAGCCCTGAAACCTTAATTTCATATTTTGCGATTCATAAAATCGGCGCTGTGGCCGGCCCTATCAATGGCTGGTGGAAAGCGCCTGAAATCGCTTATTTACTTAATGATTCTAAAGGCCGGGGCTTAATCATTGAAGACCAGTATGTACCGGTTTTAAAAGAAATTCGTGAAAAATGTCCTCATCTGGAAAAAGTCATTGAAATTGGCAAATCTCCTGATAAAGCCCATTTAGATTTTTCATCGTTAATAGCCAAATCCGATTCCAAACCTATCATTTGTGATGCTAAACCGGATGATCCTGCATTTATTTTTTATACCTCAGGAACAACTGGAAATCCTAAAGGGGTTTTGTTATCGCATAAAAATGTACTGGCTGATATAGAAGGGGTTTCTCTTGCATTTGATCTGCCTAAACATCAAAAATTTTTGTGTTTCTTGCCATTATTTCATGTCAATGCCATGCTGACGTGTACGTTTACGCTGCGGGATGGTCATGCCATTGTATTACGAAAAACGTTTAGCGCAAGTGAATTCTGGCAGGTGGTAGAACAGTATAAAGTGAATTTCTTTTCAGCAGTACCCGCAGTGTATCAGATTTTATTATCTGATCCATCTCGACAAAAATATGATCTGAGTTCATTAAAATTTGGGATTTGTGGCGCTGCGCCTTTAACTCATGAAACCATGACTCAATTTGAAAGCACCTTTCATATTCCCATTCTCGAAGGGTATGGCTTAACCGAAGCAACGTGTGTGAGCACGCTGAATCCTATGAAAGGAACTCGTAAAGTCGGGTCTATTGGTTTGGCATTACCCGGTCAGGTGGTTAAGATTGTGGATAACAACGGTAATGAATGCCCAGCGCATCAACCCGGAGAGATCGTTGTTGGCGGAGATGTCGTGATGAAAGGCTATTTTAACCGGCCAAGAGAAACCGCTTCTAT
>PDZT01000090.1 GCA_002753105.1 Deltaproteobacteria bacterium YD0425bin50 | reverse complement strand
GATTTTAGAAAATTTTCTATACTTGTTGATTTAAAATTTAAACTTAAAAAAAAGCAGACATATTATCAATAATTATTCTTGATCTATGATATGTTTTGATTCATATAATGTGCTAATTCAATAAAATTTATCAATGTGTTGGCCTAAATGGATCAACTGATTTGGACGCAGGAAAAAGGAGTTTTATATAATAATGATAAACTATAAGATACTCATCATTGAAGATAATCTAGTTACTATTGAATTGATATCAAAGTTCGTTAAAAAGCTAGGATTTGATGTGATTAGTGCAACTGATGGTAAAACAGGTTTAGAATTGCTGAAACAAACTCTGCCAGAAATTATTATTTCAGACTTACAGCTCCCAGACATGAATGGAATAGAACTCATTCGCAAGGCCAAGGAGATATTGTCTGATGTGCAGGTTATCATCACAACTGCTTATGCTGAACCGAATTCTGTAATTGCTGCAATTCAGGAATTGGCAATTGATTATATTAAAAAACCAATCGATATGAATGTGTTGAATGTTGCATTAGGAAGGGCAAAAGAAAAAATATCTTTTGCAAAACATATTGTCCCTTATCCAACATTACTTTTGGCTGAAGATGAAGATGTTGTGAGAAACAGGCTATCCAGAGCCTTACAAAAAGAAGGGTTTGAAGTGTATCCAGCTCAAGACGGTCAAGAAGCAGTCAATATGTTTAAAGAAAAAAAGATCGATATTGTCCTGACAGATATTAAAATGCCCAAAAAAGACGGGTTACATGCATTACATGAAATGCGGTCAATGAATGACGATTTTGAGTCAATTATTCTTACAGGATATGGAGATGAAGACAGTGCTATTCAGGCATTACGAGAAGGAGCAATGAATTTTATCAAAAAACCTGTAAATTTAGAAGAACTATTGGTTTCAGTTCAAAAGGCAGTTGAAAAATTACAAATAACGCGTGCATTGAGATTTCGTACCAGAGAACTTGAACTTACCAAAGAGATTGTTGCAGCCATTACACAGAATAAAGAAATTGTCATTGATTTTGAAGATTATTTGACTGAACCTGCGTTTCAATTTGCAAGGCAATTATTAGATTGCTTTCAGGTTGGATTAATTGTTTGTAATGAACATTATAAAATTAAATATATAAACAGCTATTTAGGCAGAGTCATTCAAGGCAAAGTCGATATCATTGATGATGAATTATTAAAAAATTTAGAAAAAGTCGGCATTAGAGATACTTCAACTGCGGAATTACTTCCACTGCTAAAAAATGTTATGGATGCGCCCATTGGTACATTGGAATCAGTGAAAACAGGGCGATATTCAACCATTACGTTAACTCCGATTACAATTGTTGATAAAGAAAATAAGCAAATAAAAGAAAAAGCAGTGTTATTGATTATTCGAGGGGAGCGGGCTTAACAGCGAGGTTACTTGCCTCTACAGGTAAACATATTTTAAATGTTGTTCCTTTACCCACTTCACTTTCTAATTCAAGCTTTCCTTTATGTTCTTTTATAATTTTGCTTGAGATTGAAAGTCCAAGTCCAGTGCCTTTACCCGGATCTTTGGTTGTAAAAAAAGGTTGAAAAATTTTTTCATGTAAGTGTTTTGGGATACCGTTGGCATTATCTTTTATTTCAATAATTACCGCAGATTTTTCATGGATATAATACGATATAATTTCTATTTTTTTTTCTTTTTTTTGACACTCATCGAGTGCATGTCTTGCATTGGTAAGCAAATTTAAAAAAACCTGCTCAAGCCTTATCGAATTACCAAGTACTTTAGGTAAATCAGGACTTAATACTGTTTTAACTTCAATATCGTGCGTTTTAAGCTGTTGGCCTAACACTTTAAATGGTCCAAAAATGATCGTATTGATATCCACAAGTTCCATCAATTCGGGATTTGAAAAACGTGAAAACACTCTCATGTGATCTATGATTTCAGCCATTCGATCAACCTGATGAGTAATATCAGTTAAATCATTAGTTAATTCATTCACAACAAGACGTTTTTTATGGATATCTATAATTATGGATTGAGCTATAATTTTTATGCCATTTAATGGCTGATTTAATTCATGGGCAACACCAGCAGCTAACTCTCCTAATGCTGCAAGTTTTGCAGATTGAATGAGTTCAACTTCTATTTTTTTTCTTTCTTCGATTTCTTGAGTTAAGTGTTCATTTGATCTTGATAGCTGCTCAGTACGCTCTTTAACCAGCTCTTCTAAGTAATTTTGATATTGATGTAATTGCAACTCGATTTGTTTTCGTTCAGTAATTTCTTGACGAAGCTGCAGATTTTGCTTTTCAATTCTTTCCTGCATCGTTTTGAGACTTAGATGCGTTTTAACACGTAGTAGAACTTCTTCAGGATGAACTGGTTTGGTCATATAATCAATTCCGCCTGCTGAAAAAGCATTTACCTTATCAAATATTTCATTGGATGCACTGATAAAAAGCACAGGTACATCTTTTGTCATATGATTTTGTTTTATCATTTTACAAACTTCATATCCATCCATTTCCGGCATATTGATATCAAGTAGAATCAAATCTGGAATTTTCATTTCTATCGAGGTTAATGCGGTTTCACCACTAACTGCAGCCCGTATTTGATATCCAGAAGTTTTTAAAATTTCTATTAAAAACCGCAAATTGATTGGGTCATCATCGATGAGTAAAATATTTGCTTTAAGTTCATTTTCATTAAGATACACTTGAAAATATCTCCAAAACTGTAGTCATTGGCTTGATATGTATTCTGAATAGATTAAATAAATAAATCTGTAAGCTCAAGAAGTGAATATCGTTTACCATGTATAAAAAGTATTTTCAAGAAACTTAATCAATATCATCATACACAGGATAGCATAGAGTAATAACAAAATTCTTTGCTTCACCTTGAATCCGACATGAGCCAAATTTTAAATTCGAGTATTTTTATCTGAATCGCTGACATTCATTCATAACTGCTTGAGATTACTTAATTTATACTATATATAGATTTTTATATTGACATACATCAACATATTGTTATAAAAAGCAATTAAAGCATGTGATGATTTTATGCAGTAATTGTGAACCATCTAATTGTATTGTCTATTCTTTTTTAATACATCCAACCCCGAATTTATATTTTTTATATATTAACTCTTTCCATCTGTTCGATTTTTTTTAAACCCAATCGACGATGTTCATTTATTAAATGAGGTGTGAACAGTGTTTGAAAAGATCAAAAAACGCAATGGTAATATAGTTGAATTTGATCCCGTGAAAATAACGGCTGCCGTTACAAAAGCGGGTCAGGCAACTGGAGAATTTAACGAAAGAGAAGCCAAAAAATTAACCTTAAAGGTCGTTACGCTAGCAAGACAAATTCATATAGGCCCTGTTCCAGAAGTAGAAGAAATACAAGATATTGTAGAACGCGTGCTTTTGGATTCGCCTTTTTATAAAACAGCTAAAGCATATATTTTGTATCGGGAACAACATAACCAAATTCGTAATATTGTTGCTAAAGCCAATGTTGATCTTGTTGAAAATTATATCCAGAAATTAGATTGGAAAATCAAAGAAAACAGCAACATGAGTTATTCGCTGCAAGGTTTAAACAATTATATTTCATCAGATGTTACCTCTGAATACTGGTTAAACCGTGTTTATCCACCTGAAATTCGAAATGCACATAAACATGGTGATTTTCATATTCATGATTTAAGCCTCTTATCTGTATATTGTGTAGGATGGGATTTATCTGACCTATTAAGGCAAGGATTTAAAGGTGTCGCTGGAAAAGTCGAAAGCGCTCCACCAAAACATTTACGATCTGCTTTGGGACAAATTGTTAATTTTTTCTATACATTACAGGGTGAAGCTGCCGGCGCACAAGCCATATCTAATTTTGATACGTATCTTGCTCCATTTATTCGAGAAGACAATTTGAAATATAAGGATGTTAAACAAGCTATCCAGGAATTCGTATTTAATATCAACATCCCAACCCGCGTTGGTTTTCAAACTCCGTTTACAAACATTACGATGGACCTTTGTGTACCTGATACCATGAAGCATATGCCTGTGATTATTGGTGGTAAAGACAAAGATATCACATATGAAAGCTATCAGCCGGAAATGGACATGTTTAATAAGGCATTTGCTGAAGTCATGATGGAAGGTGATGCCAAAGGTCGTGTATTTACGTTTCCAATTCCAACATATAACATTACTAAAGAATTTGACTGGGATAATCCCAATACAGATTCAATCTGGAAAATGACAGGGAAATATGGTATCCCTTATTTTTCTAACTTTATTAACTCTGATTTGTCACCTGATGATGCACGATCCATGTGTTGCCGATTGCGTTTGGATAATCGTGTACTTTTAAAAAGAGGTGGGGGCTTATTTGGTGCAAATCCTTTAACCGGCTCCATTGGCGTAGTTACAATTAATCTGCCGCGAATCGGTTATCTCGCAGCCTCAAAACTCGATTTTTTTAATCGTTTAAAAACGCTCATGCATCTTGCCAAAGATAGTCTGACGATCAAACGTAAAATTCTTGAAAAATTTACTGAAAATAATCTCTATCCCTATTCAAAATTTTACCTGCGTGATATAAAAAATAAAACAGGTGTTTACTGGAAAAATCATTTTTCTACTATTGGCATTATCGGAATGAATGAAGCATGTATGAATTTTTTAGGTCAGGATATAGGAACTGAAACGGGTTGCGGTTTTGCGCTTGAGGCTATGGATGAAATACGGAGTATCATTGAACAAATTCAGAATGAAACCGGTGACATGTTTAATCTTGAAGCAACCCCCGCTGAAGGGACTTCTTACCGTTTAGCCATGTTAGATAAAAAACAATTTCCAGATATTATTTGTGCAAATGAAGCTGGATTTGTAAAAGGAGATGATCCATTCTATACCAATTCAACACAATTACCTGTGTCATATACAAATGATCTTTACGAAACGTTAAAATTACAAGATGAGCTGCAATCAAAATATACAGGTGGTACCGTATTACATATGTATCTTGGCGAACAAATAACAGATATTACAGTGGTTAAATCATTGATTCGTAAAGTAACCACGAATTTTAAACTCCCGTACTTTACCTTAAGCCCTACGTTTAGTATCTGTAACATGCATGGTTATTTACCCGGTCAACATGATCATTGTCCAAGCTGTGGAAAAGAAGTTGAGGTGTATTCACGCGTAGTTGGATATTTAAGGCCAGTAAATCAATGGAATAATGGTAAGCGCGCAGAATTCGAGATGAGAAAAACCTATAAAATTGCATCATAAAGAATACATCATATGCATGTAGGCGGATTACAAAAAAATTCATTTATTGATTATCCGAATAAAATGAGTTGTGTGATTTTCCTTTCTGGATGCAACTTTCATTGTCCATATTGCCATAATCCTTCATTGGTGGGGAACAAAGCGCGAACTTCCCCACCAGTCTTCAATGATGGTTATGTATTCAATTTTCTTAAAACACATAAGTCTTTTTTAGATGGGGTCGTCATTAGTGGTGGTGAACCGACATGTCAAAAAGATATTTTTTTGTTATGTGAACGAATTAAAAAACTGAATTATCCAATTAAATTGGACACCAACGGAAGCAATCCCGCAATAATTCAACAATTAATCCAAACAGGCTTAATTGATTATGTGGCTATGGATATAAAAACCCATCCCGACAACTATTCACCGATTCTTATGGATGTGGATTCTTCTCAATCCATATATCAAAGCATTGAGATTATTATGAAATCCTCAGTGTCTTATGAATTTAGAACCACCTGTCTTAGCCCTTTTATAGATGAAATCATTTTGAAAGATATTCTCAATCTCATTCATGGTGCCAGTACCTATGTGTTACAACGGTATCATAATGCGACTATTCTTAATGATGATTATATCAAGAATCACACATCCGTTATCCAAGACGATCAACTGATGCAGTTTCAATCCATGGCGAATCAAAAAGTTGCTCACTGTTTCGTTCGATAATAATAATGAAAAAAATTGACAGAATTGTAGGGGCGAACCTTGTGTTCGCCCTCCAAAAGGGCGATGACAAGCATCGCCCCTACATTATGGCCGAAACCATGATCAAGGCCTGAGTTCTTTATTTCCCACCAAATGACACATCAGGAATTTCTACAGCAGCGCCATTCGTTTGAAAGATAGCATTCATTTTTCCCATGGTTACAGGAAGCAAAGTGTAAATAACAAATTGTGCAGATTTCAGCAGGCCATAATAAAATGCGGCTTCTTTATTTTTTTCAACTGTGCTTTTGAGTTTTTCACTATTTTTTTCACCAGTGATTTGCTGCAATTTTGACATTGCTAGTGAACTTCTCCATAAGTGCATCCACGCCATTGTAATATCACCTGTAACTTCTAAATAAGGATGCGCAAATGCATAAGCATTCAGAATTTGATCAGGACGCGAAATAGCTCTTCCCATATATTCAGAAAGTTCAGTAAATCGTTGAAATACTGTTTTAAATTCAGAGCACATCGTTTCCAGACCTTCAATAGAACATGCAGTATTAATGGTATCCTGTATCATATGAAGAAAATCCATAAAGGGTTTACCTTGTTTAAAAGTCAATTTCCGACCTAATAAATCGATAGCATGAATACCATTGGTGCCTTCGTATATCATGAAAATACGGCAATCTCTAAACAATTGCTCCACAGGAAATTCTTTTGTATACCCATATCCTCCGTACACCTGAACCGCATGACTTGTTACTTCAAGCGCTTTATCTGTAACGTATCCTTTTACAATCGGCGTTAAAACTTCAATCAGGCCATTGAGCATCTCTTTTTCTTCAGAACTGTTACTAATTGCGATTTTATCATAACATAGGCCCGTATAATAAATGAGACTACGCATACCTTCGACAAACGTTTTCATAATCATGAGTTGACGTTTTACATCGGGATGTTCAATAATGGCTACAGATGGAGCATCTAAATTTTTCCCTGTCAAAAGATGCTTGCCTTGAATTCGTTGACGGGCATAATCAAGCGCATACATATATGCGGCTGTAGAAACGCCAAAGCCTTGAAATCCAACGAGCTGTCTTGCGTCATTCATCATTAAAAACATCGCAGGCAGGCCTTTATTTTCTTCGCCAATCAATGTGCCGATGCAATTGCCTTTGCTGCCGAGCGTTAAAGAACATGTGCTGTTTCCATGAAGTCCTGTTTTTTCTTCAATACCTGTACATACCACGTCATTGAATTCACCTAAACTTCCATTAGCATTTACGCGATATTTTGGAACAATAAAAAGAGATATGCCTCTTGAGCCTTTGGGAGCGCCTTCAATACGTGCAAGCACTGGATGAATTATATTGGCAACCATATCATGTTCACCACCAGAAATAAAAATTTTCGATCCAGTTATTGAGTAGGTGCCATCAGGATTTTTTTTAGCAGACGTGGTCAATGCGCCAACATCTGAGCCTGCTTCAGCTTCAGTTAAAAGCATTGTGCCTGACCATTCTCCAGAAAAGAGCTTTTTCATGTAAAGACGTTTTTGTTCTTCAGTGCCTAATCGCTCAATTAATTTTGCAGCGCCGTGAGTTAATCCATGATACAGCATAAATGAACAATTAGCGCCCATAAAATACTCATTTGCTGCAAGTGCGACCATCTTTGGCATGCCTTGTCCACCCACTTTTGGATCATCAGCCATCGCAAGCCAGTCGCCTTCTCTGAGTAATTTATATGCCTTATGGAAAGACTGAGGTACGGTTACTTTTCCATTGGAAAATGTACATCCATGCTCAGCATCTTTTTGAGTTGGCAGGATTTCTTTGATTGCAAGATTTTTGGCTTCTGTTACGATTAAGTCTATTGTTTTTTTATCAAACTCATTGAATTTTTCATTTTGAGTAAGCGTTTCAACATTCATTTGTTCAAAAAGAACAAAATCTACATCTCTTCGATCAGCGATAAGCTGTGCCATTATTTGCGTTCTCCTTATCATGTTAGTAAATAATTTTGTGCCGTTGTACCTAAATAAATATGGTTACGTTTAAAATAATCCAAAATCAAAGTCAACTATCAAGCGGTATTTGTTAAGCATTGACAAATAGATTTGAAGTTTAGTACACAAGAAAAAATCGAATATATAGATTCGCCATTCAAAAAGTTTCAAAAAAAGCGGAATTATTCATAACTGAGACACTGAAAGCACATGAATGTATATTAAATGCTGGGGATCAAGAGGATCCATACCTGTTTCTGGAACCGAATATCAAAAATTTGGCGGCGATACAACCTGTGTTGAAGTCCGATCAAAACAAAACCATGTGATTATACTCGATGCTGGAACCGGTATTAGAAAATTAGGTAATCAACTTTTAAAAGAAGGTTGTGAAGAATACCACATCGTTTTTACTCATGCTCATTGGGATCATGTATTAGGTTTTCCTTTTTTTCGGGCAATTTATCAAAAAAATTGCAAAATTTATATATATCGATGTCCTTTTACCGGCCAATTTATTGAACGAACACTCTCAAAAGTCATGTCAAATCCTAACTTTCCTGTTCGATTTATTGATGTCCCTTCTCAAATAGAATATATTGATGCATGCCCTGATGCGTTTCAAATTGGACCAATCACAATCACATCCATTCCATTGAATCATCCCAATGGAGGACGTGGATACAAATTAATTGAGGATGGAAAAACATTTGTTTTTTTAACGGATAATGAACTGGGTTTTAAACATCCGGGGGGGCTTGATAATAGAGACTATGAACAATTTATTGCAGATGCAGACCTTGTGTTTCATGATGCAGAATACACGGCTGAAGAGTATGATCTATTCAAATCCTTCGGTCATTCATCATATTTGGATACATTAGCGCTTGCAAGTCAGGCAAAGGTTAAACAGTTAGGCTTATTCCATTTGAATGCTGAACGAAGTGATATACAAATGGATCAAATTGTTTCCCATTGTCAACAAGTCATTTTAGATAAAAAATATACGATAACCTGTGTTGGAGTGGCACAACACATGACTTTTCAGGTGTGAATGATGACATTAATTGAAAAAGCAGCTCAATATATTGCGAATGCAAAACAGATTGTCGCATTAACCGGCGCTGGCATTTCTGTAGAAAGCGGGATACCTCCCTTTAGAGGCAAAGGTGGATTGTGGGAAAAATTTGATCCTATGGAATATGCCCATATTGATGTTTTCTTAAAGAATCCAAAAAAAGTATGGGACGTCATGCTAAAAGAAATGAAGGAAATTATTCAGCAAGCCAAACCGAATAATGCACATCTTGGATTAGCTAAACTCGAACAGATGGGAAAATTAAAAACGATTATTACCCAAAATATTGACGGGTTACATCAAATGGCAGGTAATTCCGATGTTATTGAATTTCATGGGAATTTTGCATGGTTACGATGTCTAAACTGTTCACATCGATGTGCAATGCGGGACGTGAATTTGGATGTTATTCCGCCAACTTGTTCTTGTGGTGGTATTTATCGTCCAGATTGCGTTTTTTTTGGTGAAATGATTCCTATGGAGGCCCTAACCCGATCACAAAGTTTATCGAAGAACTGCGATGTTATGCTTGTGATTGGGACGTCGGCAGT
Organism: Deltaproteobacteria bacterium YD0425bin50; assembly: GCA_002753105.1. Lineage (GTDB taxonomy): Bacteria > Desulfobacterota > Desulfobacteria > Desulfobacterales > YD0425bin50 > YD0425bin50. Next base: position 4,095 of record PDZT01000090.1, on the reverse strand, counting down.
AGTTCAACCCGCAGCACTAATGCCGATGATTGCTAAGGACTCAGGTGCAAAAATTATTGAGATCAACGCTGAACCCACTCCGTTAACCTATTCGGTCAGCGATGTGGCATTACAAGGAAATGCAAGTGAAATTATTATAAAATTGATTGATACGCTTCAACCATTGGTATAATGGTCTGAAAAAAAACATAATTATTAACAATGTGATTTAAACAAAGGAAATTAGGTTCCTAATGATCACGCATGATTGACTTTAATTAATTAAATGGAGGATTGGATTTGAAAAAAACACAAAAGGTTCAATGGTTAGTATTAGGTGTAGTACTTTGTTTGGGCGTTGCATTTGTTCATGCAGAAACTGAAGTGAAAGAAAATGCGGATGCTGTTCTGGTAAAAATTGGCGATAAAACCATCACTATGAAAGATTTGAATGCCGTATTATCAACCTATCCAGAGGCATATCTTCAGCGAATGAATAATCCTGAAAGTAAACGAAAACTGTTGGAAAAAATGGTTGAAACTGAACTTTTGTTCAAACAAGCAGTTCAAAATAAGTTAGATCAAACACAAGCATTTATGCAAAAATTGGATCAATTGAAAAAACAGCTTTTAGCGAATGAATATAAAGAATACCTTCAAGCTCAAGTTGTGGTTTCTGATGAAGAATTAAAATCCTATTATGAACAGAATAAAGCCAGATTTAATGAACAAGAACAGGTCAAGGCAAGTCACATTCTTGTAAAAACTGAAGAAGAAGCCAATGCGATTTTAAAGGAATTAAAAGCAGGTAAAGATTTTGCCGAGCTTGCGAAACAAAAATCAGAATGTCCATCAAAAGAAAAAGGCGGGGATTTAGGCTGGTTTACCAAAGGCCGTATGGTACGTGAATTTGAAGACGCTGCGTTTAAACTGAAAAAAGGTGAAACAAGTGGTCTTGTCAAAACCCAATTTGGATATCACATTATTCAACAAACTGACTATAAACCTGAACACACTAAAAATTTTGAAGAATCAAAACCGCAAATTATACAAATGTTAAAGAAACAAAAGATTGATAAAAATATTGAAGACGTAAAAACTAAGTTAAGATCAGAGTTGAATGTTCAGGTTTTTCCAGATGTTATTAAATAATTAAATGACAAAAAATTGTAGAGGCGATGCTTGTCATCGCCCTTTTGGAGGGCGAACACAAGGTTCGCCCCTACAATTCTGTCACGGCAACGAATAATGTCTGGCCGAAACGATGATCAATGCCCCTATTTATTTCCCTGTGAAACAAAAAATAAATGAATGTAACGGCAGTCAAGGGATTGCGGTTGGACTAACCCGTATTCATCTTCAACGTCTTGAAACAGCGATTCAAAAATATGGCCCATCGATTCAGATAGTATTTCTACCTGTATATGAGTTTTCTTGGATATCCAATTGAGAAATGATCTTTTTATTAATTCAGTTATGGTTTTGCTTTTATTATGATCTTTTTCTATCCACAGTTGCTCAAAAAGACGTTTAAAATCATCAATGTTTATTGGAAGATATACTTCAGGCATATGTAAGCTGAAACGTGCCCATAAGGTCAAGAGTAAGGTTTTCCAAGTAAAATGACTTTTTCGAATGGGTATGTCAGATGCTTTGAGATTCAGAGATAAAAAGAGACGGTCCAACTTAATCATACGTTCAATTATTTGTCGGGTTTCCTGAATTTCTTTGATGGATATGAATTCACGATACATCACACCTGTACGATAATTATCAAAATAGAGTGGTTTTTTAAGTAACACGCCGCCTAAAACGCCAAACCAGTATTCATCCCAAAACTGTAATGGCAAATCAACAGATGCATACCAACTTTGTTTTTGCCATTTTACGACCAACCATTTTAATTTGAGTGTTTGCGTAAAACCAAGTCGAAACAGATTTTCCAACGGAAAGTTTTGAATACAATAAGCTGTTTTTTGTGGGTTGGATGTGGTGGAATCGCCGCGCATCAACTGCTCAATTCCTAAGCTAACATAAGTACATGTTGTCTTGATCGTATCTCTTAATTCTTCAAGTTCATGAATTATTTTTTGATCTGCTGATATCAATGTATTGCATAATCCAATAAATTCGTTTTGAATTTGTTCGATAATACCCTCATCCACATCAATACATTGAAGCGATTGGGAAAATAAATGTTCTTGTTTCAACATATCAGCGGAATACATAGGTATATGAACGGATTGATCAGCCTGATATATTTTTTTTCCCCGTAATTGGTCAGAAAATTCTGAGTCCTGAATTGGAGAGTAAAGCTTCATTGCTTCATCAAACGGCATAAATCCTTTTTCAGAAAGTCGTTCATTTCGCATCCGGTATTCTTCTTCTTCTGTTTCTGCAGAAAGAATAGTCATGCTTTCAAACAGGACACTCTGATATGTAACATGGTCTAAGTCTGCAAGTTTTTCTAAAAAAACTTCAAGAAAGTCATCTCGATTGGCTAAGTCATTACTTTCAATACCTGTTAAATTGTTTAATACTGGATCATTGATATCACGAAATCGAACATAAAACACATCGTCTATGGTAAAAAAATCATCCCCAAATATTGATGGATCTTCATCATGATTACGTATTTGGACTTCAATGTTTTTGTACAAATAATATTCAATAAATGTATTTTTTTCTTGAATAACCCAACAGACAAAACGCTTGTTATCCGCCATAAAAAGCAGAGACAGCCATCGGGAAACAATTCCAAGATCGATTTGATCACGAGACCATATTTCCACATCAAGCATGTATTCCCATTGCCGAAAAGAAGCGAGCGATAATAATGGATAGGCATCTTCAAGGCCAATCGCATGAATCAATAGGAATAAATCCTGTTCTGGAAATGAATGAACTAAGGCTGCTGACTGCTCATAGTCAAGTATTTCGTCTAAAGCCTGTTCAGGTTCCATACGCATAAGTTCAATGCGTTTATCATGTAGTTTTTTTAATCGAAGTTCGTGTTGAGTTGTAAGTAAAGCATGTTCTGTCATAGATGTTTTCCAATGTTCCCACGTTAGTGTGATGGTGTGGGAACATGTTAAAATTCGTTATTTTCCTTGTTTGGCAACCGCTTCAGCAGCTTTTTTGGCTTCCTCTGGATCGCCTAAATAGTACGACCGAATTGAATTTAGGTCATTATCCAATTCATAAACTAAAGGTATTCCAGTTGGGATATTCAAACTAACAATTGCTTCTTCAGACATATTGTCTAAATGCATCACTAAGGCCCGAAGACTATTGCCATGTGCAGCAATAATGACACGTTTACCTTTTTTAATAACTGGTGCAATCAAATCATTCCAATAAGGAAGAACACGTGCTTTTGTATCTTTAAGGCATTCGGTTAACGGCATCTCTTCGCCTTTAATGTCTGCATAACGTCGATCATTTGAGGGACTTCGCGGATCGTTTTTATCTAAAGCAGGAGGCGGGACATCATAACTTCGACGCCAAAGCATAAATTGTTCCTCTCCATGCTGTTTCATGGTTTCAGCTTTATTGAGACCCTGTAACGCACCATAGTGTCTCTCATTTAAGCGCCATGTTCGAAAAACAGGAATCCAGATTAAATCCATTTCTTCTAAAACAATCCATAATGTTTTAATCGCTCTTTTAAGAACTGATGTAAAAGCCATGTCAAATGAAAATCCTTCTTCTTTTAACAATTTTCCGGCTTTTTGAGCCTCTTCCATTCCCTTGGCAGATAATGCAATATCTGTCCAACCTGTGAACCGATTTTCTTTATTCCATAAACTTTCTCCATGTCTTACCAAAACAAGTTTGTTCATGCGTTTGTCTCCTTTGCTATGAAGGGTTAATAATGCATTGTAATAAAAAAATATTGTTTTATAACACAACTCCTCTTTTTTATTAAGAGTAATTTTAATTTTTGTTAAATTGATTCAACGCTGTGCATCACCGGTTTTATCCACTGCAATCGTAAAAATTGTTGACAAAATATCCAACTATTATAATAATTTTGGTCTAAAAAAAAATGGCTCATGTCGGCTTCAAGATGTAACACTAATTTTTTTTAAATTCAAGCTACACATCCTCCGCTTA
>PDZT01000527.1 GCA_002753105.1 Deltaproteobacteria bacterium YD0425bin50 | reverse complement strand
GCCGCCTTTTATTTCGAAGGTGTTATTGATCAACAACGGACTGAACAAACTCTAAACTTATTAGTTCAGCGCCATGAAATATTACGCACTACCTTTACGCTGAATCAACATCGCGAACCGGTTCAGTGTATTCACCCAGATATGGATATTCATCTTGAATATATGGATTTTTCAACGGATATTGACGCAGAAACAAAAGCAAAGGAATGTATTCAAGTTCATTCTCAATATGCGTTTAACTTAGAAAAAGGCCCGTTGCTTTGTGCTTTTCTCATTTGTTTAAAGCATGATCCCATAACTCTTCAAGCCCGATATCTGTTTTTTGTGAATATGCACCATATTATTTCTGATGGCTGGTCTATTCGGGTATTGTTCCATGAATTTCATCACATCTATTCAGCCTTGTCAAAAGGCCTGCCAAATCCGCTTATACCGCTTTCCATTCAGTATCGGCACTATACCGAATGGCAAAACCATATGCTTCTGCAAGAAAAAATGAAAGACCATCAGGCATTCTGGCTTAAACAATATCATGGCGACATTCCTGTACTTAGGTTTCCCTTAGATTTTTCAAGACCCAATTTACAAACATTTCATGGTGATATTGTGAGCATCGACGTGCCATCTGAATGGACCAAACTGATCTTAGCGTTTTGTTCCAATCAGCGTGTAACCTTGTTTATGGCGTCACTCACTGCATTTTATGTGCTGCTATACCGCTATACAGATCAAACCGATTTGATTATTGGTTCTCCGGTTTCGGGTCGGGATCATATGGATTTTGAAAATCAAATCGGGTTTTATGTGAATAGTATTCCCTTAAGAATGAAGATTGATAGCAGCCATTCTTTTCATAAACTGCTGCAATCCACAGCATCTATGGTTCTTGAAACCTTTGAACACCAAAGCTATCCATTTGACAAGCTCGTTGATGAGCTCTCAATGAAACGCGATTTAAGCCGTAGTCCTGTATTTGACATAATGCTTGTTGTTGAACAGAATGATCTTGCTTTTCCCGAAATTGATGGATTGCGTTTCATTCGCATCGAACCCATCCATTATTTCAGTAAATTTGATCTTAGCCTTTATATTCAACAAGATACCCAAGGGTTACGTTTTGCAATGGAATACAATACCGATTTGTTTAAAAAAGAACGTATGATTCGAATGCTATCTCATTTTTTTGAACTGATCAAGCATGGCATTACCATGCCCAATACATCTATTGCTGACATCAACATCTTGACGGATTCAGAAAAAACATGTCTTTTAGAAACATTTCAAGTCAGAGCACCTCACTATATCATTCCCAAAACTATTTCAGAATTATTTGAAGACCAAGTCCAAAAAACACCGGATGAACCTGCTGTGCTTTTTGAAAATCAAGTCATTACCTATGATCAGTTGAATCAACAGGCAAATGGGATTGCATGGTATTTAAAAAATAGTCTTCATATTCAGCCAGAAGATAGAATTGGTGTGATCATGGATCGTGGGATTGGGCTTATACTAGGACTCATCAGTATCTTCAAGTCAGGCGGAGTATATGTTCCTGTTGATCCAGAATATCCAGAACAACGGATTAAACACATACTCATGGATAGTGGTTGTCGATTTGTTTTAACTGAATCCAAATATCAAGAGCTTTTGCATGATCTTATTCCTGAAATCACCTCAATATCTTTATCTGACATCAGAAGTTCAGAAAACACAGTAAACCCTCAGCAAAGCGCGAATCCAAGAAACCTTGCATATATCATTTATACATCCGGGAGTACAGGTTTACCAAAAGGGGTCATGCTAGAGCATCAGGGGTTTGTCAACATGATCTTGTCTCAACGGGATCGGCTTGACATTCATAGCAACGACCGCGTACTTCAGTTTGCCTCTTGTAGTTTTGATGGATCTCTATATGAAATATGGATTGCCTTGTTATCTGGTGCTTGCCTTGTTTGCATTCCCCAGCAACGCTTTCGTGATCCAGAATGGATTATTCGTTCAATAAAACACAAGGGAATTACGATTGCAGCGCTTCCGCCGACTTTGATTCAGCAAATTGGGTTCAATCAGTTAAAAGAACTTCGAATCTTAATGACTGCTGGCGAGAATGCCATTTCTGATAAAGGGAAATTTGTTGATAACGAGCATCAGTATTGGAATCTCTATGGGCCTACTGAAATATCAGTTACAGCAACCAGTTTTTGCATACCTGAAAATTTAAAAGCAGACAATTCACCCATACCTATTGGTGTTCCAGTAGCCAATATGGATATTTTAATATTGAGCTTAAATGGAAACGGCTTACAACCTATTGGTATATCTGGAGAAATTTGTATTTCGGGTATGGGTGTTGCCAGAGGATATATTCACCAACCCGAACTGAATAAAAAACACTTTTCCTGTCATCCGTATCATCAGGAAATCCGTATGTATCGAACTGGTGATATTGGCCGATGGTTAGAAGACGGAAATATAGAATTTCTCGGGCGAATGGATAAACAAATTAAACTTCGGGGCTATCGGATTGAACCCGATGAGATCGAACATGCAATCAAACAGATTCAGGGAATCAAAGATGCGGTGGTGTGTCCTATTGTTGAAGAACATGAAGAAGCGAATAACATGGAACTGGTTGCATTTGTAACAGGGGATTCTACGCTATACCCGAATGGAATAAAAAAACACCTGAAAAATGATTTGCCAGAGTATATGATTCCTTCTCATATCGTCATGCTGGATGTATTACCTCTAACCCCCAACCGAAAAATCGATAAAAAACAGCTCATCAGCTCTTGGCAAACACGAAATCATAAAATCCATGATGTGGTTTTACCCAAAGATGAACTTGAACAACAGCTTTTAATGATATGGGAATTTGTCCTATCCATAAATCAGATCGTAA
>PDZT01000089.1 GCA_002753105.1 Deltaproteobacteria bacterium YD0425bin50 | reverse complement strand
TGTATCAGGGTGCATTTCAATTTGAATTATGGACACAAATCCAAGCGCCCTTAGAAGTCATGCGAAACGCTGTGTTACAGGCATTAACTAAACATAAATAAAAATAGATAGGCATATAGTGAAATCAAATAAATCAGAATAATCAGATAAAATCAAAGGTCAAAGATGAAGGAAATTCAACCGATTCAGAGTCCAATTCAGGCAGAAGTAACGGTTCCGGGTTCAAAGAGTTATACCCATAGAACATTTATTGCTGCTGCGTTATCCAATGGTGATTGTACGATATTAAATAGCTTAAAAAGTGAAGATACAGAATATACGCTTCATACATTAAACCAACTGGGTATTCATATTGAAGAAAAAGAAAATCATGTTTTTATTCGTGGAGGATACGGGCAATTTTCAGAATGCAATAATCCGATTTTTTTGGGTAATTCGGGAACATCTATGCGTTTATTGGCTGGTATTGGAGCGCTAGGCAAAGGTGATTACACTTTTACAGGCTCACCCCGTTTGTGTGAACGGCCTATTCAGGATTTGTTAGATGCACTGAATCAGCTAGGAGTATCCGCATATGCTCTACATAAAAATGGCTGCCCACCATTAATTGTTTCTGGAAAACCATTGCAAGGTGGCTCAATTACGCTGAATTGTACAAAAAGTAGTCAGTATCTTTCTGCCATGCTGTTGATTGCGCCTTGCACTCAGAATGGGTTGGAAATTCAAGTTCAACCCGGTCTTGTTTCAAAGCCCTATGTGGATATGACATTGGATATTATGCGTTGTTTTGGAATTCAGTATGAACGGGATAGATATGATCGTTTTTTTGTACCCGGAAAACAGACCTATCAGGCAGGCACATATACTGTAGAACCGGATTGTTCACAGGCAGGTTATTTTTGGGCAGCAGCCGCTGTTACCGGAGGTAAAGTTAAGGTACTTGGTGTTACAAAAAATTCAAAGCAAGGTGATGTCCGTTTAGTTGAAGTATTTGAAAAAATGGGCTGTAACATTACACATTCATCAGACGGTATTACCGTTGAAGGTGGCCAATTAAAATCAATTCGAGTGGATATGTCGGATATGCCAGATATGGTGCCAACACTTGCTGTTGTTTCTGCATTTGCAAAAGGTACCACAACCATTGAAAATGTTGCTCATTTAACTGTGAAAGAAAGTAACCGGCTGGATTCAGTGGCTACAGAATTACGAAAAATGGGTATTCATGCAGATGCAACTGCGGATGCCATACAAATTGAAGGTGGAACACCTAAAGGTAATGTAGATATTGAAACCTATAATGATCATCGGATGGCAATGTGTTTTGCTGTTGCTGGTTTAAAAGTTCCTCATATTCGTATTCAGAATCCCAAATGTGTTCAAAAATCATTTCCTAATTTTTTTGAAGTATTTGAAGGAATGTATCGATCATGAATTGGAATAATTGGAGATACTATGGAAGATATATATAAAATACAGGCATTTATTTGGGAATCCCAGACAGCTAATAATTGCAATACTTATATCATTGATGGCCCCATGAAAATTCTCATAGACCCCGGGCATTTACAAATGTTTGGGCATGTTGAGGATGGGCTGAATCAAATGGGTTTAACAGTAAATGATATTGATCTTGTTTTATGTACTCATGCACACCCGGATCATATTGAATCGGTGCAGTTGTTTAAACAACAAACAAAAGCGCTGTTTGCCATTCATGAAAAGGAATGGCAATGGATAGTATCTATGGATAAATATATTCAATCGATGTTTGGTACAACGATAGATGCTTTTCGTCCTGACTTTTTGCTAAAGGAAGGTGATCTAAATGTCAAAGGGATAAATCTGATGGTAATACATACTCCGGGGCATTCACCCGGCTCTATATGTTTGTATTTACCCGAAGATAATGTCCTTTTTACAGGTGATCTTGTATTTAAACAAGGTGTTGGACGAACAGATTTGCCGGGTGGAAATGGGAAATTGCTTAAGCAAAGCATCCAAAGGCTTTGTGGAATTCAGCAATTGGATTGGTTATTTTCAGGACATGGAGAAGTAATTTCAGGGAATGAGGAAATTCAGTCTAATTTTAAAGAAATTGAGCAGTTTTGGTTACGTTTTATGACTTAGTTTTTTGTCTTGAACTGTGATTTATTTGATTCATGTGATCGCTATGATTATCATACTTAATCACAGAAATCAGACGAATCACAGTTCAAGACAATACGGGAACTTATTTAATTTCCATCTCTTAGGGATTACGCAATAACGGTGTGCAGCATCCGGGTTGAATTGTCTTTGGTTGTATTGAACCAAAGCATCAACCGATTTCCGGAAAGCGTGAAGCACTCTTCTAAATCGGCAGTTCTACCACAGGGTAGAATTTGATACTCTTTAAATGCATCATGAGCTTTCTGCAATAAGAGTTTTTTATATGTAGTTATATTCTTTTCCATGCTTTTTTTATCGGAATATTAAAATAAAACTTTAATCCTCAGTTGGACTTTAACTATTTCGAAAAAAAAGCAAAAAACATGCCGATTTAAGTATTATATTTTTACACTTTGGGTCAATACAACTGTAAAATGAAATGTTGTTCCGTTGCCTTCTGAACTTTCGACGCTAATAGTTCCTCCCATCAATTCAATGAGTTTTTTTGTAATCACAAGCCCCAAACCAATCCCTCCATATTTCCGAGATATTGAAGAATCAACCTGTGAAAATAATTGAAAAAGGGTGCCACTGCGTTCAATTGGAATGCCAATACCTGTATCTTTGACTTCACATCCTAAAGTGCACTGCGTTTTATCCATGTTCACAACAAACAAACGAATAGAAATGTACCCTTTTTCAGTAAATTTGACAGCGTTGTTGAGTAAGTTTACAAAAATTTGACGTAATCGTTTAGAATCACCGATCAATAATATAGGAACATCAGGTTGAATATTCATCATGATATTCAAATGTTTTTTTTGAGCGTTAATCTGTTCTAATTCAACAAGTTCCTTCAACAAGAATTTTAAATTAAATTCACCATAATCTAATACAATCGTATTCGCTTCAATTTTTGAAAAATCAAGAATGTCATTTACTAAAGTAAGAAGTGATCCAGAGCTATCCTGAAGCATTCGGATATACTTTAGCTGTTTTTCATTCATCTGGGTACTCAATAAAAGTTCAATCATGCCCATAATAGCATGGAGCGGTGTACGAATTTCATGGCTCATATTAGAGACAAATTCAGTTTTCAATCGATTGGCATGTTCTGCAAGTTCTTTAGCACGAACGAGTTTCAATTCAATGTATTTACGATCACTGATATCATCTTTTACCCCAACAAATTGGGTAATTTCCCCATTAGTGTTCATAATTGGCAAAATAGATGCGCTTTCCCAATAGTATTCTTGGTTTTTCTTTTTGTTGCAAAGTTCGCCTCGCCAAATTTTTCCGGATAGCAAGGTTGCCCACATATCTTTATAATACGATTCAGAATGATAGCCAGATTGAAGTATTTTTGGATTTTTTCCTCTTACTTCATCAGCAGTATATCCTGTGACTTTTGTAAAAAAAGTATTCACATATTCAATATTAGCGAATTGATCTGTAATCACTATAGACATCGGAGATTGTTCAATAATATGTAACAATCGTTGTCTGTCTTCTGTACGTTTTTTGAGTTCCCGAATGTCAACAAAGCTTTCCAAAAGAAACGTATTGCCTTTAATATTTATGTATTTAACCGTTTTATGAATGGGGATAGCGCCATGATTATTGGTGAGTAGTACCCGTTCAGCACGATCGATTGTTTGACCTAAATCCGTAACTGGGCACTTGCCTTCTAACGCTGGACAAATAAAGTGATGACAGCGTTTCCCAATGATATCATTTTTGGAAAGTCCAATCAGGGATGCTCCATACTCATTTATATCAATAATATGGTGTTTTTTGGGATCAATAAGAACAATACCTACGTCAATTGAATCCATAATTATTGGATCCATAAGGTGTTCATAGGTTAAATCATCATCAATCTTAACATCATTCATCATGAATTTATATATTCCAAATGTTAACCAACATGGATAGCAAATTTTATTGTATTTTAAATTGACCAACAACTTTTTGTAATTGAATCGCAATAGTAGATAGATCGTTAGCTTGAGCTGAAACTTCAGTAACACTTTTGGATGTTAATTCAGCCGCCATATTTACACCGGAAACATTTTCAAGTACCCGATGAGTTGCAAGGGATGCCTGAGAAGAATCACTGGCGATATTATGAGCAGCCAATGACACTTGCGTCATGTTTACAGAAATTTCAGATTCTAATTCAATAACGGTTTTAACATTATCTGATACGGAATTTGCGGAGGTTGCAGTTTCAGAAACACTTTTGGTGATTTCATTTGTTGTAACAGTTTGTTCTTCCACTGCAGAAGCAATTGTGTTCATAATCGAATTAATTTCATTGATCACTTGTACAATAGTATTAATAGCTGTTATTGCTATAGCAGTATTCGATTGCATCCCTTCAACTTTTTCACGAATTTCTTCAGTCGCACCAGCGGTTTGCCTAGCTAATTCCTTGACTTCATTGGCAACAACAGCAAAGCCTTTACCTGCATCACCTGCACCAGCAGCTTCAATTGTTGCATTTAAAGCAAGAAGATTGGTTTGAGCAGCAATTCCTTTGATTAAATCCACAACAGCACCAATTTCCTTAGCCGCCTCACCTAATTTATTAACGATGGAAGATGTATCATTTGCTTTCCTCGATGCATCATTGGTTACCGATGCACAACGAACAGAATTTTGGGATACTTCGTTTAAACTCGCATACATTTCTTCAATGGATGTAGCGACCATATTCACTGCACTCGATACATTTTCTGCCAATTCACCAACATCATGGATACGCTCTGACAATTTATGATTTGATTCAGCAACCAGAGCGACCTGAGTACTTACTTCTTCAGCAGCCGTAGCAATGCTGCCAATATTTGAACTCGTTTGCTGCGTTGCTTGTGAAGCATCTTTTGAACGATCTTGCATTTGTGATGCTTTTACTGACATATCACTGGCGATGGTTTTGAGGTGGTCTGAAGAAATGTTTAATTTACCGATATCCGTTGCGATTGTTGTAATTGTAACTCTTAATTTATCAACAAATACATTAAACCATTTTGCCAATTCACCAATTTCGTCTTGATTCAGAATATCAATTCGACGGGTTAAATCTCCTTTTCCCTCTGCAATGTCTTTCATGCTATCGATTACTTTATTAATAGGTCTTAAAATAGAAAGCAGAATCGATATGCCTCCTACCAAAAGAGACAGAACAATAAACAAAAAAGCCACAATACTTGCTATCCAAAATTGTCGGGAAATAGTATTGACTTGATTTATTGTGGAAATAAAAAATATTTCTAAACGGTTAAGCATTTGATCCCGAATTTGATCTAATTTTGATTGAATAATCACTTTTTCTGGCCATAATTTACTGATCTGATCAATGAGTTCAGGTAAGGCATCAATTACCCGATGGGTATCTTGGATGAACGTTGAATATTCAGGGTCATTTACTTTTAATCGCTGATGAAACGTCGTAAAATTATTTTTTGCTGCTTTTAATTCTGTTAAAACGGTTTGAGATTTTTTTAAAAAACCTTCTGAATCATTTTTTATGAATAAATCCTGACTTAATGATAATGAAATTTTCGTCATTAATAAAATAGCGGTTCGAGTTACATCAGAAAGTGATTGGAGATTTGCATCAACCTCTTCTCCTGTCATAAATGCTTTTCCTACGGCTGCATCTACTTTTTCAATAATGGCAATAGATTTATGATTGAATTGATTAATATCATTGTTTAATTGTCCGTTCACCGTATCTACATTGCCGATAATTTCAACCATGTTTTGAAAAGAATCATGATAATTTTGAAACGTATTTTTCAATTCTGACATCTCTTGTGTGTTAAACAGCTTATTCTGCTGATGCCGATCAAGCAAATCCATAGATATATCCAAATACTTATGCACTTCAGACACATAAGTATCTAAATGGTCTGCTAAAAATTTTTTTTCTTCAATAATAGCATTCAATAAATTTTGACGGATCGAATTAAAATCCAGCAGTCCATCATCATATACTTTCTTTTTATAGCTGGCATACCAGTTGATCCCAAAAAGAAAACCCGCCAGTAAAATGCTCAGGATAATTAATGCGGATAATTTCATTCGAACCGTCATAACCTTAAACTCCCTTTTGTTATTTTATATAAGATTTATGGTTACTTAAGTAGTTTATTTAACTCTTCAATTGATATGGTATTGTCGTATATTCCTGCACCCGGTTGATAGGGCATTCCGGGAATTGATTTGCAAAATGAAATTTTTCGTGATGGTTTTTCTTCTCCGGGTTTTGGCCATAAATATTCTATCCAGCCCCCTTTTGGATTTTTAGCAACCTCACACATTTGCGAAAAAAAATAATTGCCATTTTGATCCTTTAAACTTGACAGATCACGGCCGATTAATTTTGGACTAACCGGATGTGTAGCTAATGCGGTATTCTCACATTTCATGATAAATACATAGGTGCCGCCCCAAGCCCACTTGCCATTAATATCATTAAATTCTGGAAGCACTTTGTCTCCATTTTTACTTATGTATTCAATGGCTTCATTGACCTTTTGAATTACTTCCTGCGGTGTAGCATCTCCTGCAAATGAATATGCTGAAAAAGATACACTTAACCATAAAACGCCCATCATCATAAACCATCGGTTCATCTGTTCACTCCTTTATTAAATTGTTATTGATCAGTAAAAAACTAAGATTAGCCATATAAAATCATTTTATGATTTCAAACTTAAAAAATTATCATATATATTATACTGATATTATACCTGATCAAAATGAGAAAATTGCATGGTAAACACGCCTCTTCCCTGACTTGCAGAACGCAGGTTAGTTGAATACCCAAACATTTGCGATAAAGGGACAATTGCCCGGATAATTTTCTGTTCTGTTTTTCTGTTTTCGAATCAATGGACTCAATTTTCCCTTTTCGTGAATTCAGATCGCCAATGACTTCCCTTCTTTAAGAACACCACTATACCCTCGTACAAAAAAGATAAAAAATTTATTTCTGTTCATCTTCTATTCATTTTTCTGTTTTATAACTTCCTTCAATGGCAATGAAAAAATTGCTAAAAAAAATAAAAAATTATTAATATTAATAAAGGAGGCACTATGAAAAAAAAATGTAACGTAGGCGTTATTGTATTTGTGTTAGTCATTAGTAGTATCTTTCTTACCCTAACTGCTCTAGCAGAAGATGATAACCGTTTTCATGATAAAGCAACAGCAGCAGAAAATGATCGACAGGATGATGATGTGCTTACAGATGAAATAAAAAGCAAAGTTGCATCAATACTATTTCAGTATAATCCAGATACATTAACTGCTTCTGATGCTAAAGCAATTAATAATGCATTTCGGGAATCCGGAATACATCGAGGATCAGCACAACAGGAAGCGATCAAAGCAGCAGGTTTTGATCCTCAAAAAATTAGTCATCTGGATCCACCACCAGAAAAATATAGAGAAAGAAAACCAGAGAATTAATAATTAAGTCACTAAATAAACATCACTTCAATTTAATTTATTTATAAGGAGACAACCATGAAAAAATTAATATCAAAAATCACAATTTATTTTTTTGGGCTTATGATACTCTTTTTTGGATCAACTTCATATTTAAAAACAACAAATGTATTTGCACAAGATTTAAGCAGCAGTTCCTGTAATAATAATACAACAGATGAAGCACAATGCAAAGACTGCTGTGATTGTATAGATGCAGATGCCGCAACTCGTAAAGCATGTCGAGATGCCTGTATTCAACATGATTTTACTCAAAACAGCAATTTTATCACAGTGGAAACAGTATCCGTATTAGGACCCAATGGAGATTATTCTGTAGCTGTTTCTACTGGGAATGAGCAGTCTTGCAAAGAATATTGTGATGGATCGGCTGAACTTTCATGTGGCGATCGACGGTATTGCCGTGACGCATGCAATGCAAAATTTGGTAATGGCACAACTACAACTCCAACCAATACTAATGTACCGCCAGATCAAAATAATAATACGACTTCAACTGGTAATGGGATTTCGATTGATCAGGCTGTATCTGATGAAGCGCAACGAAACACTATTGCTTTTGATGGACTTGCTTTTTTAACTGGAGATTCGTGCGGTGATTCGTTCTTGCCTCCCGGGAAAGTGGCTGATTTTTCTGGTTTTCAGTACTTGAGAGATACCGATCCCACCAATTTAGGACACAACACTGACTTTGTAACCATTATTGCTTTTAACATGCTGAATCTCATGACAGATAGCCAGATTCAACAAATGATCGAAATGGCAAAGTTACAAATTACTCAGATTAATGAGTATGGTTATAAACGATTTCCATTAATGAATGCATTCAGACGTCTTTTAGAAGGAGATATTCCTGAAGACGCAACAGGTTTAGATAAAACTGCTGTCATGAAATATTCGGCTGAACTGTACAGACTTGATGGAGAAATCAGTTATGGCAGAGCCAAAACACTTGGGAGTATTCTCAGAGGATTTAGCACTGAACAAAAAGCAAAACTGGATGCACTCAAAGCACTCAATGGCGTAGGGAACTGGGATTGGGATAGTACTCAGCGCAATCCGCTGGAAGGGTATCAGCTTGACAAAGATGTGAATGTAGCTGTGATGACCTACGCAAGTGAAATGTATAGCTGGTATGCTGGTTCTGTAGAAGCAGATACGTATTTCTGCCCCGAACGTCAAGGTACCTATTTTGGATCATTCTACATGAAAGATGCGCCAGCAATGGCAGCAGGTCCCGGTTTCACAATAGATTCAAATCTGACAGCCGACATGGGAACGAGCTTCTTAGGTATTTTGACCACAGCGCAGGCTGCAATGGTAACCAACCTTGTGGATATCCAACGGGATGATCTGAATGGAATAGTTGAGACAAGACGTGCTATTTCTACTGAATTACGTAAATTCATCGTAACAGATTCAGTGGATGAAGAGACTGTTCTTGCACTATGTGAAAAGTACGGCGAGTTAGACGGAGAAATCGTATATAATTATGCTACGAATTTTTCAGGAATTGGAAAAACCTTAACTACTGAACAAAAAGCCAAGCTGACAGCACTTCGTGAAACATGGAATACCATTCCCTGTTCAGGTGCCTATCTGTATTCTGAAAAAATAAGCTACCCAGAGGTTATGGATACGGACTTCATGTTTGGTGTTAATACATATCCTGATGATACAATAAATCCAGATGACAATACTGATGGCTCTGTTATACTTGAATCAGGCGCAACCTTAACTGAACTCGCTGATAATTTATCTTTTGCTGAAGGTCCAGCAGTAGATGCCAATGGAAATGTGTATTTTTCTGATATTCTTGCAAATAGAATTTATAAATGGTCAACAGATCAAGGATTAAGTATATTCAAAGAAAATTCAAACGGTATAAATGGTCTTTTCGTTGACCAAAACGGTAATCTGATTGCATGTGAAGGAACAAACGGCAGACTCGTTTCCATAGATCAACAAGGAAATGTAACTGTATTAGCAGATAAAAACAATGAGAAACGGTTTAATGAACCTAATGATCTCTGGATTGATTCAAAAGGTGGTATTTATTTTTCTGATCCACTCTATTTGGGTTCAACACTGTATCAGGAAGGGCAATATGTCTATTATTTATCCCCCAAAAGGGATAAGCTTTATACCGTTATTACAGACATGACCAAACCCAATGGCATCATAGGTACCCCTGACGGAAAATCGCTTTATGTATCGGATCATGGTGCAGGCGCTACATATCGCTATGATATTAACCCTGATGGAACCCTCACAAATAAAACTTTGTTTACTTCAGTTGGTTCCGATGGCATGACCATTGATCAGCAAGGAAACGTTTATTTGACAGAAAATGCGGTATTGGTTTTTGATGCATCAGGAAAGAAAATTGAGGAAATTGCTGTTCCAGACAGACCAACCAATCTTTGTTTCAGTGGAAAAACTCTTTTTATTACGACTCAAACGGGTTTCTATTCAATTGTAACGAAGATGGAAAGCGTGAACAATTTTACTACTGATCAGCCCGATGTTCCTGATGTTCCTGATACAACTGATGATTCAGCTATCACAGATGTTCCTACTATCAATAATAAACTCGTAATTAAGATACCGTTACTCAAAGTAAATGGCATTTTTAATTTCTGGGCTGAATTAGCATACTATGGTCAAATGCCAGACACCACGTATTTATGGCAGCTAACAAAATTTGGGGAAGTAACCAATACTGTTGACACATCAGCTAATTATCCAAGCATCAGTGATAGTTTAGCAATCAAAATCCCTCTGTTGAGATTCAACGAATCTGGTGCTTTTGATTTATGGGCTGAGTTGGAATACTTCGGTCAATCACAAGATGGCTCATATTTATGGCAATTGAGTCAATATGGAATTATTACTCAATAAATTGAATAAATAACATCTCATCTCAGTATGGGCAAATACTGCTTTGCCCATACTTACTTAATTAAGGAAAATGTCTATGAACATAACTCAAAAGAAAGGTATTCAAATGGTAAAGCTTCTCATGTGGACCTGGTTTAGTTTATTCAGTAATTTAGCACTATGTGAAATAATTGCTGCTGAGAGTAACGCAAACACTTTTGTTATCGTGGATACAGGTCAAGAGAAATGTTATAATGATCTTGGTGGAGTGATTACCTGCTCTCAATCTGAAGAGTCTTTTTCAGGTCAGGATGCATCTTATCAAAAAAATACGCCGACTTATACGAATAATAATGATGGCACTATTACAGATAATAATACGGGTTTGATGTGGCAAAAAGACCCGGGAGCCAAGATGACTTATAATGAGGCTGTTTCAGGAGTAAGCTCTTTTAAACTCGCAGGATACACGGATTGGAGGATGCCAACCATTAAAGAATTATATTCCCTCATCCAATTTAATGGTATCGATCCAAGCGGTATGCAAGGAAATGATACATCAAATCTTGTCCCTTTTATTGATAGAGACTATTTTGACTTTGAATATGGTGATACGAGTGCGGGTGAACGAATTATTGATTCCCAGTATGCGTCAAGCACCAAATATGTCTCTACCACAATGTACGGAGATGAAACTCTGTTTGGCGTCAATTTCGCTGATGGTCGAATTAAAGGGTATGGTTTATCTGTACATGGATCAGAAAAAAAATTCTTCGTCATGCATGTACGAGGCAATTCAGATTACGGGAAAAATAAGCTTATTGATAATGGAAATGGCACTATTACAGATTCAGCAACAGGTTTGATGTGGATGCAGGATGATAGTGGGTATCTTAAGGCAGGCAGTAATGCTGATGGTAAAATGAACTGGAAAGAAGCACTTGAATGGGCAGAACATCTTGAATACGCTGGGTATTCAGATTGGCGATTACCGAATGCAAAGGAATTGCAAAGTATAGTGGATTACAGCAAATCACCAGCAACGACCAATTCAGCAGCAATTGATCCGATGTTTAAGGTAAGTTTGATTATTGATGAAGGTGGTGAAACGAATTATCCCTTTTACTGGTCAAGTACAACTCATGCTAATATTATGAATGGCGCCAATGCAGTTTATGTAGCATTTGGTGAAGCTTTGGGCTGGATGAAAAGTGCAGCTACAGGTACGTATGAATTACTAGATGTACATGGAGCTGGGGCTCAACGCAGTGATCCAAAAACTGGCAGTGCATCAAGTTACCCTTATGGACATGGGCCGCAAGGCGATGTTATTCGTATCGATAATTTTGTACGATGTGTACGAGATGTTACCACTGAAGTATCTAATGATGATGATGACATCATTCCAGAAACAGATATCCCCACGTTATCCGAAAATTTATCAATTCATATTCCGTTAATTATTTTCAATGGCGGTTCATATTTTTGGATTGATTTGGCTTATTATGGTCAAATGCCAGACGGCTTTCATTTATGGAAGATGATTCAATTTGGAGAAACTACCAATACACCCGCCAATTCAAATAGTTATCCAAGTATTTTTCAAACATTAGCAATTCACATTCCGGTGATGAAGTACAACACATCAGAAAAAATTTTAAATCTATGGGCAGAATTTGAATATTACGGTCAATCATCAGAAGGGTTTCATTTATGGCAATTAAGTCAATATGGAATTATAACCCAATAAAAATCGGGTTAGCCTCATATGCATCAAGCTAAGAACGTATTGAATTTACTGGATACCGGCTTTCGCCGGTATGACGATTACCTATAGCGTTATTATCATGACCGACCAAACCTCATTCCGACGAAAGGGGTTATATTTGGTTAATCCGACAATTTTAAAGGAGTGGTATGAAAGTTAATTCGACGTATCTTGTTTTATTCTGCTTAGGCCTTTTTATTTCAGATGGATATGCTAATCCAAAGGCAAGTATTATTCTTGGAGCGCCTACAGATTCTTCTATCATGATCAATGTTCTTTTCATAAGCGAACTGCCTCAATCCTTTTATCTTGAATATGGCATTAGTTCTGGTAACTATTCTAAACAAACAGATACGGTTGTTTCTCCCAAAATAGATGAGCCAATTATTCAAAAACTTACCGGTCTTTCAGAAAATACCCGTTATTTTTACAGGTTAGTTTTTGATGATTCTACTAGTAGCGATGAATATTCATTTTGTACCAGAAAATTACCGGGTAATGAATTTTCCTTTGTAGTTCAGGCTGACCCTCATTTTGATCCTCGTCTTGTATCCCATTCCAGAGATCAGTATGCTCAAATTCAAAATCCGCCGTATGATCATGATCCGGGAATCTGGATGGCTGCTTCACAGAATATAATCGATTTTTATCCCACAATGGCTAAAGATGGAAAAACATGCGGTTATGGAGATAACACAAATGACTATTATTCCAATAAAGCACCTGACTTTTTAATTGATCTCGGTGATACCTTCATGGTGGAAAAGGTTATTGCCAATCATTATTATTCGGATAATGATATTGATAAAACCAATGGCGTATTTGATTTTAACGATGTGAATTATTGTTATGAATATGTACGCAATCAATTTTTCTCGTTAGTAGCTCATTCTGTTCCTATTTTTTTAGTTACAGGAAACCATGAAGCAGAAATGGGAAAACTATGGAACAGCAAAGATACTACAAGTAAAAATCTTGCATTATGGTCGGTTCTATCACGCAGACAATTCTTTTTAAATCCTATCCCGGATGGACTATTTTACACTGGAAGTAAAACAATCGATACATTTGATAACAGCATTCGGGATACGTGGTTTTCATGGAAATGGGGTAATAGTCAGTTTATTATTTTGGACCCATACTGGTATTCTACAAAAAATAGCAATCAAGAGGGAGGCTGGGCATTTACCTTAGGTTCAGAGCAATATCAATGGCTAAAAAACCTTCTTGCTGAAACAGATCCAACGATCAAGTTCAGATTTGTTTTTCTGCATCATCTGGTCGGCGGCTCACAGTCAGATAAAGGCAAAGGTCGAGGCGGCATTGAGACTGCCGGCTGGTTTGAATGGGGAGGAGATGAGCCGAATGATGAAGCCAATCCCAATGATGATGTATATCTGTTTAATACCAAACGAAGCGGCTGGGAAATGCCTATTCATGACTTATTGGTAAAAGGCAAGGTAAATGCAGTATT
>PDZT01000526.1 GCA_002753105.1 Deltaproteobacteria bacterium YD0425bin50 | reverse complement strand
ATTTGAGCATTGAATGCAGAATAACTGCGCTGGATATCATCTAATACAGAGGCTTGATTGTATGCCTCAAGGGTTGCCCTGAAATTTTTTTCAGCGTTTTTAATCATGGCATTTCTTCCAACGATTTGTATTTCAAGATCTTTCAGGGAAAAACTGTCTGATAAACGCTTTATATCTGGAGTGTAAAATGACTTTTCTTTTGAAGAAGCAGATAACAAATTTTCCCACTCTTTTTTGATATTTTCTAATTTTTCTTTCTGAGCTTCAAACGCTTTATCATTCTGAGATATTTCTGTAGATTCTTGAGTTTTAGAAAGTGCTTTGGCTGATTCATAAAGAGCTGGTGGTTTGTAACCCTCAAGCTCTCTGACAACTGCATTATGCCCGGAGCATCCCCATAAGGTAGTTTGAATCCCAAATAATATAATTAATAAAAGATTGTGTTTCATAATTTGTCCTTACTTTTGAATTGATTTCAGTTCTTCTTTAACAGTAAGGCTTTGCCCTGCCAGTCCTTCTAACCTGGCTAAATATTTTCCATAATCTGCCTTTGCCCGGGCAAGAGCCAACTGAAAATTATACCATACAGACTGTGCTTCGAGATAATCGGTAATACTCCCTTGCCCTTGGCGATTCCATACCTCTGCGGTCTCAACCGATTTTGCCGCTTGGGGGACAAGTTTATCCCGATAAAGAATGATAAGCCTTTCTGCATTCTGCATGCGAAAATAATTTTCTCTGACCATCGCCCTTGTTTCATTTACTTGGGTTGTTGCCATTGCTTTGGCTTTATCTACTGCTGCCTTTGATGCTTCGATTCGACCGAAATTCTTGTCAAAATGCAGGGGTAAAGTCAGTCCGAACTGAAACCCATACATATTTTCCCTAGATGCATCTGGCACATCTGATGTGTTCGTTTCAAAAAGAAGCCCGAACATAAATTCAGGATAATTTTCAAACCTTGCCATTTTGGCTTCTGCTTCAGATTTTTCAATTTCTGCATTGGCAATCTTATTTTCCTCACGTTTTTTCTCAGCATTGGAGAAGATGTCATCGAGAGAGAAAAGGACTTTTCGATATGGCATATCTTCCAATGGACCTATGGATGCCTCCTGATGCCTGTTTAAGAGAGAATTGAGTTTTGTGATTTCAGTCTTTTCCAGTTCCTGAAGCAAAATCTGGTCATAGCCGCTTTGGGCTGCCTGAGACTGCGCTTTCATGACATCGATGAGCGCTGATCGATTGATGGCATAGGCTGTTTCACTAATGGTCTGGATTTGCTCCAAAATCATTTGATTATTTTTTGCGATTCTTATGGCTTCCCGAATATATAAAAGCTCATGAAATGACTCCCGTATGCCTATAATCACATCACGTACAGTGCGATCTAAACCGAACCTGTTTACAGATGCTTCGGCTTTAGTTACTTCCCCTGCTGCAGAAAGTTTTCCTGGAAAAGGAATACTTTGGGAAAGCATGGCTTCAAGCTTTTTAGCGTTCAAATCATTAGCAACTGATTTAGGCCAATAGGTTACAAGAAACTGGGGGTCTGGATAAGCATTATTTACCCGATATTTTTCAAGCGACTCCCGCCATGCTGCCTGACTCGCTTTGATCATTGGACTGAACTGATAAGCGTACTCTATTAAATCCGAAAGGTTGGGTTCATTGTTGAGACGTTGTTCAAGCTTATCTATGGATTGATCATCCGCAAAAGCTATGAATGTATTGAAAATACAGATGAAAAAAATAAGCTGTTTCAAAGACCTGATTAGTAGGTATATTGAATTCATATATGGAAATTATTCCTTTTTTGCTGTTATTATTAATATTTAGCTAGCAATGCTTCGAGTTCAGCAAGTTCTTCAGCAACCGATTCTTCAATATGATCTAAAGGAACTTCGTACACTTCTTTTAAAAGCTTATCTAGTTGAGTATTTTTTGAAGTGGAAAGCGTTTCTTCTATAATGTTTAATTTTAAAATTTCAGAAGCAATATAATCTGTTAGCGTATCAATGGTGGAATATGTAAAAATAACAGTTGCCGGAAGTGAACAACACAAGCTTTTCTGGAGACGGCTTCGTAATTCCACTGATGTTAATGAATCCATACCCATTTGGAAAAAACCTTGTTCACATTGTACATTTTCGGGGCAATCAAATCCCATAACACTAGCAACCAGACATTTTACATGATTTTTTATATATTCTTTACGGTCTTTTAATAGAATGCGATTGAGTTGTTCAGTAAAATTGATGGGGGCAATCGCAACATTCTTGTGCGCTGGAATACATTCTGCAAAAAAACGAGAAGAATTACCTGATGTATGAGAGATAAATTGATTCCAGTCAACTGCCATGACTCCAACCTGAGACAACTCCTTATGTGACATCAAAAACGCTAAAGATTCTAGTGCAAACTCAGGATTAAGCATATGTATGCCTTGCTGTTCCCATTGTGCCTGACGATGAGTTCCAACAGCATTCGCCATTCCGATACCTGACCATGGCCCCCAATTGATACTCAATGCAGGTAAGTTTAAACTGTGCCGATAATGCGCTAATGCATCCATAAAGGCATTGGCTGCAACATAGTTTCCAAGGCCTGATGAACTGATGAGGCATGTAGATGATGAAAACATGATGAAGAAATCCATCGGTAAGTTGCGTGTTAGAACATGCAGATTCCATGAACCTGTGACTTTAGCCTCAAATGTTTTTTCAAACAATTCCCAGTGATGCTGATTCAACAGTCTATCTTCAAAAACGCCAGCAGCATGAATGACTCCTGCTAATGGCGGGTAAATAGTATTCAATACTTGGGCAAGCTGATCATAGTTCGATACATCTGCCTGAACAATACTTATTTTTGCACCTTGGCGTTCCAGTAAATTCACTTCAAGTTTAGCTG
>PDZT01000005.1 GCA_002753105.1 Deltaproteobacteria bacterium YD0425bin50 | reverse complement strand
GGGTTGTTTTTTTAAAAATCCATCGAAAGATATGCCTGCAGGTAAATTGATAGAACAGTCTGGATTCAAAGGATTATGTATGGGTTCAGCTCAAGTATCTACTGTTCATGCGAATTTTTTTATTAATATCGCAGAGAATACAAGAGGATGTGCTGATGATTTTTTGGCATTAATGACCCATGTAAAACAAGGTGTATGGGAAAAATTTCAGATTTCTTTACAAACAGAGGTTAAGATCATTGGTTCGTAAACGAATACGAAAAAATAAGTTTAAGCGAAGTATGAAAGATCGGATATTTTTTATTTTTCCCTTAGTGGTATTTCTTTTAAAAGTATCAATGCGCTTAATGCTTATTTTAGGAATAACGATTTCTTTTGTGTTTTGTCATGACTGGATCATGCAGTGTAATGCATTAAAAATTCAGCAGGTGGATATTCATGGCTTGGTATTCATGAAGCCTGAAACGATAAAAAGTATAGCAGGCGTTCATGAAGGAATGAATATTTTTTCGTTTAATTTGTCTGAAGTGCGTGATAGGTTGTATGCATCGCCTTGGATAGCAAATGCTGAAGTTACCCGAGAAGTTCCATCACGCATGATTATTAGAATTGAGGAAAATATACCTATTGCATGTGTTGATGTGGGGTACAAATTTTGGTTAAATGAACAGGGGAAAATTTTTAAATTAAAAGAACCTGATGACACTTTCAATTTACCTCTAATTCAGGGTTTCAATATTGAGGAATTAGATTTTGTTGGTGTATCTAATAGTAATTATTATCCGAACAAATATCTTGATGCAGTATTAGATGTGTTAAAACGGGCAAGAATTGAAAATGCGATATTGCCCATTAATCGCCTTGTTAAAATATATGTTGATCAGGATATTGGTTTAAGTCTCGAAGTAAAAAGAAATATAAACGAAGCTCAACAAGATACAGTGAAAGTCAATCTCGGTTTTGATCATTATGAATTCAAATATCTCAAATTAAAACAGGTATTTGATATGTTAACATCTCGGAATTGCCTTCCATATGTATATAGCATTGATTTGAATAATATGCATCGGGTAGTGATTAGCCCTGTGGTCAACACGCCTCATGTAATTGAAAAAACGGCTAATTCGTAAAAGGAGAAAAAAGGTGCGGAGTCATGGAGATTTAATCGTCGGTCTTGATATTGGGACAACCAAAATTCGTGCGATCGTTGCTGAAGTATTTGGCGATGAAATCAATATTATTGGTATAGGAAGCAGTCCATCCATTGGCTTGCGTAAAGGAGTGGTTGTCAATATTGAGTCAACCGTTGAGTCCATAAAAAAAGCGGTAGAAGAAGCCGAACTCATGGCTGGTTGTGAAATTTCTTCTGTATATGTTGGAATTGCGGGAGGACATATTACCGGATTTAACAGTCATGGAATTATCGCCATAAAAGGACATGAAATAACACATCAGGATGTAGATCGAGTCATTGAAGCTGCAAAAGCAGTTGCAATACCACTGGATAGAGAAATTATTCATGTATTACCTCAGGAATATATTGTAGATCATCATACAGGTATCCAGAATCCGATAGGAATGACAGGGGTTCGATTAGAGGCGAGAATCCATATTGTTACAGGTGCAGTTACCTGTGCTCAGAATATTGTTAAATGTGTTCATAAGGCTAATTTGGATGTATGCGATATTGTTTTAGAGTCATTAGCATCAGGTGAATCTGTATTAACAAGAGAAGAAAAAGAACTGGGTGTTGCATTGATTGATATTGGTGGAGGAACATCAGACCTTGCTGTTTTTGCTGAGAATAATATTCGTCATACGTTTGTGCTTGGATTAGGCGGGCAGAATTTAACGAATGATATTTCTATTGGAATACGGACACCCTTGTTAGAAGCTGAAAAGATAAAAATAACTCATGGTACGTGTGTTCAGAATCATATTAAAAAAGATGAGATTATTGAAATTGTTGGTTGTGGTGGACGAAAAAATCGACAATTAGCCAAGCAGATTTTATGTGAAATTTTAGAACCTCGGGTGGAAGAAATTTTTTCCTTACTGAAAACGGAAATGGATCGAGCTGGTATGGAAAACGTGGTGAGTTCAGGTATTGTGATAACAGGAGGTTCCGCACTTTTAGATGGATTGACTGAGGTGGTTGAATCCATATTTAATCTTCCTACGCGTATTGGAAAGCCTATTGGAATTGGGGGACTTGTGGATATTGTGAACAATCCCATGTATGCCACAGGAGTAGGCTTGGTCTTATATGCTGCTAAAAAAAGATCAGGAAATAGCTTTAGAGTGCGGGATAGAAATATTTTTAATCGAATTTTATCACGAATGAAACGTTGGTTTAAAGATGTTATTTAGCTATAAGTATATGGAATAAGGGATAGGTAAAACGGGGGATAGCATTAATAAAGGGATAACAAACAGTCTAAAATTGGGGGGAGACTATGCCGGATTTTTGTTATGTAGGAAATTCTGAGAGTGAAAAAATTCCAGCGACAATTAAAGTGATTGGGGTTGGCGGTGCTGGAGGAAATGCAATTAATAGTATGATTGAAGCGAATTTACAGGGTGTTAATTTTATTGTTGCCAATACGGATATTCAGTCTTTAAATGTGTCAAAAGCATCAACAAGGATTCAATTGGGAGCAAAATTGTCTCATGGTTTAGGTGCTGGTGCTAATCCTGAACGAGGAAAAGATGCTGCCTTGGAAAGCGAGGCAGAGATTCGAAATGTATTATCCGGAAGCAACATGGTTTTTATCACAGCAGGTCTTGGTGGTGGTACGGGAACAGGAGCATCTCCAGTTATTGCAAAAATATGTAAAGAGATGGAAATATTAACTGTTGCTGTTGTGACGAAGCCTTTTTCTTTTGAGGGAAGAAAACGAATTCAGGTATCAGATAATGGATTAGAAGCATTACGTCAAGTTGCAGATACAGTGATTACGATTCCAAATAATCGATTAAGGGGAATTTCAGGAACCGATACAAAAATGATTGATATGTTTAGAAGAGCTGATGAAATCCTTCATAATTCTGTAAAAGGTATTAGTGATTTGATCTATATACCCGGCTATATTAATCTTGATTTTGCAGATGTTCAAGCTGCAATGAGTAAATCAGGAATGGCATTGATGGGGATTGGCATATCTTCAGGTGACAACCGAGCGATTGAAGCTGCTGAACGGGCAATTTCACACCCCTTATTAGAAGATATATCCATATCAGGTGCCAAAGCAGTTTTAATGAATATTTCAAGTAATAGAGACGTAACTATGGAAGAAGTCATGCAGGCATCTGACCGAATTCATAAAGAAGTTGGAGATGATGCAGAAATATTTTGGGGAACAGTTTTTGATGATGCATTGGCAAATGAAATGCGGGTTACTGTTATTGCAACAGGTATTGGGACTAAAGCGGAACGAGAAAGTCTGATAGATAACAAAAAAGTTACTCCACTGAAAACAAAAATTCAGATGATGGAGATGAAACCCCGGGGTGTTGTTCGAGATTATACAGAAGAAGATCAGGCAATTGCAGCTAATTGTCCAACCGAACCGGTGTTAATTACCAAAAAGGCAAATTCAAAATATCGCGGTCTGGTGATTGATAATGATGTGTATGACATTCCTACATTTTTAAGACGAAAAGCTGATTGATGATTCACATTTTTTCTCTTGTGAAAACGCAAGTATATTCAGTTTTATGTTAACCAATCCATGTAAGAAGGGACACTGTTCCCTTCTTACAATATGCTAATTTTGAAATACTCTTCAGGGCTATGGCTAATTTTTCTTTGTGGTTGCCACAACAGAGAACTTCACAGCCCTGCATATGAGAAATCAAAATTCTTAAATTCCTACCTGAAGTTTCGAATCCTAAAAAAATGGTGAAATATAAAGGAATTCTCGGCTCAAAATGAAGCGTTTAGATTCGATGTTGATGTTTGATCAAAGGGATTATGCGCTGCTTAAAATTGTGAATGATGTATTGAGTAAACCCAATCATCTAACTTATATTAACCAGTCATATTCATCTT
Organism: Deltaproteobacteria bacterium YD0425bin50; assembly: GCA_002753105.1. GTDB lineage: Bacteria > Desulfobacterota > Desulfobacteria > Desulfobacterales > YD0425bin50 > YD0425bin50. Next base: position 49,015 of record PDZT01000005.1, on the reverse strand, counting down.
ATTTTCATCCTTTAGGTATTAAAGAATTGTCTGAAACTAAGGGATTACGTATTGCTTTTTCAATTATTCTTTTGTTGGATACCTTAGAAATAGGGAGTGCATCAGATCGATTAAATGCCCTTCGTTCATTAAAAAGTGAAGTCATTGATGTTGCTGAAGGGCCTCTTCCAAAAAACACAGCAAGAGTTCTGTTACAACTGATGAAAGAACTGGTTCGCGCACATGGTAATGAACGCCGGCAATTAGAACTTGCACATGATTTTCGTGTAGCAGCATCAGGGAAACCCAGAATTGTGCGAAAACAATTACGACACTTCCATTTACTTGAAATGCCAGAAGAATGGAACCAGGTTTCTTTTGACGACCATGTTCATGATATCAATACCAAAGGACGGAAAACGCCGACACATCTCATTATGGATGCTTGGATTAAAGGTATCCGTCGCTTACGGGTGATTTATTATAATTATATTGAACCTCAATATGCAGCCGAACTTATGGAAGCTGCTCAAATCATGGATATTACATTACGAATTGGTATTGAATTCTCAACACGACTTCGAAATAAATATATAAAAATTATCTGTGTCCCTCGTGGTTTTTCAGATTCTCAGTCTTTTTTAAATTTTTTATCTAATAAAAGAGTTGCGCAATATATGGCCGAAGCGCGTAAGGTTTCTGAATATCAACAAAGATATCTTATTGATATGATCAGAGAATTCAATAAATCCTATCTTCAGAATATTAATAAACGATTTGATGTTCAGATTGCGCCATTAGATCAAGATCAGTTTAAAAAATATGTTGGTACAAGCCAAATGTCTTTGGTGCATTTGTCATCATTTATTTATGCCCATATCTTACCATCTTTGCGTACAAAGTTAGAATCCTTGAAATCAGCAGATGAACTAAGCCAGTCTGATGAACAAAAACAGTTTATTGAACAATTTGTTTTCGAAATGAATCAAATAGATCCGGAAAATATCGAAGATACTTATCTTCGGTTTGAAAACTATCCAAACGTAGTAAATCCAAGTATCCCAAGAGATGAACCTGATATCCCATATCTGTTGACATTGTCGCCTCAAGCATTAATTCATGGAATTAAGCAGTTTCATTCAGCCTTTCGATTAACCTTAAATTTAAGTAATTTAACTGTTGCGGATGTTGTTGAAATTCTTTATGATTGTAATGGTGCAATTACGCGTTTGGAAATGTTTAATCTGAAAGATTTTGATACGGGTTTATCAAATCATATTCCTGATATTATAAAATTACAAGCTGTCATTAATAGTGGTAATTTAATTCAATTAAAACAGGTTATTCGTGAAGTCATTCAGCAGGTAGAACAGAATGATGATGATGATGTGGATAAAGATTCCCGTATTAAAAAAATTACCCTGATTCTACATGATATCTCAACGTTCAAATACATGTATGCAGGATCACATATTAAGGCGCGTATCGGCAGTGATTCCACAGGACGATCAAAAAAACGGCATGGTATGGGTTTTGTGGTTAAGGAAACCTTGCCACGGAGAGCACAAACTGAAATTGAAAAACAAACTGGCTTAACACAGTTGCTTATTCCAATCCATATTGATGCATTAATGGAGATTACGTATGAACCTAATACGTTTAATTTCCCGGTCTGGAATCGAATTGCCCGATTGATGCAAAGCTTTGGATGGTATTCGCTGTCTATGCAAAAATGTAAACGGGAATGGATCGTATTGGAAGATTCCACCCGCATGGTTCCAATAGGAAATATTTTTACGTTAGGAGGGTTACAAGAAAATCAAACCAATACTCACTATTTGAATACGTCTGAAGAACTGGAATCAAAACGAATCATTAATCTGAACTACATGATTAATTATATGAATACATGGGTTAAAAATGGATTGAAAATTTTGATTGGTTTTATTCCGGCCTTTACAACGTTTTTTTTGACACAGGAATGGTGGATTCTAGCTTATTTTGGTGCAGTGATCTGGTTTGCTATCACAGGATTGCGAAATATTCTTCAGTCAATTTTAGGCGGCGGTGGTTTCCGTCGTTCACCGCTTTTACGATCGAAAGAACTGGTTAATTGGGAACGTATTTCAGATTCATTATTATTTACAGGTTTCTCTGTACCTCTTCTGGATTATTTAGTAAAAACACTTCTTCTGGATCAATTTTTGGGTATTACCGTTTCTTCACATTCAGTATGGCTATATGTATTTATGGCGTTAGCCAATGGTACTTATTTATCCACTCATAATATGTTTAGAGGCTTGCCTAAAGGAGTTGCTATTGTTAATTTTTTTCGAAGTGTTCTATCGATTCCGATTGCAATTTTGTTCAATGACTTGCTTGGCATATGGTTGACATGGTATGGTGTTTCTGAAGTGAATGAAATGTTGCAGAAATGTGCAGCTATTATATCCAAAACAGCATCGGATTCTGTCGCAGGTATTATTGAGGGAACTGCTGATAGACAAAACAATATTAAATCAAGGTTACGTGATTATAAAATCAAAATCCGGCAATTGTATGATATTTATACACAATTAGAGATTTTATTCCCAGATTCAAACGTTTATGATATATTAAAAAAATCTGAATTTTTTCGACAGATTAGAAATGAACAAGCTCGTGATTTAGAAAAAATTATGATTATTCATGCATTAGATATGTTGTATTTTTGGTTATATCAGCCAAGAGCAAGAAAAGCTTTTCAGGATATTTTAAGCAAATTATCTTTAGAAGAACGGCAAATTGTACTCACTTCGCAACACATTCTATTGAATTATCAAGAGATCAGTCGGTTATTTGTGGATGGAATACTCGGTCAGGATTTTTCAAGAGCGCTGTCGTTTTATTTAGATCGGTTCAATGAATATGTAAAAATAATTCGCAAGTGGAGTGCGATATATTTGGTTAATGATTCAACTTCCTAAGGAATATCGCCAAGGTAGAGCATGAAAGATAAAAATAATTTAAAACCAGAAACGATAAGAGAAAAATACTATTCGCAGTTTGAACAAGCTATGGAATTTGCTAAAGTACAAATCCAGCAAGGGATATCCAAGCAACGTGTGGTTAAGCTCTTAAATTCTAAAGGCTTTAAAACACGCAGTGGTAAAGAATGGAAATATAATATCTTAAACAACGAACTCGCTAAAATGAGAAAATCAAATGATATAGACTCGGATTATGATGATGATTTTGATGACGACGATGTTCTAAGCTGGTAATACACTTTTTAACATCAAAAAATAAATGAGAATTCAATCCGTTCACGTTAATTTTATTTTCAGGGTTGAATTCTCATTTTTGTTGGAGAATCATTTTATTTATATTTTTTTTGTTGAAAATACTCATCAACCAATTGTTCTGATAGTCCTATATAGTTCTCAACAGTAAGCATTTTCAATCGCTCTTTTTCTGAATGGGGTACTTTTGTTAACTGATCAATAAAATCGGCAACATCTTTTTTTGAAATTTTACGCCCCCGTGTTAGGTTTTTAAGCTGTTCGTAAGGATTGGTTTCACCATATACTCGCATAAGGGTTTGGATTGGCTCGGCAAGCAATTCAATATTATTTGCTAAATCCAACGATAGTTTTTCTGTATCTACTTCGATTTTATGAAGACCTTTTTCACAATTTTTCAATCCGATTAATACATAACCAAAAACAGCGCCCATATTTCTTAAAACTGTACTATCTGTAAGGTCTCTTTGAAAACGGGATTGCAATAATTTTACGGATAGATGTTCCATCATGGAAATAGCCAATCCCATATTCCCCTCACTGTTTTCAAAATCAATCGGGTTTACTTTATGAGGCATGGTAGAAGAGCCTACTTCATGACTTTTTAACTTTTGCTGAAAATACCCCAAGGATATATAACCCCACATATCACGGTCAAGATCAATGATTACGGCACAAGCACGGATCATGCTATGCAGTAATTCTGAAATATAATTATACGGATTGATCTGAGTTGTGAATAATAAGGGGGCGACACCGATTGAATTTTTTAAAAATCGTTCGCTCATGTGAATCCAATCTCGTTCAGGAAACACAAAAGAATGCGCGTTGTAATTGCCAGTAGCGCCATTCATTTTTGCTTCAATATTCACCTCTTGAATACATTTCATCTCACGTTGTATGCGCCATGCAAAATTCACCATTTCCTTGCCTACCGTTGTGGGTGAAGCGGGCTGGCCATGAGTTCGGGAAATCATTGGAGTCGCTTTGTGTTTTATAGCGATGTCTTCAATGGTTTTTAAAATACGAGTTAGACCATCAATGATATTCTCTCTGCCATGCTTGATCATTAAGGCATAAGCAATATTATTGATGTCTTCTGACGTGCAACTAAAATGTACCCACTCCTGTATGTGAGATAACGCTAGTTTGCCAAGTTCTTCTTTAATATAGTATTCTACAGCCTTAACATCATGATTGGTAATACTTTCAATTTCTTTAATTCGTTCAGCCTGCTCAGGAGAAAATTCTGTATAGATATTGAGAATCTGTTGATGTGCCTGTTCAGACAGTTCAATGACATGAAACTCCTGAATCATAAATATCAGCCATTGAATTTCTACAAAAATTCGAAATTTAAACAAACCATATTCTGAAAATATGTCTTTCAATGGGTTGACCATTTTTTCATATCGACCATCGAGTACAGAAAGCGCGCGTAAAGAATTCATGTTGTTTTCCTTATGTTTTTATTTTATTTTGTGTGATTTTATATCCGTTCCCATTTTATGGTTTCAACAATTGTTTTTTAAATATCATAAGATACTACTATTGAAAAGGCTTAAAACATGAGTCGGATAACTATCACTTATCCTGCGGATTTGCTGAATTTATTCTTGACGAAATGTGTATGTTGATACTATTTATTGCCATTTATATATTTTCTTCTGATTCAATCATCTAATTTTTTATTCCTAAAAATTATAGTTAGCTATCTCCAAAATAAGGAGCAAAAATGAACAACATCTTTCTAAGAAACATTTGGGCGTTTGTGGTTATTTGTTTTGGGCTGATGTGGCATACGGTCAGCGACGCACGATCACTAAAAGCGATTTTAGAATCCAAGGAAATTCGTTTTTGCTTAACGTATCCTTATGAACCTTTTGTTCAACTGGATTCTAGTGAAGACTGTAAACGGGATGCGTGTAAATTTAGTGGTATTATTTATGAAGAAGCCATTGCTTTTGCTAAAAGCTTAGGCCAAGATATTGTACCTAAATTTATACGCATTGACTGGGATGAACAATTTTATAATCATGAAGGTAAAACCGTTATGGAGGCAACTTATACTCCTGAGTTTCTTGCTTCAGGCATGTGCGATTGCTACCCAAATAATCTTACCAAAACTGATTGGCGTGAACGAAAAATGGATATAGTAACCCTATATTCTAGCCGAATGATGGCTGTCGTTCATAAATCCAAACAAACGCAATATAAAACTCCGGCTGATTTAGGAGGAAAGCATGTACTTGTAGAAAAAAGCACCTTTTTTCATTCATGGGCTGAGGAACAGAATAAAACGACTTATGCGAATAATCCGATGAAGATTGAACTGATGTTAGAAACTCAGGCACGAAAAGAAGTTAATTTGGGTATAGATGCTGTGTATATCACTGATGCCGATGTTGCCATTTGGTCAACACGTAATCTGTATAAAGACTCCGTTGTTGTGTTTCCTTTAGGTAATCTTGATGAAATCGGCTGGGGATTTCGTAAAGAAGATCAGGATTTAAAAGATGCTGTTCAGATTTTTTTTAATAATCAACGATCACAACCAGACTCAGTATTGAATAGGATATGGAAAAAATTTTTTGGAAGAAGTCTGACGGATTATATTTCATTGATGATGTCTGTTAAATAAAGCATATATTCAATACCTAATCATATCATTATGATGTTTGACTATCAAAAAGCTCGTCAAAATTTAATCAAAAAAAAAGAAGAAAAACAAAGAAGGAACCTATTACTTTATGAAAAAGCCTGTTTTGATTTCCTGAGCATATTAAAAACAATCGTGATGAACTATAGTCCAGAAAAAGTTTATCAGTGGGGATCACTACTCTATAAAGAAAAATTTTGTGATTATTCTGATATTGATATTGCAATCAAAGGAATTGAATCTGCTGAAATGTTTTTTCGTATGGTTAAGGATATCGAAGTCTTAACCAATTTTCCGATTGATATTGTGCAATGGGAAAAAATTGAACCTGAATTTAGGTCGCTGATTCTACTTAAAGGAAAACTTGTGTATGACAGAGATTCATCAAGATATTCAATTGCTTGAATCAGAAATTGCAAAGTCTGTACAATTTATTGAAAAAATTGAAATTTTTTATGATAGTCATATTGAAACAATTCTTTCCGATAAATCAGATATCCGAAATGCAATAACGATTTCAGAAATATTTGTTAATTACTACACCTGTATTGAAACTATTTTTTTTAGGATAGCATCATTTTTTGAAAATAATCTTTCCAAAGACAGATGGCATACAGAATTGCTAAAACGAATGACATTAAAAGTGAATGGTATCCGTGAGCAGGTGATCTCAGATAAAACCTATGAAATCCTTGATGAATTTAGACGATTCAGGCATTTTAAACGATATTATTTTGATTTTTCATATGACTGGGATAAATTGGAATTTTTAAAGAAAAAATTTGATACATTGCGTATTGCAATAAAACAAGATATTAATTCTTTTAATGACTTTCTTGATAAACTTAAGGATTAAGAGTATGAACAGCATTTCAAGAAAAATTTGGATATTTGTAGTATTAGGTCTAATTTTTGGTAGTATGTCAACTCAAGCCCGGCCTCTTTCAGAAATATTAAAATCCAAGGAACTTCGTATCTGTCTTGTTGTAGATAATGGTGTTGCCTCTGCTGAACCTCCAGATTGTCGAGATAATTGTCGATTTTCAGGTCGTGTCTATGAAGAATCGCTTGTTTTTGCAAAATCACTTGGTCAAGATATTCAGCCTAAATTTATTCAAGTTGATTGGGATGAACAGTTTTTCAATGATCAGGGAATAATTGAAAATGGGAAAGAATACACCCCGGCTCTGTTAGAAAATGGTACCTGTGATATATACCCATCCAATCTTACCCGCTTAGACTGGCGGGAAAAAATGATGGATTTTGTAGTTCAGTTCCCAAACCGTATGATGGTTGTCATCCATAAGGATAACAAGCCCAAATTTAAAAAACTGGAAGATTTGGCTGGCAAAAAAGCGGGAACAACTCCCAATACATCTTATGAGGAATGGCTGTTAAATCAAAATAAAACTGTATTTTCACAAAATCCCATTCATATAGATTCCATACCAGATGAAAAAGATATTCTTTCTAAACTCCAAAAAAAACAGATTGATTTTACTCTGTTAGACGCAATGGTAGCAATATTAACAGTACGGAACTTAGCACTTAATTGTAGTGTTGCTTTTCCTGTAGGGCCGACAGATGAAATCGGTTGGGCTTTTCGAAAACAGGATAAAGACTTGCAAATTGCAGTAAATAATTTTTTTCAATCTCAACTGCATGATCATTTATCTGAATTAAATCAGATTTGGCAGGCATGATCATTTATCTGAATTAAATCAGATTTGGCAGGATCATTTAGGAATAAGCCTAAATAAATTTATTAAACTGATCAAAGCTATGGAGTAAATAATACCATTTTTCGCGTTCATCCTTTCAAGACAATCCAGCATTCCATTAAAGCAAAATTAATTGTAATGACTGTGGGCATGTTGCTTTGTGTCGTCGCAGTGTTGAGTCTTGTTACTGTAATTGCGGTAACAAAACGTTTTCAAGAAGAGGCCAATCGTCAACTTGCCCAATATTTATTGCTTTCCGTTGATCGCTGTTTAGACTTTATTAATGTTCGGGAAGTGAATTTGAATATTTGGTCTGCAAACCCATTAATCGATGCAGTCTTTGGAGACCCGGCTTTATCAATGGTTTTTGTTCCAAGTTTAAGCGTATTTTTCAATAAAATCATAGCCAATGAACCATGGATAAGTAACATATTGTTACTAGAATCAGATAAGATTGTTTATGATCATTCACTAGGTTTATCTACCGATGCTCATCCTATAAATATTGAATTTGTATTGGCACTACCGGATCATGGAATTGTGGTTTCAAATGTAAGTTTTTTACATAAAGGTAGGGATCAGAATGTAATTTTCATTAAACGCAGGATAGATAAAGAAGCATATCCTCAAAAAAATCATCAGTTTATTATCCTTATGTTGGACTTACAAACAATATCAAAACACTTAATTGGCGGCATTCAAATTGGGAAAAGCGGGTTTATTGAACTTGCGGGGGTAACAAGACTCGGTGAAATGATTTTTTCAAAGCCCAATATCACTGGAATTGAACAAAAATTTTTTTGGGAAATGGCAAAGAACATAAAAAGTATTTCTGACATTCCAGAACGGTATCAGGCTATTGTTTTAAAAACCAAGGTGGTCAAAGAGTTACCGTTAGTGCTATTAGGCGTAGCATCCTTAAAAGATATTCAACGAGATATCCGGTTCCTTGTGGTATTGTTATTGGGATTTAGCTTGGTTATTTCTTTTTTTGGAATGTGGGTAGCAGTGTTTTTATCTCACAAATTTACCCGTCCTATTGTAACTCTCAAACAAACAATTGAAGCCATATCTAAAGGGAAACTCGATCAAAAAGCGATTATTTTTCAAATGGATGAAATTGGTGAATTAGCTAGTTCTTTTAATCAAATGACAGATGAGTTGAAAGAGCATCGCGACCATCTTGAAGAATTGGTTCGGGATAGAACGACTGCATTGGCAAATGCAAATGAACAACTTCAACAAGCAAAAGAGCTTGCTGAATCTGCGAATCTTGCAAAAAGCTCGTTTCTGGCAATGATGAGTCATGAGATTCGAACACCAATGAATGGTATTTTTGGAATGATAGGGTTGTTGTTTGATACACGTTTAACTGCAGAACAGCGTTATTTTGCTGAAACTATTAAGACAAGTAGTCAAGCATTGCTTTCTATAATCAATGATATTCTCGATTTTTCAAAAATTGAAGCTGGTAAATTAGAACTCGAATCACACCCTTTTCTTTTAGAGGAATGTGTTAAGTCAGCTTTAAATCTGGTTACAATGAGTGCTGCAGAAAAGAAGATTGAACTCATTTATGCAATCGATCCAGATTTTCCCAAGGCATTCATTGGCGATGAGACGCGTTTACGTCAGATTTTATTGAATCTTTTAAGTAATGCAGTAAAATTTACCAATCATGGTGAGATTACAATTTTTATTGATGCAATTGAACCCACCCCTAAAACCAACGATATAAACTCATTATGGAAACTTCATTTTTCAGTTAAAGATACAGGAATCGGAATTCCTTCAGATAGAATTGATCGATTATTTAAACCGTTTAGTCAGGTTGATAAATCAACAACACGGAATTATGGTGGGACCGGTTTAGGTTTATCTATTAGCAAACGTCTTTGTGAAATGATGAATGGCCGTATGTGGGTTGAAAGTGAAGAAGAAAAAGGATCGACGTTTCATTTTGTTATTTCTCTAAAAGAGTGCACGTATGAACTCCCTGAAAAATTGGTTTCAGATGAAACTGTATTTCAGAGTAAGTTAAGAGATAAGCTTAAAGGTGCTTGGATATTACTAGTTGAAGATAACAAGATTAATCGACAGGTAGCTACTGAAATTTTAGAACGAATTGGGGTTACTGTATTGATTGCAAAGGATGGAAAAGAATCGCTGGAGGTATTAAAAGGTTTGGAACTCAAACGACAACGAATTGATGCTATACTGATGGATATTCAAATGCCAAATATGGATGGATATGAAGCCACTCAAGGGATTCGTTCTCAAAAAGAATGGCAGGCCATTCCTATTATTGCCATGACCGCTCATGCCATGAAAGGAGAAAAAGAAAAATGTATTGCAGCGGGCATGAATGATTATGTTAGTAAACCTGTTGAGTTACCGCAACTGCTAACAGCGCTAACAAACTGGGTACATGTTAAAATTCATGATAATACGAAATCTCAACCTGCCCAAGTGCATTTTAATATGGATGACCTTTTACCGAAACACACTTCCGGGCTTGATATAAAACAAGGAATTTCTCGGTTAAGAGGGAATCGCAAATTATATCAGAATCTTTTATCTGCATTCTTGCAAGAGTATGCAAATACAATCAATATCCTTCGAGAATTATTAGCAACTGGTAATAAACAACATGCCCATCAATTAGTCCATACAATAAAAGGAGTTGCAGGTAATATTGCTGCCATAGATTTGTATCAGGCATCACTAGAGTTAGATACATCCTTACGGTCAGAAGAGCACAAAGATATACCCACAGAACAAATTTATCTATTTGAAGAGAAGTTCAACGAAGTTCTATGCTCAATACAACAAATTATGGATGCAGGTAAAATACCAAGTTAAACGATATTTATTTTTTAGAAGGTTGAAAACACTGATTCATACTTTTAAATTCAAATCTTACATTATGCGTAAAATCACCCTATTCGACATCTTTGGGTTATTATGGTCTTACAGCCTTTACGTAACCACATTCTTTGCCATTGTATTGTATCGGTTTAAATGTCCGTTCTTTACGTGTAGTGACTACAGATACCACTTCATTCCATCCGTGTAATAACATTTTTGATGTCCAATACCATCTTTCCACACCAATAACAGGAAAATATGGCTCATTTTTTAATATCTGAATTAGCTCATTTTCAGTTGGCATTCGCCAGTCTGTATAGCCACCACTGTTTAACCCATTGATGTATTCACTAGCCTGTTCATAAGTCATACATGAGCCCTGATCATCCTTGGAATCAAACATAGTCCACATTAAACCTGTTCTGCGATCTAAAATAAGACCATTGGCTTGTTCTTGATAGGTATTTTTGTAAGGTTCTATCATTTGTCTGAAAGTTTGTTTTTTTTCATTGATCTCCTGTTGTTTCTTTTCTTCGGCAAGTTGTTTCTGACTGATTATTTGCATTTTTTCTGCTAATAATTCCTGATACAAAGCAGTCGCTTGATTTGCAAAAAAAATAAATGGATTAGTCTTAAGTCGCTTTTCAACATACTGAATCCGTTGTTCTAAAGGATATTTGGGATTTTTTACAAGTTGATTGAATTCCAGCCATTGTTTTCTTTCTTCGAGTTGTTTATCTGCTTCAGCAATTTTTTTCTCAATTTCGTTTCGTAAATATGTATCAGGATGAGAAGACAAGTAATCTAAATACATCTGACGAATGCTTGCACTATCCTGACCAGATCTAGAGACAGTTTCAATCAGACTCATGACTTCTTTTTTTTGATTAAATTTATTTTTAAACTCGTCTTTAAGTTTGATAATTTCCCGGGTGTATTCATGATTTGAAACCTGTTTTAAAAACGTATCGCACAATTGGATGCATATTTCCCAGTTTTGTTTGGATTGACACTCCTGTAACTGTGAATTTAACTGGGCATACATGGTTTCATAAATTTTTTGAATGAGTTGCATCACCTGATCTTTAAAAAGACCATTTGAATATTGGGTAAGAAAACGATTACATGCCTCCAGTTTTTGAGAATTGGATAGCTTTTTTATTGAGGATATAAGATGTTGAAAATCAGCTTCTTGAATTCGGTTCTGGACATTTTCAATCTGTTCTTGAATAAAACCAGAAAATTCTCCTTGGGGATACTCTTTTAAAAACGCATTATAATGATCTAATGCAGTTTGGAGTTTATTTGCTTGAAGTAATTCATTGGTCTTCTGAACCAATGCTTCATATTTTTGCTTGTGAAGTTGCACATTAATTTCCTTTTTTTTCAGTTCTATTTGATCTTTAAACGGCGCATCTTCTTTGATGGTTAATTGATCCAATATATTTTTTTTTTCAGTAACATCGGTTATATTTTCAATCTTTATTAAAATTTTTTCATATTCTTGTTTTTGAATCCGATGAGTTATGACTTTATAACCAATAGCAAGGGTTAAACTGACAACTATAATTGCAGATAGAGATACTTTCCATATTCTTTTTTTTAGATAGTGTTTTCTCTTTTGTTCTGCTTCAGCGATAATTTCCTTACAATGGTACCCTAAATAACTATCTATCGAAGAAGCCTTATTGGCATGATCCTCCGCAAAATAAAACTTACATTCTTCAAGCATGGCTTTGGCTAAATTAAAATTTTTTTTTGCCTCATTAATAGCGTGTTCAGCATCTAATTTAAGTTTTTGTGCTTCTGGATAATCTGCAATAATTCCAAATGCATCTGTAACTCTTTCTAATGCAAGTCTAGGTCGATGACGTATATTGAGTTCCTCATACCCATTGGCAATAATTTGATCTGCTTCCTTTTGTTTCTCCAATGCTTCTTGTTCAAGTCGTTCAATGACTTTTATATTAAAACCAAAGGATCGAATACGTTCACAGCCCACATTAATCTGATGAAATAGTTTTTCGGCTCTATATTTTGGGATTTGTTTTGTAAACTCAGCCATGAACTTGATTTGATCTTTTAGTGCAGTAAATACATAGTTATCTTTAAATTCAGCCAAGCCTTTATTAGCAATACTTAATGCTTGATGTGTTTTTCCTTTTGCAAGCATATCTTTTATTTCATTTGAATATTCGGTTATTTTAAGCTGGCAAACACAACACATATTATCGTTGCATGAAAGACATGTAATATTATTACAATATTGACAGCTACGAATACAATTTTCACAAACAATATGACTGTTGGAGCACAATCGGTTCGGTGCAGGTAATCCACAGGATGTGCAAGTTTGGGATGTTGTAACGGTTTGTTCCTTTTGAGATGAGTGTTGTTCGGTCATTGACGCAAATCCTATTATTACAAACAAAATTTTGTGGTTATCCAAAGGATGGGCAAATACAATTTAGTTTGATTGTTATCAGGTTTTTTAGAAATTATTCCTTATATTACCTGAACCATACACTTTTGAAAAGAAAAAATTTTTATACGAATAGGTTTTCTGGAGTCATGTTTACATAGACATGTCGGAGCATTTTTTAAGAATTTAGGAGGGAGGGAAAAAAATTGCCTGACAGATGATTTGATACTGTCAGGCATATATAGTTTTTCAGAAAAGTATTTTGGCAAGGCAGCAGGGAGGAAGGCGTATACTTAATACGTCGACGACCGATAACGCAGCCAAAATCTTTTATGGAAAGCTATAGATTTATATATTATGGTAACATTGGAGTATTACCTGAAGCGTAAAACATACCTCCCGGCTGAACGTAATTTTTTGTTTTTCGAATAAGTATAGTTGATGTATGGGGTTCAGTGTGGATAACCACCATATGTCCTGTATCTAATCGAAACATGGGTTCTGGCAATTGTCTTGGCATTATACAGTTTTCATTACAAAAAAAGCGACTTTCCCGTTGAAATAATGAATATACTTGGCCGACTTGGATATTATCTGATTCTCCCTTATCAATATATGCTACCGTATTGTCTCCAAAGATTTGATTATCTTCTTCTGTAAGAAGAATCGTACCCTCCATTGGAGTTACGCCTTGTTTTAAAGCAATTTGTGGAGAACGTTGTGTATATGGCGTAAGATAATCGTTCATTAAAATCGGTTGAAAGGATTTGGTAACTTTGGCAAGCGCATAATTGCCAAGAGCCTTTGGACATAAAGGACAAAGAGGCTGTGTCTGTGCGTCAGATTTAAGCCTCTCGATGTCGTTTTTGTTTTCCAAACGGATAATTTCAACAATACCTGCAACATAATGGTGTTTAGCGCGCATACGAATACCTTGATGATTTGTATAAGTAACGTCTTTTAAACGGTAAACTGTATAACGTCCACCCATAGTTAAAGGCGTATCGCTAAGTTCTTCAATATATACAAGGTCACCCTGACTAATCATTTGCCTATTATAATTTGCTTGAAATATTTTTCCATGTGCCTGAATAGGCTCATCACGGATAAAACCAACGCGATCAATATATGAAACCATAATGGATTGGTCATCTAAAGAGGAGTGAGTATCAGGTTGTTTAGAAGCGAAACCTGTTTCCTGATCGCTGGGTTGTTTAGAAATGGTCGTATCGTCACCATTATCAACATCTTCACGATAATAAATTTCTATCCGTTGCCCCGGATAAATCCAATGCGGATTATGCAGATATTCATTGTCTTTCCACACTTCTGGCCATACAGGAGTATCATAAAACTGTTTAGAAATATCCCAGAGTGTATCACCTTCCTGAACTGTATAATAGAGACCTGTTTGACATTCTATAGACTCTTCAGGTTCTTTTGTATTGGCTATATGGGGGAACAGCACACAAACCAATACACCTATCAAAAACGTAACCATGACATCAGATACTCTTTTTTTCATCATTTCCGCCCTCCATTGTATAGTGTTATGTTAAGCGTTGTTTTTTTTTTGAAAATTCGTTTTTTTAATTTTGAAATATTAAAAGATGAGGAATATATACAATGCCATTGTATTAACTGACAAGTAATGAAGTTGTCAAGTAATTCAACATTGCTTTGGTCGGATAAAATAAAAAATTTTATGCCATGGTATTAAAAAAAATTGATTTGTATTATTTTCCAGCTACAGGTCTCAGATATGCCCCCCAATAACTCATACCAACAAATACCACACCCCCAATGATATTTCCTATGGTTACAGGAAACAAATTGTTCCATAAAAAACTTCCCCAGCCTAAAGCTTCCCATTGTGAAATATAAGAAAGCATGACTTGAGGTTGATTTTTTAAGAAAATACCCGTAGGTATGAAATACATATTGGCAATACAGTGTTCAAAACCAATGGCTACAAAGCCCGTAATTGGAAAAAATATAGCAAAAATTTTACCGATGGTCTGACGTGACGCAAGTGCCATCCATACGGCAAGACATACAAGCCAATTACATCCAATTCCGCGAATTAGCGCTTCATTAAAAGGAAGAAGAACTTTTTTACATGCAATATTTACTGCGGCTATGCCTAAGGCTGCATCACTCGTTTTCCATAAACCTGATGCATAAAATAACCATGCGACGAGTATTGATCCAATAAAATTTGCAATATAGACCAATATCCATCGTTTTAACATATTAGTGATAGTAATTTCTCTGGTCATCACACTTGAAATCATTAAGTTGTTACCTGTAAACAGTTCTGCACCTGCAATCACAACCAATATCAATCCAAGGCTAAAAGTCGCACCAGCCAGTAATTTGGTAATTCCTATTCCTGCCTTTGCCGCTAAGTCAAAGGTAACAGTTGTAGAAAACATACCTCCAAAACCAATGTAAGCCCCTGCAAGTATTCCTAAAACAGAAACGGTCAATGCGGGTGAGGTAACTTTACCAACACCAATTTTGGATGCAACTGTTTCCGCGATGGTTTTGGGAGAATTATCTTCAATGCTTGGAATTGGGAACTGAACTGTCTTGATTAACCGTTCAAAACGTGTAAATACTTTTTTTTCATCGGAAATTTTTCGTTTTAAAGCCTTTTGAACTGCAACCGTAATTTCTTCTGGAGTAAACGGTTTTGTTACATAATCCATTGCGCCACGTTTCATGGCTTCTGTTGCTCTGCCAACACTTGGATGAGCACTGATCATGATAATACTTGAATCTGGCGAACGCTGGCCGATTTCTTCTACTACATCCATTCCATCAAAGCCGGGCATTCGCCAATCGCACAGAATGATATCAAACGTTCTTTCACTTACCCAACCAAGCCCCTCATTTGGATTTTGAGTCATTGTTACATCAAATCCCTCTGAGATAAATATTTTTTTACATGATTCGAGTACAATTGGATCATCGTCAATGATAAGCATTCGATGCATCATAAGTTTCACCTCTCTGTTACCAGATTTCTGTACTTAATCTGTGTTCTAACCATTTTCGTTGAATGGAGGTTAGTTGTCCAATTTGGCTTTCAATCCATTGGATATCGCCTGTAACAATAGCAAGCTTTTCTGGACCGGTAAGATCATAATTTTTAAGCACGTCTGTGCCATTAAAGAGCAAATTATGCGCAAATTCAAAATCTTCTGCTGCACGTTCTAATACCTTTAGTACTGAATCTTTATGAATCAATTCTTGTTTTTCAGGCGGTTTTGAACTTGCTGTTTGAATAGCTGTCTTAACAGTCTCAATTAATTGATCTGGTGTAAATGGTTTTTCCAAATAGTCTGTAGCACCGAGTTTCATAGCTTGAACGGACGATTGAATCGTGGCATAACCTGTAATCATTAACACAGGCAAAGACGGTTTTTGACGTTTGATATCCCTTAACACATGCATACCGCCCACATCAGGCATACGAATATCCGTGAGCACAATATCATAGGTCTTGGTCAATGCCATATGAATTCCCGTTCGGCCTTTTAACGTTACCTCAACTTCATATCCTTCTTCTGAAAGAATTTTTTGAACACTATCCAATACAATTTGTTCATCATCAATAACTAAAGCTCGTTTTTTTTCCATAACGATATCCTCCTTATAGAATTAAATGACCTGTAGAATTGTGGCAAACAATTCATCAGGGGTAAAAGGTTTAGCAATAAAACAACAGGCACCTTGTTTTTTTGCTTGAATTATAGTTTCATCAGTAGAATAACCGCTCATAATGACAATCGGAATATCAGGCCATTTTTGTTTCATTATGTTCATTAAATACATCCCATCGTGAATAGGCATTTTCAAATCAATTAATATCACACTGGGTAATATTGAATTAGATGCATGGGTTTCCATGGTTTGCAGCGCGGCTTCTGCAGACGGTACCAAAACCACCTCAAACCCTTCTGATTCAAGTACCCGCTGACAACACTGAAGTACAATACCCTCATCATCTACAACCAATATTTTCATGACATTATAACTCCTTATCCGTCATATTTTTATCCGGGGAATCCTTATGGATAGGCAGCCAGATAAAAAATTTTGTCCCTTTAGCAACTTCACTTTGAACCCGGATGGTTCCTTTATGTCTTTTAACAATTCCATAGGATACTGAAAGACCTAATCCGGTGCCTTTACCAACCTCTTTGGTTGTAAAAAAAGGATCAAATAAACGATGCATGTTTTCTGGCGATATACCGCATCCTGTATCTGAAATAGTTATTTCAACACCGTTAACCTCACTATCACTTAAAGATAAGGCAGTAGATGTATTAATCGTTATATGACCACCGGGTTCTGTTGCATCAAGTGCGTTAATAATCATGTTTAACAATACACTTCGCATTTGACTCCGATCTAGCACCAAACTAGGCAGATTCTCACCAAGTTCTAAAAACAAATTTACACCTTTCAAAAGTGCCTGATTTTCGATTAATTTATACGTTGATTGAATTAATCGATTGACATCTGTAAGCTCTGGATCAAGTTCGGTTTGTCGTGAAAAATCAAGCAGACCTTTGACAATTTTTCGTACCCGGTCTGTTGCTTCAGCGATAGTTTTGAGGTCTTGACGAACTTCATCGGATATATCTTTACGTCTTAATAACATGTGAGTGAAAGTCAGCACGCCTGTCAAAGGATTATTGATTTCATGAGCAACACCAGCAGCTAATCTTCCAACACTGGCTTGTTTTTCAGATTGCAGAATTTGATTTTCCGTTTCGCTGCTTTTTCTTGCCATATCACTAATCATCCTCTGAAATGTTTTTTGCAGTATTCCAATTTCACTTTTTGAAATCTGCCCAATTTCAGGCGATAAATTCCCTTCAGATACCTGCTTGCTTGCTTTAATTAAGCGATACACCGGACGCATAATTTTTTGTGCAAGAACATAGCCCAGAACCGAGGCAATTAACATACCCACAACTGTAATACCAATAAAAATAGAAAGAAGATGATTACGAATATCCAAATATTTTTTTTCTAACACGCCCACATATAAGATACCTACACGTTTTCCAAATATATCCTCAATGGGTTCATATGCAGTTAAATACCAATCATTCACCACAAATGCTCTGTCAGTCCAACGCTGACCTTTTTGTAATACATAGGTATTTACATTTTCTGAAACCCGAGTGCCTATAGCCCGATTTCCATCTCGGCCAATCACATTTGTGGATATTCTTAAATCATTTAAAAAAATGGTTGTTGTTCCAATAAGTTGATTCTTATAGGTTTCTGATTGAAAAACAGTATCCCGAATTGTATCCACTATTGCTGTGCTTTTGTTTAATAAGGTACCACCATATATAACTCCAAGAAATACACCTTGATCAACTATAGGAATTGCTGCTGACAGAGTCATACCCGAAGTTTCGAATTGTTCTGATTCGTTATTTGCAAAAGGAGTTGGTACACACTTAATACGAGCTTGTTCAGCTAACGTTGGATTTTCTGAAGTAAGCTCGATATTATTAAAAATCACTGTCCCGGCTATGGGAACAAGACGTTCAATTACAAGCTTGACAATCGGATTGATCACCTTATCATATTTTGAATATACTTGATTGCCCAATCGACATAATGGAATTCCCGTTTCATTGACAATCCCAATAAAATCCAATGATGCAATTTTGGCCGTATTTTCTAATACCACATAGAGGTCATTGACTTGTTTTTGCTTTAACAAATTTCGAAAATCAGAACCCTGTGAAGTAAATATCAATGGGCATTTGATCATATCTATCCGTGACTGATAAATCTCACGAGCCGCATTCAAATCTAATCGAACCCGATTCGAAGCTTCTCGATAGGTAGTTTCATACAAAAGGCGCCCACCAATTAGCAAAAAGACCGCTCCTAGCAAAAAGGTAACGCCAATAAAACTGCTGATTAATTTAAAACGAGTTGAATAAAACATCGCCGTTCATTCCATGTCTTAGGTTTAATGTTCAACATGCCCAAAAACATACAAACATATCTATATTGGCCAGTACGCAATAAACATGCCCCGATAATATACAGAAACGAAATCGATGGGATTATGAATAGTCGGATGGTGAGTTTTTATATCAATTTTTCTTTGAAATGAAGAAAACAAAATACGTGTCAATATTTTTTTCAAGTTGTAAAACGCTTTATATCTGAGCTTATAGTATATCGCTCATCTCGTTATGATGCTTACGCATCAAAATAGATGAGCGAAGCGTTATGATCAGGCAACTTTAACAACTTTTCCTGCCTTAATACAACGTGTGCACACATCGATTTTTTTGACAACGCCCTGATATAGAGCTTTAACCTGTTGAAGATTAGGATAAAATCTTCTTTTGGTTACATTGTGAGCATGACTGACATTGTGGCCAACAACTGGCTTTTTACCACAAATTACGCAAATTTTAGACATGATGCCTCCACTTATTCTGATTCTTTATGACTTATTAGGTATTGTTTGCATAAAACGATCAACGGGTCAACCTGACGATGAATTTCCTGCATTTCAGGATAGTCAGAAATAATCATTTCAAATCGCTTTAGTGCAGCCTTATAATGATTTGTTTTAAAATAAAATAATCCCACATACAATTCATGTTCAGCGAGATTCTTGGTACACGTATTTATTTTGGGTTTAGCTTGATCAGCATATTCCGATTCAGGATACTGCTTAACCAATCGTTTAAATAGTGACAATGCTTTTTGTGAGACACTTTGATCTCGATCTATCGATTTAATTTGTTCAAAATAACACTGGCCTATTTGATAAATAACATAGGGAATATATTCATTTCGAGGATGCAAATTTTCAAATTCTTCATAAGCTACTATAGCTTTATCATATTCTGATAATTCAAAGTACGAATCAGCGATTTTGAGTTCAGCAAGCGGTGCATATTGACTAAATGGATACCAGTCCTTGATCTTTTCAAAATTTTCAATTGCTGTAGTATATTGTTTCTTCTGAAAAGCTTTTAATCCATCATTTGCCAATTCATCTGCATTTTTTTCTGGCTTTGATTGAAACATTGAACAGGCAAGTAGTTGCATTAGCACAGCTACCAAGACAATAGGGTTTATTTTTTTCATAGAATTATTTGAAACTTTCAATATAATGTTGAGCTGAAACTGCTGCGATTGCCCCATCACCAACTGCTGTAGCAAGCTGTCTTAACGGTGTATTTCGAACATCACCTGCTGCATAAATTCCCGGAACCGAGGTCTCCATGTTCGCATTTACGACAACAAAACCAGTACTATCCAATGCAACCAGTTGTTTCAACCATTGGGTATTGGGTATGATGCCAACCCATACAAAACACCCATCAACTTTAACTTCTTGAAATGTCTTCGTTTTGGTATTCTGTAAAGTGATGGATTCAAGTTTATCTTTTCCATGAACTTCTGTAACAACTGAATTCCAGATGATTTCAATTTTGGGGTTCGTTTTTATGCGTTCTTGTAAAATGGCTGTTGCCCTAAGTTCATCTCTCCGATGAATTAAATATAATTTTTGAACAAAGCGAGTCAGATATGCACTTTCCTGAACCGCGGTATCACCACCACCAATTGCAGCTACAATACGATTTTTATAAAAAGGGCCATCGCAAGTCGCACAGGTTGCAACACCTTTACCAAAAAAATTATCTTCACCCGGAACGTTCAGCTTTCTTGGTGATGCTCCAGTGGCAATAATAAGTGCCTGAGTTGTAATAATACGATTGGAAAGTTGAATAATTTTGATATGATCCTTAAGCGTAATTCCTAAAACCTCATCTGACTGGATGGGTAAACCAAAACGGATAGCTTGTTCAGCAGTCCGTTGAGAAAGATCAGCGCCATTTATCCCTTCAGGGAATCCGGGATAATTTTCAACCCAATCTGAGGAAAGTATTTGTCCACCGGGCATTAATTTTTCAATTAAAATGACCTTTAACTGCGATCTAGCAGCGTACATACCAGCAGTTAACCCAGCTACTCCACCGCCAATAATAACCAACTCATAATCCGTAGTCATCATTATTTCCCTATATAGACCGTTTAATCATTTCCTCTAATTTGGTTTTGGTAACCATACCCGTAACTTGTTCTAACACAGTTCCATTTTTAAACATAATAAATGTCGGTATGGCTTGAATTTGATATTTTGTAGGTGTAACAGGATTTTCATCCACATTGCATTTCATCAATTTGACTTGGCTGTATGTCTTCGCGAGTTCTTCAAACAATGGAGCCATAGCCCGACATGGACCACACCACGGTGCCCAAAAATCAACCAATACCGGTGTATTCGATAGAATTACGCTGGCTTCAAAATTTTCATCATTAATTTCTAAAATAATATCGCTCATCTGTATCCTCTACTTTTGCATATGAGATTATTTAAAATTAAAACCCAAAATAAATATGTGCTTATAAATAGTTCTGTGTTCATTTGTCAATACTTATCCAGCCACAATTTCTTTATGAATACTATCCAGATTGATAGCTATTCCTTTAAACTGATCAAAAGTTAAATAGGTGATTGATAAGTGATTATGTTTCTTTATTATTTCAAATAGTTCAATATAATTTAACAGAATACGGTTTTCCCATAATAAACCGAGTTTTGAAGCCATTATTTCAATCTGGTGAATTTGACCCTCAATTTCTAAAAAACATCCATAAGGTAATTCATCAACTGTAAAAGTAACGCCATCAGCAATAAATGCTTGCCGCCACTTTTCATATTGTTGGATCACATGAAACCCCAATCCATTTAAAATAAGCGACATGTGATCAAAATTGGATACATTCGTTTCATATTCATTTCTGATTTTGTATTGAGTGGTTAGGTGGGCATTTTCTAGCTTGGGAATGGATTTGTATGTAATGGTAGTGTTATCTTCTGTTTTTCGTAAACGTAAGACCGACTTAAGTTCACATAATGAACGACTTGTATTATCAAATAAGTAGTTCTGTTCAAAATGTCTTTTTTTTGCTAAAGCCCCGAGTTTAATGATGCGTTGACGAATACATTCTATGTCCTGAATAGTGAATTTGACTTCAATTTCAAGTTGTGTCATTTGGACTCCATGGAATTTGTTATGTAATGTTTATGTTTTAGCTTGACATGCAGTGTTTTTTTTCTTAATAGACCAAAATTATTTTAAAAATTTAGGAGTTAAAAGCCGTGAAAAAATATACATATAATGCAAATCGATCTGATAATAAAGAAAAATGGTACATTGTTGATGCAAAAGGTGTTGTGCTAGGAAGGCTTGCTTCAATCGTTGCTTCTCGTATTCGAGGTAAAATGAATCCACTTTTTACGCCCCATGCTGACCTTGGCGATTGGATTATTGTCATTAATGCTGAACAGGTAGTTTTAACTGGAAACAAATGGGATGACAAAATTTACTATCGACATAGTGGATATATCGGTGGATTGACTGAAACAACTGCAAAAGATTTAAGACAAAAAAGGCCTGAAGACCTTGTTCGTAAAGCCGTAAAAGGTATGTTGCCTAAAAAAAGTTTAGGCAGATCATTGAATACAAAACTTTTTGTATATGCAGGTGATAAACATCCGCATCAGGCACAAAAACCTGAAAAATTGGTGCTTCCACTAAAATCCAAATAAGACAATCAATATTGGTTAATTATTAAAAATATAATGGTAAGGTTGAATGTATGGGAAAAGAAGAAGTTTTTTATGCAACTGGAAAAAGAAAAAGTTCTGTTGCGAGAACATGGTTGAAACCCGGAACGGGTAATATTTTAATCAATGATCAACCAATAGATAAATATGTTTCAAATAAAACAGCAAAATATATTATGTTGTCGCCGTTGACCATGACAGATAAGCTAACTATTTTTAATTTAAAAATAAGAGTTCATGGTGGTGGCGTGATGGGTCAAGCAGGAGCAATACGACATGGAATTACAAAAGCATTGATCGAAGCACAGCCTGAACTTAAAAATGTCTTAAGAAAAGCAGGTTTTGTTACACGAGACGCTAGGATTAAAGAACGAAAAAAATACGGACAAAAAGGTGCTCGAGGGCGATTCCAGTTCTCAAAACGGTAATTTTTTTTCTCTTCTTATCTTTGTTTATTAGGTATGGCTTGATTCTGAGCAATTTTTTTTGGGTAGGCTTTTTTTTAGCCTACCCATTCATCAAACCAAGTGGTTTATTACAAGGTTTAAATGGATGAATCGTGCGTACCTACTTATTCTATGATCTTGAAACGACAGGATTAAATTCCTGTTTTGATCAAGTCCTTCAATTTGCAGCCATCCGAACTAATCTCAATTTATCAGAAATTGAAAATATCTCTATCCGTGTTCAATTACGATCAGATATTATCCCCACTCCAGAAGCAATGATTACCCATCGGATTCCGATATCCGAACTCCTTTCAGGAAGTTGTGAATATGAAGCTATCTGCCGTATTCATGAACTTTTCAATAAACCCGGTACGATTAGTATTGGATTTAATAATTTTGGATTTGACGACGAATTTTTACGCTTTTCATTTTATCGAAATTTGTTAAATCCTTATTCCCATCAATATGCGAATGAATGCGGACGCATGGATATTCTCCCGATTATCGTGATATATAAACTGTTTAAACCAGAAGTACTCATTTGGCCTGTCATTAACCAAAAACCATCGTTTAAACTTGAATATATTGCCTCAGCAAATGCAATAGATTGTGGCCGTGCACATGATGCTATAGCAGATGTTCGTGCAACCATAGCCATCGCGAAAGTTTTACATCATGAAAACAAAATGTGGGATTACATTATTAGTTATTTTGAAAAGAAAATAGATAAGGAGAGAATAGACAATCTTCCGTTTGTAATGCACTCTGATTTTGGTCATCATAAGATTGGACTACTCATTGATTTGCGGTCAGGTCATGAACGTAATTATGTATTGCCTGTACTTTGTATTGGTCATTCAAAACCTTATTCCAATCAAAGTCTCTGGCTTCAACTTGATACAATGGAGTTAGAAAATTGTAAACAGGATACAATACCAGAATGTAGTCGAGTGATCCGGAAACGCTATGGTGAACCCGCAATTATTTTAGCACCACATGAACGATTCTGGAAAATACTTAACCCCGAGCGCAGAAAACAGGTTGAAAAGAATATTACATGGTGCAAAGAGCATCTTGATATTTTTCATAAAATAATTATGTATTATCAAGCATTTGAGTATCCTTGGATTCCAAATGTGGACGTTGATGCATCACTTTATCAGGATGGTTTTTTCACAGATCAAGAAAGTCGCTTTTTTGCACGATTTCATTCGTATCCACTTGAAAAAAAATGTTTCATGTTAAAAGAATGTCCAAGCCAACGCTCAAATTTACTTGCCGAACGCATTTTAATTCGAAATTATAAAGACAAACTCACGAACGACCTTCATCTAAGCGCTCAGGAATATTTGAAACAAATCTATGCAGCTAATGATAATTACATATGCGTAGATTATACTGGCCAAAAACGCAAAACACCCCCGAAAGTCTTAACTGAAATTGAAACATTGATCAATTCAAAGACCTTAGATGACCAACAAATTCAGCTATTACATGAATTAAGATTATTCGTAAACCAAAACCTTAAAAGCTTATAATTTGATAACCGTTACTGATATATTGCGTCATCGAAGGATGACCTGACATATCACCATGAATCTTGAGCTGTTGTGTTTCAGCTTCATGAAGTGTTCCCATTTTAGTTGCGCATGCCTTGCAAATACAGTCAATTAACCCGAGACTTTTGACTTTACTGTAAATAGCGGCAAAGGGCTTTTTTGGATCGGCAAGGTCTGAAATCAGCTTTGTAGCACTGCCTTCAATAATTATTTTTACATCATATCCCTTTTCATTCATATCAATTGCATGTAATAACACATGAGCAAAACACATCATTTCTCCCTGAAAAGCAAATAAAGCGTATTTCGGTTGCATCGTTCAATTCCTCCTCACTTTTTATAGTTTATTGATGTTTTTCTTTGTCGTTAGAATCTATTTTTCTTTCCCCAAATAGGCTTCTATACTGTTTCGTTTTCAAGATAGAATAAATCTAAAAGACCTTGACCAAGGTCATGAAAATGTGTTGGGATGATTTTAATTGCGGTTTTTGGTCGAAATGCATAAGGGGAAATCTGATAATGACTTGGTGCTTCATTGGGAACATATTCGATTTCAGCGTTATTCCCTATTATTTCTCTGAGCATTTGAAGCAGTTTATCCATAGTTAAGGGTTGACTGCCATTTATAATAATATGCTGATTTTCATAGCGTTTATCAAGAATATTGATGCATTCTTCTGCCATATCTAATACATGAATGTATTCACGAACATCATCAGGGTGTCTATTACAGATGACTTTTTTGTTTTCTCGTAATTGGTCAATAATTTTTTTTATAGGATTAAAATAATTTGCTCGAGGGCCATATACACTGCCTAAACGTAAAATAGTATATTTTAAATCAAATTGACGAGAATATTCTTCGATGAGTTTTTCACATGCTTGTTTTGATACGCGATAAAAACTTCCCAGTTCGCTGTACACATACATAGAACTGGCAAAAATAAATCGATGCACCTTAGCTTTGACACAGGCCTCTAAGATATGGGCTGTTCCTAAAACATTTACACGAATGGTTTCCAAAGGCATGTGAGTAGATTGTTCGATATCCGCAATTCCAGCAAAGTGATATACATAATTGGCATTTTCTAGTGCCTTTTTAACTAAATTATCATCTAAAATATCACCCACAACCATTTTCTGATTGCCTTGACAATAAGGAGATTCTTCTTTATCGTAAAGAATCACTTCGTAATTCATTTTATCAAGTTTATCGGCTAAATGACTTGCGATAAACCCAGCGCCTCCAAAAACAACGATTTTGTTCATTTCTTTCCTCATCACAGATGAATAATATGCGAAATGGTCGTATCCGAAGAAAAAAGAGAAGTATGTCCTTGTTTCACAATACCTAAGAAACAGAGATGATTTTGTTTTGCTGCTTGATAATCGGACAAGGCATCGCCGATAAATAGACATTTTGTAGAGTTTAAAGGATATCGGCTTAAAATATTCCGGACAATTTCATCTTTTTGCCGAGGGGATCCATGAACTTCTAAAAAAAATGAGGCAAGACCACGACGTACAATGATATCTTGTATTTCTTCTTCTGGAGTTCCTGATACAACAAAAGCCTGTATCTGCTTCTCTTTAATAGATTGCAAGGTCTCCGTAACGCCGGGCATAAAGGGTGCTTCTAAGATTTTTTTTAAAACCAAATCCGAAAAAGTATTCGACAAAGCGGCTATGGTTTCTTCGTTTATGGAGCGATGCAATAGTTCTTCATAAAAATATTGAAATTTTTTAAATCGCGATACTCCGCCATGTTTAATATGATAATCAACCACTTGCCGCTCGATGTCTTCACCATAAGGTCTAAACATCTGAGCAAATGCAATGGTTTTAATATCTACCGAATCTAAAATCACCCCATCAAAATCAAAAAAAACAGCTTGCCATGTCATTATTTTGCTACGTTTAGCTATATCCCTTGTTGTTTTTTAAGTTGACTCAGAAGATTGTCCACCGATTGAGTTTCCATCATGGAACGTGCTTCTATGGCATAAGAACCGATATGAGCAGTGAGCAGAACGTTATCTAATGTGATCAATTTACCAGAATAGGGTTCTATTTCAAAAGAATCCAATGCTGCACCAGCAATATGGTTGCAATTTATAGCTTCATACAGTGCGTCTTCATCGATTAACCCACCTCTTGCTGCATTAATCACAACGCTCCCTTTTTTTATTAAAAATAATTTCTCTCGATCTATAAAATGATGATTTTCTGAAGTATATGGGATATGAAGCGTGAGTATATCTGATTCATTTAAAAGTTGATCTAAGGTTACCTGTTCATAGTAATCTGTTTTTATAGGGTTAAAGCAATCATGAGCGAGGACAATACAACCAAAAGAGGAGAGGAGTTTAGCAACATAGGTTCCAATACGGCCACAACCGATAATACCAATGGTTTTTCCATATAAAAGGTTTCCCATTGGCCGTTCCCATCCTCCTTTTCGGATACTGCTATCCGAACGATGAACCCGACGAAGCAATGAAAGTATCATGGATAGTGTTAATTCAGCTACAGCAATGGTCGGAGCATCCGGTGTATTAGTCACTATCATTCCGTACTCTGATGCTGCTGATAAATCAACACTGTCCAATCCTATTCCACACCGTGAAATGACCTTTAAGTGTGTCGCTTTTTGTAGAACCTTTCTTGTAATGGGTTCTACACCAGCAATGATCCCTACTACGGGCTGATATTTTTCAATTAATGAAGTGAGTTCCTCTTCAGTTAATTTCCTGCGATAGGGATTTGTTTCAACACAAAAACCTTCTTGGTTTAAGCGCTCAATAAGCAAAGCATTGGTTGTTCCAAAGGAAGCTGTGGTAATCAAAATAGTATGTTTAGGTTGATTATTCATAATATGTATTCATAGCCCTTGCAAATGCTTCATAAATAGCAGGAATAGGTAAGTTTCTTTGTTCCATTGTTGATTCTCTTACGGAAACTAAAAATTGCTCTGTACTTTCATGCGGAATATCTGAACCTTTTTTACCCTTTATAATACTTACAGCCATGCTTCCAGATACTTCACCTTGTTCATACCCCGAAGTATAAACAGAAAGCATTCCACCATCTTCAACATTGATTAAGGACATACCTAGAATTGGAATTTTCGAATTTTTTTCTGTCCAATTCATAATTGCTGAAGGCTTAATGACTTCTTTTTCACCGGATGGCAATCGGAATTCGCGATAATCACTCACTAAAATAATGTCTGCATATTGATTTACATCTTTAATACATTGTTGCCATTGTGAAAAATTATCGGCTCTTATAGGAGTCATAAATTCAAAAGGACTCCAATTAAATGATTGCATTCCGGGTAATTCCTTCGTAACAGATTCAGAAGTATCGCAGACAAAAACCACCTTCGGTTTTTTTGCATTAGGATCGTTGAAATTAAACCCTCTGGCTTCAGCTATCATTTTTGCCGTTTCACGAAGAGCGTTTAAGGGTTTTCGTTCATACATACCGGTTACATTTTTGGCACCCGTGTAACCATAAGCATCAACTCCACCGTTAACTGCACAAAATACAACGCTAATCGTAGGATGATTTACGTATTTACTCCCCACTAATTTTTGTGCGATATCATCAGCAATGATGATAACATTGGGTTGCCAAGTGGCTATTGTGCGATGAGCAATCGTTTCCGCCATACGTTTAAAGCTGGCATCAGTATGATTTTTTAAATCCATATAATGGTGACGTATGATGATATCTGGATGTTTAACCAATGCACGACGAATACCTTCATTCATCTGAATCACCCACGAATAATCGGTGTGATAACTGTGTAAAACAAATAGACGCGGTTTATTGGTCTTATGGACAATAATTAACACCAAGAGAGCCACAATAAATACAAGTTTTAATAAAGTTGGAATAATTTTTTTAAAATTCATATGATGTCTGTTTGCCTCCAAAATGGTAGAGATGCATAAATAGCAATGATACGACCAAGAGTCATAAGAAAATTGAACAATATAATACGCCTCTCATCATAATTGCCTTCTAATTGATTTGAAGAAAGAAACTCCTTTAATTGGATATAATAGCCGCTTTGATATGGAAAAATATAGGTTTCAGACATTGTTAATATAATAAAACCAATGAGCCATGTGGATACGCCTGTGATATTTGCAAGGGGAAACAAAGCAGTTACAAAAAGAATAACCGTAACAGGCTCTGGCAGAACAAAACGCACAAGGATAATAATAGCACACAATAGTCCAATAAATACTGTTAAATTGGTCTTCATATATTCCCCAAGCCATACCAAATTATTAGATACAACGGTATTGATACCTGTGGCAGACATAATCGGCAGCCAAGCAATAATTGCTCCTACAAAAAGTAGCGTAGGCCATTCAACGAGTGAACGCAATTCGTTTCTACCCACAAACCCATAAAGCATTAAGACTGCCATAATTGTAAAGGATACCCACGGAATGTCTACTTTATGAATAGATGTGGTCAGAATGCCAATAATCAAAATCGTTACCGCTGCAAGACCTGACCATTCGCTATTAGAAAGTGGCCCTATCATTTTTAATTGTTTCTGAATAATCTCTGGAGCAATGGCAAACTTTCTCGAACCCCTGAATACAAAATTCGAAATTAAAAAATAAAAAATTATTAATACAATACCGCTCATTGATGCAGCAAACAACCAATTTAACCATTGAAAAGCGAACTGCGTTTGATAGTCAAATAAACCGAGCACGATTAGGTTTGAGGGCTTCCCTGTTAAAAAAATAGAAGCTAATAAACTCACTCCGCTCAACGTACTGTTTACGAAATTTGCTCCGAGAATATCTTTTTTTTGAGGGTCTGAAGAAAACATCATATCTGCCAAAAATGGAGCAACAATGGTGGTTCGTCCACCCTGAGAAGGGATTACAGGAGTTAAAATAGATCCACTTAAAAAGAGTCCGACGTTATACCATCGAGAAGAAGATGGCAAGACACGCAAAATTAACAACGAGAGACGAAAAGTCAATCCCGAAGCAACCATTAGCGCACCTACTCCAAAAATACTCAATAACATAAAAAAACTGCTGGATGCAAACCCGCCTATAGCTATTTCCGGCGGAACGACATCCAGCAAAATCACCATGAGTATTACAAAGATGGGTGGAGCAAATGCAGGTACAAGATTGAATATCCACATACCTACTGCCGACATAATAATGGCTGTAGTATAGGCAATGCCTTTTTCGATATGGCTTTGAGACATAAGCCAATAAGTTAATAGCGATCCTCCAAAAGTCAGTATCCAGCCTAATGTTTCTTTTATTGGAAAATTTCCTTCTTTTATTGGAGATGTTTCAGTAGTCTTTTTTTGAACCACATGCTTTCCCCTTACATAAGATTCAAAAAACTGATTCTTAATTTCAGGATGTTTTTCGATGATTAAAAGAAGGTCCTTCGTTGGAATGCTTATTACAGAGGATGAAGAAGTAGATATCGCAGAGCTTCTATAGCTATTGGATCCCAGAACCCCTTCTTCCCCGATATAACCGCTACTTACTGATCCACCCTTTTCAATGGAATTTTTTTGATCGGGTGACAGTAATTGAAAGGATCCGCTTGTTATTAAATATAAATACTTGGCATCCTTATCTTTTTCAAATAAGGTTTCACCTTCCTTCATTTCCAGGTGACCAACGTGCAAGAGCATTCGAGCAAGATCAGCAGAGTTGACACTTTTTAAGATGGGATTTTCTGTTAATAGGTCTAAAAAATTTTTAGACACTGCAACTTCGTTTACACTCATACTCTACCCTTTCATGGAAAACCGGTTGGATTTTAAAAGTAAAAGATTCTTCAATAGGTCAGTTTTTTATATGTTTCCATACTCTATTAAAACAATGCCTGCTTCACTGCTTCACTGCAAATTAACTATATCAACCGATTAAATTATTTTATATCAAGCAAAAAATCAAATAAAAAAATGACAAGTTTCATATTTTAAATAACAGTTCTTCAATGTTACATAAGTGATCTAAATAATATTTAAATATTTCCAAAAAGGTAAAGAGGCAAATATTGCTCCAAGCCTGACGAATACCATTATTATGTTAAACATAATAATTCTATTATTGTTATACTTCAAACCGCGATATGCAAGGTCATCTCGTATTAGAACATAATTAGTGTACTGATAGGGAAGTATAAAACACTCTGATATTAGTCTTATAATAAAAGCAAGAAACCACTCAGATATACCAGCGGTTAATGCTATAGGAGAAAGTGCTGTATAAAAAAGGATTGCTGTTGTTCCCGGAAGCAAAAAAATACGGACAATCATCATTAAGCCAAATAGCAACAAAATAAAAATATAAATATTATTTTGCATGTATTGACCTACCCATCCGATATTTTCGGTAATTACATCGTTTAATCCAGAAGATGAAACAACTGGAACCCATGCCGTAATTGTCCCGATAAAAATGAGCGTAGTCCAGTCAATCCGACTTCGCATTTCATCAGCGTTAACAGTTCCAACGATCATTAGACCTACAATAATTGAAAGTGTTAACCATGGAATGTCCATTTTATGAATCGATGCACTCATGATACCAATCGCTAAGGTACATATTCCCATTAATGCACCCCATTCTGCAGATGATAGTGGGCCAAGAATTTTAACTTGTTCATTAATAGTATTACGTGAAATATTAATTTTTCCGGCTTTACGAAAAAATAATCCCAATAGTATAAAATAGGAAATTAATAAGATAATACCAGCAAACGACGAAGCATAAAGCCAATATAGCCATTGAAATGTATATTGGTTCTGTTGATCAAACATACCGAATAAAATCAAATTAAACGGATCACCTGTTAAAAAAATTGTTCCAACAAGCCCAACACCTTGTAATGTTGCTAAAACAAACTGCGTTGAAATCAAATTGTCTTGTTCATCTTTTGCAATATCCATCAATTCAACAAGAAAAGGTATAAGCATCGTTACTCTTGCGGTGGGTGATGGAACTACGGGCGTGAGTATGATACCAATAATAAATAAACAAAAACTGTACCAAAATCGAGAAGGAGGAACAAGGCGCAGAACCATAAGCATTAACCGATAGGTTAACCCTGAACTAATCATCACTCCACCAATGAGAAAAACACTCATACACATAAAAAAAGTTCCAGATGCAAATCCTGACAATGCGATACTTGGCGGAGCAACATTTAATAATATCAGTAATAATATACTCAGGAGCGGTGGAACAAAAACAGGTAAGAGTTGAAATATCCATAAAAGAATAGTCAAACAAATGATGGAAAGAAAATAAGCAACGCTGGATTTGAAATGAAGTAAGTTTGCAACATAAAACATAATAAGTGGTAACACCATCGTAGATACCCAACCTATTACCAGCTTATATGGGAAAGGAGTATCTTTATCTTTATGTACTTTTATGAGAGTCTCAATTTTTTTATCATCATCATCGTTATCATGAAATGCTCTAAAAAATGTCTTTAGGGCATCGGGATTCGATGAAATTAACTGATTTATTGATTTTTTTGAGATACGAATGAGTTCTGAATTTTCTATAGCAATAATTGAATTCTTATAAGTATCTAAACCAACCGCTGTTTCAATCCCTAAAAATCCATCCTTTATTATTTGTGGATTACTTTCGTTTATAATTTTAAAAGATCCGCTATAAATAAGAAAAAGATAATCTGCAGCCGCATCTTTTTGAATCAGAATTTGATCTTTATTTATTTGATGACATTTTATTTGGAGTATTAACTTTGCTAAATGAGTACGAGAAAAGTTAGAAAATACTGAATTTTTAAGCAAAAATTCCCCAAGTTTCCCGGTTCCCATTTCATTTGAAATAGATGATTCTATCATTTCAACTTCCCTTAAAAAAATTCATTACCTCTATAAACTTTCAGATAATTCATTTCACAAGGATAGAGGGAGGAGATAATACATTTTAGTATATCTCCGACCGATAACGCCGTGAAATTATTTATCTGAAAGTCTATATGTATTAACGGGGTAATGAATATATTAATCTACTATATAAAATCAATAGAATAATTGATGATTTGATTTTTTTGCTGAATAATAGCAAAATAACAGGTTATTTATATGTAAAATTATGTAGTTTGAAAACTTGAAATACGATCTTGAATATCTGAAATAATTTGATTTTCCAATTCAAGTATCTGTTCACTGATTACATCAGAGAATGTAGTTGAAAAGCATAGCTGTTTTGAGATTTCAATTCCATAAATTGCGCCCAATTTAGGCATATTTAGTTTTAATGAATTCCCAAGCTCAACAATTTCAAAAAAATCGAACCCATGAGATGAAAACAAATGAACAGGCGTATTTCCCTGCCCGTAAGTTCTTAATTTGCCAATGTTGTTTTCATCTGAAGCAAAGCTGGCATCTACCACAAACAACACATCATATCCAACAATCAAATCTAAGAGATTTAAACCTGCTAATAATGTGGTTTGAACATCGATATCGGTGAGTTTTTTTTGGATGGATTTGGCGAGATAAATCCCAACGCCATCATCTGAAAGCATGGGATTTCCTAAACCTAGAAGCA
The DNA here is from genome assembly GCA_002753105.1 of Deltaproteobacteria bacterium YD0425bin50. Lineage (GTDB taxonomy): Bacteria > Desulfobacterota > Desulfobacteria > Desulfobacterales > YD0425bin50 > YD0425bin50. The sequence continues at coordinate 15,774 of PDZT01000005.1, read as the reverse complement.
GTACCTTCATTATAGTGTATCTATTCGTTCTGATAAAATGAGGGGGAAGTCATTAAAAATATCCTTCCCCATTGGGTTTATGTGTTTTGTAGTTGGTGAAGAATATTTCCTTGTGGGTTACGAATATTGACCACAAGAGGTATTCGTCCATTGACTGCGTGAGTTGCACATGCAAGGCAAGGATCGTATGCTCTAAAGGCCATTTCCACCATATTTAATAAGCCTTCTTTAACTTCTGATCCTTTGATAAATGCTTGAGCCGCTTTTTTTACAGATAAACATATGGGCGCAGCATTATGCTGGGTTGCAACAATTAAATTCACCATTGTTAACATTCCAGCATCATCCGTTTTATAATGATGAAATAATGTGCCTCTCGGCGCTTCAACACAACCCACACCTTCTTTCTTTAACCGCAGATTCATATTTCGTATGTCTTTGCTCGTCAAATACGGATCATTGGCCAATTGTTGATTATGTTCTGCCGCTTGCAATGCACAAATTAACCTTGCCCAATGCATGGCAAGAATATTATGCGCTGGTTTTTCGCCTAAGGTTTCATACATTTCTTCATACGCTTCCTGAGCTAATGGGGTTGCCATACGATCAGCTACATTCAATTTTGCCAACGGTCCTACTGTATAAAGCGAAGATTGCGGTCCATCCTGTAAGCCTTGCCATCCCATAGGTCTCAAATGCGTCAGCTTAACATATGTCCATGGTTCAACCCATTCGCCAATATATTTGATATAGTCTTCAGGATCAAAAAAAGCGTAAGTGTTTCCTTTACTATCAATCACTTTGACTTTGCCTTCGTAGAAATTAACCTGATGATTCTCATCCACTAAAGCCATATAATGCGTATTCAGTTTATACGCATCATTAAAGATCAACTGTTCATATTGCTTATTGCTTAACACAACAGTTTTAAAAAGCTGTAACGCAAATTTGGCAAATTCAACTGAATAGTCAGCCGTTTCTTTTACCCAAATTCTGTCCTGCTCAGTAAATCCTCTTGGCACACCTCCGGGGAGTCCTCCTTCTGGATGCGGTGCTTTACTAAAAAGATGCTTGATGATTTGACGATTTCGTTTACGAACTTCAATCACCTTTGATCCAATTTCTTTCCCAACCTTGTCTATCAAACCGAGAATATTGCGAATGCTCGGATCTGCATCCGGACCTAAAACAAAATCTGGAGCTGCAAGAAAGAAAAAATGGATGTAATGGTCTTCAATATAAAACGCATTAAATTCGAGCTGCCGAATAATCTTGGCAGTAGCCGTAGGTTCAACTCCAAAGACTTGATCCAATGCCTTAGTAGAAGCCATATGATGTGCTGAGGGACAAACACCGCATATGTTTCCAACAATACGTGTCATTTCCTCAGCAGGTCGTCCAAGACAAAATGTTTCAAAGCCTCTTAATTCAACTACTTGCCAAAAGGCTTGATCAACGTCTCCTTGGTCATTTAAAAAAATTTCAATCTTTCCGTGACCTTCTAATCGAGTAATTGGATTAATTGTGATTTGTTTAGTCATTGCTGCGTCTCCATTTCTGATTTAAAATGGATACTGGTTGGGTAAATCGATAAAAGTATCCTGCAGGGTCAACAAGTGAATTCATCAATTTTTTTGGATTTCTTGACTGTCCAGCTTTAAGAATACATGCTAGCATGGATATGCCTTTTGCTCCTGCATCCAAAACACCGGGTAAAGGACCAAAACAACCTCTACATGGTGTATTCACTGAAATACAGGTTTCTCCGCATCCACTTCGTGTCATTGGCCCAAGACACAAAATACCCTGTGCCAAAAAACAACGATCCGGGTCCGCTTCATATTCATGTACTCGTTTGATTTCTTTAATTTCTAATCGGGGTGGTTTGGTATGATTTCTGGGACAGACTTCACAAAGTGCAGTCCGGGAAGCCAATTTTGAACCTTTGGGTGGTAAATCACCCGATAGAAAGTGCTGAACTGCATTGATTATTAAATCTGGTGGCGGGGGACATCCGGGCAAATAAAAATCTACATCAATAATTTGGTCTAATGCATAAACCTGTTCATAAAATTCCGGCAATGTTAACTCAATATTTTCATTGATTCGTGTTTTGGGTTGAGGTATTTGTCCTGAAGGATTAACTACAGTTGGCGCATCTTTATAGACCCAATTCATGATTTCTTCTTTGCTGCAAAAATTTGCAAGCCCAGCAGAACCGCCGTAACAAGCACATGTACCAAATGCGAAAATCATTTTCGATTTTTTAGCAAGCAGATGTGCAAGTTCTTCCTGTTCTGAATTTCGAATAGCACCACTGATGACGCTTAACAAAATTTCTTTATCATTTAATGCATGAATGTGGCTGTATTTATAGTCCATAGCAACTGGCCAGAGTACAATATCAACAGGCTCTAAGGTTTTAAGAAGCGATTCATTTAAGTCCACAATGGCCTCGTCACAACCTGCACATGCTGACAGCCACAAAATAGCTATTTTAGGCTTTTTGGCCATATGTATATTCTCCCTTCCCTTTAATATCTTTGGGTAGTGGCCCTAATGCATTAATTTTATTTCGCATTCGTTCAACCAAATTTGAAATATCATGCCCCTCAGGGTCTCGTGCAAACATGATTTGTACGCGTTCACGTTGAATACCAAAAGCTTCAATGACATTCTGTAAAAGCAATACCATTTTTTCAGTCCTGAATTCCCCATCTTCATAATGACATTGAGTTTCTGGACAGGCAAGAATCAACACCCCATCCGCACCTTTGGCAAATGCCTGAAATATAAATAGAGGATCAATTTTTGCCGTACATGTAATGGGTATCCAGTTTTGAATTTTCTGCATTAACTCTGATTTATTGGATAAATATCCCCAACCAAAGTTACAAGAAAAACATACGATTTTAGGTTGATAGGCTGACATAAAAACTCCTATATGTGGGTTAAGGAATTACAAACAGCTTCTACACGATCCGTGGCTTCATCGCCTAACAATTTTCGTGCATTGGAAGGACAGGCGATGACGCACATCCCACAGGCTTTACATCGAAATGTGTCTGTATATGAGACTAACCGGTCTCCCATATCCTTAATCTGTGCAGCAGAATAAAAACAAGCGGATACACAAATTCCGCATCCACTACATTTTGATGTATTCAGTTCAACTAATGGTAATGAAGTCTGGATACCTGCAACCACGCAGGCTTTACAAGATACACAGGGACCGCAGTACAAACACCTTCTGGCTTCTTCAATAGCTTCATATAAACTAAATCCTCTTTCATACAATTGAAAATGCATTCGTTTTTCAGGAGGAATCCAAAGCACTTCAGGCTCACCTAAATATGAACGTTTTAATGGGATATCAATGGTTTCAAAAACTTTTCGGCGGCCTTCGTGAATATCCTGATCATTCAGATACCGAACAATCGATTCGGCTGACATGATACCATCACGCATGGCATCTACCATAAATCCAACTTTTCGTAAATCTCCTCCAATAAATACCTGCGGTCGCTTTAAACTCTGAAGGGTAAGAGGATCAATCACAAGCCTGCCTTTTTCATCAAGTAAATTGTCAGTATGTAACGAATGTTTATCAGGCCCTTGTCCAACAGTAATAATTAATACATCAGCTTTTAAATATAGACAGTCCGATAAGTCAAATTGAGGATTAAATCCTTTTTTCGCATCATATACTTTGGTGCATTTTGGGGATTCAATTTTGGTTAATCGTTCGCTTTGTCCAAAAATTTTACTTACACCTCGTGAATAAAAAATCTTCACACCTTCCTGCCATGCCCCTCGAACTTCATCAGAGTCTGCTGGAATGGCATCTTCTGATGATCGATCCTCACATTCCAAACAAATGATGGTCGTTTCACCTCCAAGCCGTCTTGCGGTTCGAGCCGCATCAAATGCAACATTACCCCCTCCAACCACAAATACTTTTTTACCTACAAAATAATCCGGTTTAATATTCCCATGGCTCACTTCATATAAAAATGTATGGCCGTACATAATGCCAGATAAATTTTGATTGGCTACTTCTTCACCATTAAAAACAAGTGTACGAGGACTTGGTGTGCCTTTGGCAATAAAAATCGCATCATATCCTTGATTTAAAATTTTATCGAGTGTATGCTTGCCTTCACTGACATTCACTCCAAATTTGACATCAATTCCAGCTATCCGAATCAGGTTATCAATCGCGTAGGTTAATACTTTTTCTGGTAATCGATAGCGTGGAATAAGCCATAATGCCCCTCCAAGACGTTCGGATTGTTCAAAAATAGTTACCCGATAACCGCGTTTGCTTAAATAAAATGCACAGAAGAGTCCCGCAGGCCCACCTCCCACAATAGCTATGTTTTGTTTATGCTTAGGAATGTTATACTCTTCCTTTTCATACAGATAATCTGTATATATATCTGAGATAAACCGCTTTAACAGCCTTCGACGGATTGCGCCTCCTTTTGCCCGATAATTACATGCTAACTCACACAACCCACAAACATATCCGCATACCGTAAATAATGGATTTCGTTCAAATAGATAATCACCGATTGCAAGAATCGGCACCTTTGCTTTTTCCATATCATCCGGTAATAATGAAATCAGGATATTTGTGCGTTGTATGTCTTCATTAATTGGACATTGTGCCTGGCAAGGTGGGACAAACTGCTTAATGGCGGGTTCTACAGTTGCGCTTGTAAAATTGGTTACAGCCCACATGCTAAAGCCTCCCTTAATTAAGGTCAATGATCACAACATTAGTTCAAACATTATTTTCTGTATCAAGAACAATGCCAAGTAATCAAGAAGAATAATCGATATTCAGGCAAAGATGTTCATGTAAAAAGAACTCTTTATAGGTGTAAAAAATAATGACAGTTTGTTAAAAATCCAAACAGGTCAGCGTGACGTTGTATTACTTTTTTAAAAAGAAGGGATAATTCTTTATGTTGAATATCTTTCTTGAATCCACTTTCATACTCGTGTATTAGCAAACAATATCTTTTCTGAATTTGAAAATGGCTTGAAGGTAAGACAATGAGAATAATAATTATTTTTATACTGATAGCAATCTTAATGAATTGTGCTACTCTTTCAGCACGAAAAACGCAAGAATTATTAGAAATGAATACTGAACAACTTTTTGATTTATCGCTTGAAGAACTGCTCGATATTGAAATTACAAGTGCTGGGAAAATGGCTGAAAAAATTAGCGAAATACCTGCGAGTGTTTACATTGTACTTAGAGAAGATATTGAAAAATATGGCTACCGAACTTTACCAGAGATCATGCGGAATATTCCGGGGTTTTATAGTATTTATGACTATAGAGACAATGTTATTGGTGTTCGTGGGCTGTTAAATGATAAAAATATGATTATCATGGTGAATGGCGTTGCGTTAACAAATTCAGAAGTTACAGATATACCAATTCCAATAGAAGCAATTGATCGCATTGAAGTAGTACGTGGCCCAATGTCTGTAATTTATGGAAGCGGCGCTTTTTTAGGTTCAATCAACATTGTTACCAATGATATTCCATACGGCGCACCCTTAAGCATGTTTTCAGGTTCATATGGTAGTTTAAATATGCGCAACGTATTTGTAAGGACATCGAATGAAATCAGTGAATTGCAATATACTTTAAATGCTTCATTATTTGCGACTGATGGCTTAAAACATCCGTATAAAAAAATGTTAAGTGAAGAACAACTATCCATTTTAGAAGCGTACCAACCAGATGTTCATATGCACACTGATGGAGATTTAGATGCAGAATCAAAATATCTCAATTTTTCTGCTGAATACAAAGGATTTTATACAGACTTCCAATTGAATGATTCAATCAAAGGCATGTTCGATGATTTTTCATTTAACAAGGGTAGTACAAAACGTATGAAAATCACAACCGCACAAATCGGTTATCGAGATTGCCTGTACGAACAATTGCAATTTGATGGGAAATTAACTTATGCTCACTTTCATGGGTATGAAATTTATGATACCTACGCACCATCACTTTTCGAATATGGCATTATTGGAAATGGACAGGGCAAAGAAAAAAATTTTGAAATCGAATTAGATATGATCTGGAAACCGACTCCAGAATTAAATATGATTTCCGGAATCAATTATCAAACTCATGTGAATATCCTCTATAAAGGGAAATTTCCTATCCCATTGGAATTCGGCGGTAATTATTTAGATGCTATGTATAAACCTTCTCATCGAGATACCCGTTCTTGGTTTATCCAGACCAATTACAAACCTATTGATTCACTCAAATTCATAGCAGGTGCACGTTTTGAACAGTATTTAAGATATGACGCAGATGCTGTAATGGTTTCTCATGAATCAACAACGATTATAAAAGAGTACATGAATACAAATCAAAATGTGTATTTTATACCTCGAATTGCTGCAATATTTTCAAAAAATAATCACCATATTTTTAAAATAATGTATGGAGAAGCGAATAAACCCTTTTCAGACCTTGAAATCGCACTGCTTGATTTGCAACGAGGTACCATTATTGAGCATTTACCTGAAGAAATTGAAACCCTTGAATTCAATTACCTAATCACCCAACAGAAAACGAGCATTAGTATCAGCTTGTATAAAAACAATATTGAAAATATCGGAGTGATCCGTTTTAAAGAAAAAGATGAAGGGGATTTTATTCCGATTCGGGATAATTCAGGTAGGATGGTAACATATGGCGGTGAAGTAATTGTAACAAGACAATGGCTGTCCAATTTATCTATGGAATTAAGTACATCCTATCAGGAAACGCTTGAACGCGCTCATAAAGAAAGAAAACAACCCTTTTCTCCACATCTGATATTTAAAGCCAAGACTGACTATCAATGGAACAACTTAACCTTAACACTTAGTGGTTTATATGTGGGTGATATGCGCCCTCAGAAACCACCTCCAGATATTCCGGGTGGAAATAGATTTCAACTGAACACATATGATCACAAATTGATTGATTTTAATATCCGATATGACTTTAAACACACTGGATGGTTTATGGCATGTAAAATTTCTAATGTATTAGACCATGAAATTCGATATCCGGCAACTGACAATGCACAATTTGTCTATGGTTTATTAGATGAGGGTAGAAGTTTTATGGCGACTGCTGGTTTGAAATTTTGAGAGGTTTCATGATAGCCAGAAAATTCGTTTACATGATTATCAGCATTTCTATATGTTATATGCTTCTAAACAATCAACAACTACAAGCACAATCGTTAGAAAAACTGCCTGAAAAACTTCAAGCTGCTCTGTTTATTAAACTCCTTTCCATGAGCAAAGATATTAATAATGGTAAAGATATCTCTATTTATGTATTAAATGCGCCTGCTGAAGCTGTAGAATTAAAAAAAGCCAAAGGACGAATGATTGGCAAATCAAGGTTAGTTTCAGTTCAGGAAGGGAACAGGTTACCAGAAACTCATCCAACAGTTATCTTTATTGGAGATACGCCTCGCTTTCAGGAATGGATTCAATTTTGTCAAAAAGAAAAAATTTTAAGCATTAGTGGCATTCCAGAACTTGTTGAAAAAGGAGTTACACTTGGCCTTAGCATGGTTGAAAATAAGCCCTTAATTTTATTGAATATTACATCTTCAAAGGCAGAAAATATCTCATGGCATCCAACTTTATTAAAACTATCCAAAATTTATAAATAACTACATGACAACTACATGGAATTTAAAACGCCGTTTTATCATCCCAACCATTTTGATGATCATTCTTGGTATGGGATTATCAAATGCAATTTATTATTTTAAATCAAAAGATGTTCTGCTGAGTTCGATTTCAGAGGAGTTGATCCATCAGGCAGATACTATTGTCAGGCTAATTGATGAATCTCTTGAAAATATCCGTTTAAATTTTGTCTATTGGAGCAGTGATGCCACATTAACTACAGTAGTTCAGGATATTCTTGGTGATATGGTTAAAGATTCCGCTCATGCACTGCTCAAAAAAATTCAATCGGATTATGGATATTATGAAAAACTCATGGCAGTAAATCAAAACGGTATTGTTATTTCAAGTTCAGATGATACCGATATTGGAACTCATGTTGACGAAAACCTGTTTTTTAAAACTGCTATTCAAAATAAATTTTTTATTTCAGATGTATATGTTAGTCAAAAAAGCAACCAACTGGTCTTTATGGTATCAGGCCCTTTATATATGCAGGAAGAAACGGTGGGTGTTCTTTGTGCTGTAATATCCGTTTCCTATTTTCATACTAGCTATATTCAACCGGTTCGAATTGGTGAACAAGGCTATGCGTTTATTTATCGACAAGATGGATTGATTATTGCCCATACTGATCCAGCCTCTATTTTTGTTATAAATGTGTATTCGGATATGTTCAAAGATGCGTTAAGCACTAAGACAGGTCTTGTAAATCATATATACAATGGAGTTTCAAAAATTACAGCGCTGAGAACATCTCCAAAAATGGGCTGGACAGTTGCAGTGTCTGCAGAAAAATCTGAACTATTAAAACCATTTAGAAATCTGACCATCATAAATATTGCCGTACTATTGCTGATTGCAGTCGCAGTTATATCACCCTTATTTTGGCTTGTAAAAATTATTACACGCCAATTACAGGAAATTATTGATTTGAAAATAGCCAAAGAAGGTGCAGAAGCAGCATCGCAGTCCAAAAGTGAATTTCTTGCAAATATGAGTCATGAGATAAGAACCCCATTAAATTCGGTAATCGGATTTTCTGAGCTGCTGGATGAAGAAGTCAAAAATCCTACACATAAAAAATACTTAGAAGCCATCAAGGTCAGCGGAAAAAATCTCCTGACATTGATTAATGATATTCTTGATCTTTCAAAAATTGAAGCAGGAAAGTTGGAACTCAATCCTGAACCCGTTGACATTAAAGCTATATTTAACGAAATTTATCATATTTTTAAACTTGAAACTGAAAAAAAGCATCTTGAATTTCAGATTAACATTCAGCCTGATATCCCAAACGGATTAATCGTGGATGAGATACGTTTACGTCAGGTTATGGTCAATTTAGTAGGCAATGCAGTAAAATTTACAGAAAAAGGCTGGATTAAAATTTCAGTTCAATCGATGGGAATACCTGAAGAAGCGAATTGCATTGATTTAAAGATAATCGTTGAGGATTCAGGAATTGGTATCGCAAAAGAAGCACTTCAAAAAATATTTGAAGCCTTTACTCAGTCATCTGTTCAGGATACGAAAGCCTATGGAGGAACAGGACTTGGATTAACCATTACGCGAAAACTTGTAGAAATGATGGGTGGAAAAATTGTTGTTCAAAGCGAAAAAAATGTAGGATCCATTTTTGAAGTTTCCTTTTCACATGTCATGATTGGTTCTGTTTCTGCTCATTCTGAACAGAAAGAAATCCTGAATGCAAACCTGATTTCATTTCAAGGTGACAGCATTTTGGTAGTGGATGACAATGAATTGAACCTAAAGTTAATTATGGAAATGCTTCATTCAGTTAATTTGAAAATTTATACAGCCCAAAATGGCAAGGACGCTTTAGATATTGCCCGGAAATGTTTACCGAAAATTATTCTTATGGATATTAAAATGCCTGTCATGGATGGATATCAAGCACTACACCATATTCGCAAAGACCCTGTTCTATCTCAAATTCCAGTACTTGCTTTAACCGCATCTGCAATGAAAGAAGAACAGAAAATGTTAGAAAACAGATTTGATGGATATGTGATCAAACCCATAGAAAAAATGCTTTTGTTTAAGGAACTGATCCGCTTTTTACCCTATGCTCTAAAGACTACAACTCAGGAAATATCAGCGACACATACCGAATTGTCCAATCTTGATGCAAACACAGTCAAAAAACTTCCAGAACTGATTAACACACTTGAAAAGTTACACATAACATGGGAAAATGTACGGCGAAAGCAATACATTCCAGATATTGAACAATTTGGAGAAACAATACAACATTTAGGGAATCAATACCATATTCAAGAGCTTGCTACATATGGCCAAGATATTTTAGTTCATATTCAGAGCTATGATATTGAAAATATATTTTCCTCATTAGATGCATATCCAGAATTGATTAAAATGATCGCCAAGCTGAATAAGGAGTAGGAATTTCATGGAAAAAACAGAACCAATACAATTTAAAATATTAATTGTTGATGATAACCCCAAAAATATTCGGCTTGTTGGAAACCTGTTAACTCAAGAAGGCTATCCAACTGCGTTCGCTCTGAATGGCCGCCAAGCCATTGACATGATTCATGCTGATCGGTTTGATCTGATATTACTGGATGTCATGATGCCTGAGATGAGTGGTTTTGAAGTCTGTGAATACTTAAAAAATCAAGAGGAGACTAAAGATATACCGGTTATATTCCTAACGGCAAAAACAGATTCAGATAGCATTGTTAAAGGATTTGATGTTGGTGCATATGATTATGTGGTCAAACCATTTATTAGCAGAGAATTACTGGCAAGAGTTAGAACCCAACTGAATATTAAATCTTTAAATGATGAATTAAAAGAACGATATGAAAACATTAAGCAATTGGAAATGATGCGCGAAACCTTAATGCATATGATTGTTCATGATTTAAAAAATCCACTTAGCGGAATAACGGGTTATGCTCAATTATTGCGGATGAATAAACTAATTTTGCAAGACCCAAAAGCCTTACGACATATCACTGCCATATCAAGCAGCACTCAAACCATGCTTGATATGATCATGGCGATTCTTGATCTTGCTAAATTAGAATCGGAACAACTGCAAGTGACTATTGAACAAATCAATCTTCAGGATATTGTGAATGAGGTTATCGATGGCCTCAATTCACTATTGGTGGTAGCTTCAATTGAATTTGAATGCCAAATAGAAAACATTTTATATATTCATACAGACAGAGAAATCATTCGACGCATTATAGTGAATCTGATGGGGAATGCGATTCATTTTTCTCCTGAGCATGGAAAAATCACATTATGTGCAACATTAGAGAACAAATACGCTCGTATTGCAATAACAGATCAAGGTCATGGAATTCCTCATGAATTTCGTAATACAATTTTTGATAAATTTAAACAGGTCAACTCAAAAGGATCTAAGCAGAAATATTCAACAGGCTTGGGGCTTGCTTTTTGTAAAACAGCAATTGAACATCTTGGTGGTTCAATTGGAGTGGATAGCGAAATTAATAAAGGAAGCACGTTTTGGATACTGCTGCCTTTACAATAAGACAATACATTGTGTATGAAAAAAATAACAGTTCTTTATACGTGTTTTCAGTCGCAACTTGACGAATCATTGTTTGAATTGCATCTAAAGCGTCTTCCAACCCAGATGCAAAGTAAAATCCGAAATTTTATTCGTTGGCAAGACCAGCATTCTCGGTTATTTGCCAAACTGTTGCTTCAAGATGGCTTGATAATGTATGGTTTTCCTGAAAATTGTTTAGAGCAGCTCTCTTTTACAAAATATGAACGCCCCTTTATTAACCATGAAATTGATTTTAATATTTCACATTCAGGTCAATATTGTGTCTGTGCAGTTTCTTCAGATTGCCATCTTGGCGTGGATATTGAACATATCCGAACTATTTCTATCGATGATTTTGACCGCTTTTTAGGAAAAACCGAATTTGAAAACATATTAGCTGCCCCAGATCCAATGTCAGCGTTTTTTAAATGCTGGACAATTAAAGAAGGAGCAGTTAAAGCTGAAGGCAAAGGTTTATCTTTACCATTTGATCAGGTTCACATAAACAACAATGCTATTTATATTGAAGACAGCGTGTGGTATTATCAGCCATTAGATATTCACCCGGAATATCATTGTCATGTTGTCTATGATATGCCTGATGTTCAGATTGTTCTCGTTCAGAAAACATATGATATGCATTAACGTTTAACTCCTTAAGGTTTAAGGTTATCAAATGACATCCGCATATATTCTCATACCTGTATATAAAGGATTAAAAGAGACTGCTTCGTGCATTGATTCTGTCTTGGATTACTCATCAGATTATCCCATCGTTATTATTAATGATGCATCTCCTGATTTGCGTTTAACAGGGTTGTTGCGTGATCTGGATAAAAAACACAACAATATTAAGCTGATAGAGCATGATCAAAACCTTGGATTTGTGAAAAGCGTCAATGAAGGGTTTGATATTTACCCTGAATTAGACGTTATTATATTAAATAATGATACTGTGGTGACACCGAAATGGGCGGATAAGTTAAGCCGCTGGGCTTGTTCTGAAGAATATATTGCAACTGTAACGCCATTTTCAAATAATGCCACGATCTGTAGTTATCCATGTATATGTCAGCCCAATACGATTCCTGAGCAGTGTACGTCCACTAAGTTAAACGCATGGTTTGAACAGGCGACATCAGACATTGCAACACGAGTATTTGAAGTGCCCACGGGCATTGGTTTTTGCATGTATATAAAACGGGCTTATTTAAAACGAATTGGCTATTTTAATGCGGATTTATTTGGAAAAGGATATGGAGAAGAAAATGATTTTTGTTTACGATGTACTGAAATTGCTGGTCGTCATGTAGTTGCCATTGATACGTTTGTGTATCATCAGGAAGGCAGATCGTTTGGCATTCAGCAGAAACAGAATTTAACTCAGAAAGCTATTGAAATCTTGCATGGCCGATTCCCAAATTATGGATTAGATGTACAGGCGTTTATTGAAACAGATAGTCTTTGGCCTATTCGTCGTTACGTGGATGTTTTACGATATATATCTGAGTCAAAACCTGCAATTTTATTGATTGATCATGGATTAGGCGGTGGGACATCCCGACACATTGAAGATTTGGCATTGCTTTTTTTTCAGAAAGGCTGGAGAGCATTTAAGTTAGAACCCAAAGGCAGGGGTGTCGTATTCAAGGCAGCAAATCAAGGCGAAGAATTTTCAATCTTATTAGATAGCTACGATTGGTTGTATCGAATGAAAGAGGTAATCGACTATTTTAACATTCAGCATCTTCATTTTCATCACATTCAAGGCTATCATCCAGATATCGTATCATTGCCAATGGTTTTGGGATTGTCATACGATGTGACGCTGCATGATTATTATTGTATTTGTCCAAATCCAACAGGTTACATTGACCGTATCCATTACTATTGTGGATTTAACCCAGATCATGGCTGTAGTAACTGTGAGATTTTATCTGAAGTTGCACAAAAGACTTTAGCACCGATTGATATTGCTGTATGGCGGAAACAGCATTTCGCTTTTTTACAAAAAGCACGAAAGGTCATTGTTCCTTCACAGTCTGCAGCAACGATTATTCATCGTTTTTTCCCTGAATTACCTCTTCAGGTAATGTATCATTTTGAATATGGTGCAGTTCGAAAAAGAGAGCCTATAGATCGGATTGATAATATCATTCGGGTTGGAATAATTGGCGGGATTAGTCCCCAAAAGGGAAGAAGGATTATTGATGAATGTGTTACGATATCCAGACAGCAACACCTGCTCATTCAATGGATATTGATTGGAAGTACAGATAAAGAATCGCATCGCAATGAGCAGGATTATAGTATTACTGGCATATATGATCGGAAAGACCTGCCGCATTTAATTGATCAGTATCGAATTGAGTTGGTGATGATTCCTGCCCTATGGCCTGAAACGTATAGTTATGTTCTTTCGGAATGCTGGTTAAATGAATGTGTTGTTATTGTTCCGGAAATTGGTGCATTTCCAGAACGGATGACTGGCGTTGAAGCGGGATATATATTGCCCAGTCCTATAACTGCTGATGCGATTATTCAAAAAATTATGCATATTTATGCCGATCCACAAGATTTTTTTGAAAAACGAAACCGAACAACAAATTATAAGCCAGTATCATCTGAGAAATACTGGGAATTGATATATGCTGGTTTGGTTGAGAAATTAACTCAAAAGATAAACGCTAAGAATAATGTATTACAGTCTCAACTCAATTACACTATCCAAAGATATATCAATGAGACACATGAGACATACGTACGCGAAACTGCGAAAAAATTTCGAAAGGAATTAACGTTAACGCATAATCACGTCAGGAATCTTGAAGCGATGATTGTGAATATGCGTGTTGATATTGAAACATTACAGCAACAGGCAAAAGATAGGCAGAATAATGCAAATTGATTTTGACATACCTTAATTAAAAAAATAGTAAACAATGACAATAAATATATACGATGAATTCTTTTCTATCATAAAAAAACTGAATGAAGCAAAGATTGATTATGCAGTTGTTGGGGGGATTGCATTATCGTTTCATACACAGCCAAGATACACCAAAGATATTGATCTTCTGTTGTTTGCGAAAGATATTGATAATCTCAAATCCATTTTAAAAAGTATGGGATATATTTTTGAAGCAAAACCATGGACTTTTAAGAGTACAAATATCACACTTCACAGATTGACTAAAATTGAATGCGAAGATTCCCTTACAATAGACTTGTTGGTAGGCAATGAAGATAGACATAGAGTAATAATTAAAAATGCTGTTATTGATGAGACGGAATATGGCTTGATATGTATTGCAAGTCGCGAAGATCTAATATGGATGAAACGTTTAAGAAATTCAAAGCAAGATATTGCAGATATTGAGGCATTGGAAAATGACGAAAATACAGAAAGTAGTTAGAGAAATTGAAAATTTACAGGATTTTTATAAAAGAACCAAGTTATTGCGGATGCGGATAAAAGAAAAGCATGTAAAGCAGTTAAATGTCGATGAATCGGTTTGGCCTTCACCGAATCCGATTACTGTATCGGATTGTTCAAAATTGAAATTGCAGAATAACAGGAATGAAATTTGATTTTTTCAATAAGGCAAAAAATAATTTGAATGCTGCTCAACTATGCTTTGATAATGCCTTATATGATGCTAGTGCTAATCGTGCATATTATGCTGCATTTCAAGCAGCTATTGCAGTGCTCTTGCATAAAGGTATAAAAAGAGATAAAATTGATCATAAATTAGTTCAAGCGGATTTTAGTGAAAAGCTGATTAAAAGACAAAAAATTTTCCCAAATAGATTAAAATCTTATTTGTTAGAAATGCAGTCTGTCAGAGATCAAGCTGATTATAAACATGAAAATGTGAGCAAACAGGAAGCATTTCGGCAAATTCGTAAAGCAGAGGAAATGCTAAATTTAATTGAACAGGAGTTAAAAAAATGAAGATAAATTTTAAACAAGAAGAACTAATTACAAAATTAATAGATTGTATCCGTGAAAAATATCCCGGAGTTTCACTCATTGATGTTACAGAGAGTCCCGAAGATACTGAAACACTATGGATTAATATAACAGCTCCAGAAAGTGAAGAAATGAAAATAGCAGTAAGAGAGTTTGGAAGTGATAAGGCTACAGATATTTTGCTTGATTACGGGTATCATATGTTAATTATGCCTACTCAACAAGATAGCCATCCAAGTTACTGAATAGGTATGATTTTTTACATCTTGTTATGGTGAAGGTTTCTCACTATTAGCAAGTGATCAATAAGGACTAACAGAGATACAGAGATGAATAACTTACTTAAAAATAGCCTCGATAAAATTACTAAATATTGTGAGGACTATGACGTAGAAAAATTATACGCTTTTGGTTCTATTACGACCGATAATTTTTCAGATAATAGTGATATTGATTTCCAGAAATTTGTTGATTCCAAGTTATTCCA